>DAIQPL010000169.1:0-8686 GCA_036787395.1 Flavisolibacter sp. | reverse complement strand
GTACGATTACTCGTATCCTGGTTAAGACCTAAGGGTTTTGGTAACAGCACGGCACCTAAACCTGCTGCCAACCCAAGAGCAGCGCCTCTTAACAGCGCATTCTCTTTTTTCCCAATACCGGCAAAGCTGTAAAAAACTGTATTGCTTATCAGGTCGCCTGTCAGGGACAAACCATAAAGTTTGCGTTCGTTCGGTGTTCTGGCTCCAATAACTTTTAAACCTTTGGAAAGTGCATTCATTCCTAAAAGATCCATTCTTGGTGCATTGGGAACGGCTTTTTTTACGGTTTCATGAATAAGAGTAAGGGCTGCTGCACCAGCAACTCCTCCTTCCAGTGCATATAAAGCTCTCATATTTTAATAATTTGTAAAATAGCAATCATGTAATTACTTAAAATTCAATGCCAACCCTTTTTAAACACTCCATTTATGGTACCAGTTAATAATTGTTGAATAAATTGCCAACCGCATGGTGAATGGCGGACAAATGGGTCTGCAAGAGTACAATTATTCGTATTAACTAACCCAAACACTATTTAATAACTACGCTACCAAGTTTGCTCGATAGTTCTATTTCCATCTGCTTTAAGTGTACATGGGTTAGAAAAAGTGTTTGTTGATCACTGGGAGCAGCTTTCTCAAGGTCTGCCTGGTTCTGTAGTAAGAGGCGTTTGATTTTGCGAAGTTTTAGATAATTTATAGCGCTTTCTACTTCTTCATTGGTGGTATCTTTCTGCATTTTTAAAAAACGCATTAGGTCCTCTTCATTCTCGGGGCGAAGGGTATCAAGAAAGGACTTATAGTCCTGTTGAAAAAGGCTTTTTTGATAACCGGTGGATTGACTCAATTCTCTTTTCCAATGAACGCTTTCTTCATACGGGAAATAAACAAGTGAAACGGCTAAGGTGCTTATTGCCGGATCGGGATGATAAAGGAAGTAGTTTTTTTCAGGTTTGGTGTGTTCTGCCAATGCTTGTTTGTAGGTATGAAGAAACCGCACAACGACTTCATTGTCTATCAAATCCTCTTCTGGCAGTTCAGAAAGAATATGGTCGGCTATTAGTCGAGAGCTATCCCATTTCTTGAAGCCATGTTCTAAAAGAATGCGGGCAATTTCGCGTTCCTGCAAATCATCCTGGAAAAGAAGATTGAAGGTCTGATCACTAAAGTTATTATCTGCAGCCTTTCGGTCATTTTCTTCAATAACTTTTGCTTCATGAAAAGGCAATTTATTTTCCTGTATTGAAATGCGGTTCCGGATAAATTTATTAACCAGGTTGGTAAAACCGGTTTCATCAACATTCAGTAACTGTGAAGACTGACGTATATAGTCTTGTTGTTTTGTAAAGTCTTCTGTTTTGTCAACCTTTGAGATGGTTTCAGCAATCTGCTTAACCACTTCCGCTTTTTTATTGCTATCGCTGCCGGCATCTTTCAGAGCTACTTCAAGTTGAAAAAGAATAAAATCTTTTTTATTGTGAAGTATAAAATTTTTAAAAGCATTCGTCCCTAGCTTTTTTACATAACTGTCGGGATCTTCTTTATCAGGAATTAAAACCAGCTTTACATTCAGGCTTTCTTCCAGGGCCATGTCCAACCCACGCATAGCGGCCTTCACTCCTGCTGCATCGCCGTCGTATATAATGGTGAGGTTCTTTGAATATTTTTTTATCAGGCGTAGCTGGTCCTGAGTAAGTGACGTTCCACCGCTGGCTACTACATTTTCAATTCCAACCTGATGAAGTGAGATCACATCTGTGTAACCTTCAACCAATAAACATTCATCCGCTTTGTCTATAGCATGGCGTGCAAAATAAGTTCCATAAAGTAGTTTGCTTTTTACATATAGTTCGTTTTCCGGTGTGTTGATATACTTGGGCGCTTTGTCATTGCTTTTAATTAATCGTGCGCCAAACCCAATGACCTTCCCGCTGTTATTATGTATAGGAAAAATAATCCTATCCCGATAGTTATCTATTAATTGCCCATTGCGTTCAACAACTAATCCGGCTTTTTGCAGCAGTTCCACTGTATATTGTTTGGCGATCGCTTCTTTTGCCAAAGCATCTCTTTTATCAGGCGCGTATCCCAGGCCAAATTTTCTGATAATTTCCTCAGTGAATCCTCTTTCCTTTAAATAGCCCAAACCAATATTCTGCCCTGCTTCTGTGCCAAACAATTGATCCGTATAAAATTCTTGCGCAAATTGGTTAATAATAAATAAGCTCTCTGAAGTTTGCTGGGCAAGTTTTTTTTCCGGTGATGCCTCTGTTTCCTCTACCTCTACATTATACCTGTTCGCCAACCATTTTAAAGCTTCGACATAGGACAGCTTTTCATGTTCCATTAAAAAGCTGATGGTATTGCCACTTTTGCCGCAACCAAAGCACTTAAAGATTTCTTTCGAAGGCGACACTGTGAATGAAGGCGTTTTTTCATGGTGAAAAGGACAATTGCCAAGGTAATTGGCGCCACGTCTTTTCAATTTTACAAAACTGCCTACAACATCTATAATATCGATGCGGGAAAGTATTTGTTGTATGGTATCCTGACTGATCAAGGTGACAAATATAAGTTGGAAGACTTAAGCCATGAAGTAAAGAATCTTTGTTAACTGTCGCACTAGTGGAAGCGATGGGAAAACCTGGATATTTTATTTGCGTGCTTTACAATCAAAAACTTTTTAATGTGCCATCTGAACTATTACTTCCTTACTCGAAAGGTGGTTTTGAGCTCAAATAATTTAATGTATTTTGTTTAAATAAATTCTTCTTTTTTGAAATAAACTGAGGTAATTTTAGAATACCATCCACACCCAAGGGAAGCAGAAGTGAAAAGCACAATTATTTAACCTTAAATCTTCATCCCATGGTTCAGACAGACATCTCACAGCTTTCAGCTGAATGCACCGAATGGCGCCAAATTTTACGCAACTACCGCGAAGAATTACAGGACAGCAAAAAGGTGCTTCAGCAAATTTGCCGAAACTCTCTATCAAAAAACCAACTCCAGGAAGTAGAACATTACGACAACCAGTTTCACATCCAACTCATCAACATTCACGACGTTAAGCAGCTTATTAAAAATCACGAACGAAAAATTCAATTTGAAGGAGACAATATTTCAGAAGGCACCTACTCCGAGCATGAGAATCTGCTTAACGAGTTTTTACATCTTGAAAGTACACTCCAGGAATTACGCAACGATTTTAAGCAATTTGTCAGTAAGATAAGTTGTCAATAAATATTTCACATATTGGCTTGCTATACATACAAATGGTATGTGATAATTCTATTGCTTCACCCAAAACACTTTTTTATGCCAGAGTTTGATACCTCACACGTAAAAAACATTGTTTTGCTGGGCCACGCCGGCTCCGGCAAAACAACCTTAGCGGAATGCATGCTTTTTGAAGCTGGATTGATTACCCGCCGCGGTTCTGTTTATGAAAATAATACTGTTGGAGATTATCACCAATTGGAACAGGAACGCGGCAATTCTATTTTTTCGAAACTCATGCACACAAAATGGCGGGGATATAAAATAAATATTCTTGATACGCCAGGTTATGACGATTTTGTGGGAGAAGTTCTTTCTGCATTGCGGGTTGCCGATACAGGGGTTATGCTATTAAATGCAACTATGGGAGTTGAAGTGGGAACAGACATTATTTGGGAATACACAGAAACGTTTAAAACGCCAATGATCTTTGCGGTGAATAAGTTAGATGATGAGCAATCTGATTTTGACAAAACCGTACAACAAGCAAAAGACCATTTCGGAAACAGTATTACGGTGGTTCAATACCCGAGGCAACAAGGGGCTGGTTTTCATGAGATTGTTGATGTATTGCGCATGACCTTGTATAAGTTTAAGGATACAGGAGGAAAGCCGGAAAAGTTATCTATACCTGATGATGAAAAACAAAAAGCCGAGCAATTACATAAAGAACTGGTTGAAGCTATTGCGAGCAACGATGAAAGCTTAATGGAAAAATATTTTGACCAGGGCGAATTAACAGAAGATGAAATGAAAGAAGGTTTAAAGAGAGCTATGATCAAACATGATCTCTTTCCTTTATTCTGTTTAAGTGCTGAAAGAAACATGGGAAGCGGAAGATTAATGGGTTTTATAGATAATGTATGCCCCAGTGCCAATGAAATACCTCCGCAATTGACTAAGAATGGACAAGAGCTTACTTGTGACGCAGCTGGACCTGCCTGCATTTTTGTTTACAAAACAATTTCTGAACCGCACGTTGGCGATCTCTCCTACTTTAAAGTTTTCTCTGGAACCATAAAAACCGGAATGGAACTGGTCAATGAGTCCAATGGGACTGTTGAAAAGATTAACCAAGTCTTTTTAATGGAAGGAAACAAGCGCATCCCGGTGAATGAACTGGTGGCCGGCGATATAGGAGCGACTTTAAGACTAAGAAACACACATGTAAATAATACCCTGCATGTAAAAGGAAAAAATTACGAACTGCCTCCGATTGAGTTCCCCCCATCTAATATGACAGTTTGTATAGAACCAATTAATAAGGGAGAAGAAGAAAAACTTGCCCAGGCGCTTCACCAGCTAAGAGAAGAAGACCCCACTTTAGTCGTTGAAGTTTCCTCTGAATTAAAGCAAACACTTATTCATAGCCAGGGAGATATGCACCTGGCTGTTGCTAAATGGAAGATTGAAAACCTTCATAAAGTACCGGTTAAATTTGGCAGGCCGCGCATTCCGTATCGTGAAACTATAAGGAAAGCGTCTGAAGCTAATTACAGGCATAAAAAACAGTCGGGTGGCGCAGGACAATTTGGTGAGGTATTTATGCGCATCGAACCTTTTCATGAAGGAATGGCCGATCCACATGGATTGACAGTTCGTGGAAGGGAGGTGTTTAACCTGGAGTGGGGTGGTAAACTTGTTTTTTATAATTGTATTGTTGGCGGAGCAATCGATACACGGTTTTTGCCGTCGATATTAAAAGGAGTTATGGAAAAAATGCATGAGGGACCCTTAACCGGTTCTTATGTGCGTGACGTAAGAGTTTGTGTATATGATGGAAAGATGCATGCGGTGGACTCTAATGACATTTCCTTTAAGATTGCAGGCATTATGGCCTTTAAACAAGCGTTTCAACAAGCTGACCCGCAAGTATTAGAACCAATTTACTCCGTAGAAGTTTTATGTCCTGAAGATGTTACTGGTTCTGTTATGGGAGATTTACAAAGCCGTCGTGGATTAGTGGAAGGAATAGATACTGAAGGACATTTTCAAAAGGTTATTGCTAAAGTGCCGCTTTCGGAGATGCATGACTTTTCTTCCTCTCTTCGATCTATTACTCAAGGAAGGGCTAAGTTCAAAATGAAATTTGACAGCTACCAGCCAATGTCATTTGATTTACAGAAAAAATTAGCCGAGGAATACAATAAATCTGCTACTGAAGTTTTAGCATAATAAAAACACCCTCTTTTCAAACTTAGTCGTCTATTTCTTTTCATAGATGACTAAGTTTTTTTTATATTTCGTCGAAATTTTTGATGAGATTAGGAATTTCCAAAGTTTTCTTATTAATTTGAAAACGTAAAGCAACCATCATTTTAAAATCTTCCTCCTATGCATGCCTATTTTCGTAATCATCAATTGTACCTTGCAGAAAGGTCAGAATGGCTGGACCGCCACGTTATTAAGACCAGCAAACGAGCCTTAATGAAAATTGAAAGCTGGAAATTAATCGCTCAATCCGGCGACCAGGATAATCAATTAAGACTTGTGGAGAAATTGGTAAAGGACTCTTTACTTACTGCCATACCAAACAAAACAGTTCTCCACAAAGAAGGGTTTTACTTATCCAATCTAAAAAATTAATAGCATTACCAACCTGGCAATCGGGTTGGTAATTAAGTTTATCCAAATAAATTTAATGCTATGTTAGCGTGTAAGAATCCAAATAATAATAACTAAAAACCGCTTTATGGGTACATTTTTATCCTATGCCCCATCCACAAATCATTTTAGCATCAGTTATCCCTACTACGGTTTATTTGGAACAGCCGATGTGAAATTGGTTCAGGCCGAAGAAGAGCCACTATTTGAGTGTAAATTAATTAACGGGGCTATTGTCCTATTAAAAAAATTAGGTAACACCCGAAAATGGATTGATGCTCAATTAAATAGAGAAACTCCCTTATCTTCTATTCTGGGACTTTATATTGATGATTTCATAAAAAACATAAAATAAAAAAAGAGGGTTTAAAACCCTCTTTTTTTACTATAAGTTTTTAAAATTAAACGCTTGCCAATTTCGGCTTGCGCTTTACAACCACTATCTCTTCTTCAAATCCAAGTTCTTCTAAGAGATCATTCTTTTTGAAATAGACCGCATGCCAAACATGGTCTAATGAAACCTGCTCAGAACTTTCGTAATCTGCATCCGCTAATTTACTCCAGCTTGCATCCCGGTTAAGGTCTGTAGTGATTTTTGAAGTAATTTTTGGATAGGCAACCCAAAGCTTTGATTCTTCTTTAAGCGCCGGCATGATGTCATCCAAAATGCCATTTAACTGATTTTCGCTAACGGCAAACACTAATGCAAAGTCAATTTTTCTTGTCCTTAACAAGGGAGTAAGATTCTTTGCAAAAGAAAGCTTACTAAATTGTTTTTCGATTGAAGAAGGAAGACCTTGGATTAAAATGTTTTTTTCGTTTTTGAGTTGAAGCTTTTCTAAAATTGTTTGTGACATACAGGTAAGTACTGTTTTTTTAGACTTGTGAAGTAGTAAGAAAGGTTTTTCACACAAACAGGTACGCAAAAGTACGAAAAAAAAGACTGCCCCCCAAGCGTTTATAAAAGAAAAAACCCGCTAATAACTTAGTTAGCGGGTTTCTTGGCTCATAAATTACCTTTATTACTCATCGGTTTATAATATTTTAAAGCCTCAGGCATAAATTTCTGCAGTTCTTCAATCCTTCGGCCCTCCGAAGGGTGTGTACTTAAAAATTCAGGTGGCTTTTGACCATTAGACATCTTTTCCATTCTTTGCCAGAGGGTTATGGCCTCTCTTGGATTGTATCCTGCCATGGCTGTCCATATAAGTCCGTAGTGGTCAGCCTCTAACTCTTGCTTCCTGGAAAACGGTAACGCAAAGCCTACAGTACTGCCTATTCCATACGCTTGCATAAAGAGATTTTGAGTGGCGGCAGGTTTGCTTGACATAGCTACTGAAAGAGCTGTTCCCCCTAATTGTTGAGCTAACCCCTGGCTCATCCGTTCATTTCCATGCTGAAAAATGGCGTGGGAAATTTCGTGGCCAATAACAACCGCCAATGCAGCTTCATTTTGGGTTACAGGCAACAGGCCGGTGTAAACTACAACTTTGCCGCCCGGCATACACCATGCGTTAACGGCTTTATCATTGACGAGGTTAAATTCCCAGTTATAACCTTCAAGCACATTACCGAGCTTGTTTTGGCTATAATATTGGCTTACAGCCTTTGCCACACGCTGGCCTATTCTACGCACCATTTCAGCATCCCTGTCCGCTGAAGGAGTTACTACCTTATTTGTTGATAAAAACTGCCTGTACTCCTGTGAAGCCATACCTTGCAGTTCCTGCTCTGAAACCAGTTTGAATTGTTTTCTTCCAGTAACCGGGTTTGTAGAACAAGCCACAAAAGCCGTTACGATCAAGAAGAAACTAGTTATTTTCCGTATCATCTTTATCTTTTTTATAGTGAATTCAATGATTATACCAAAAACAGACTAAGATTAGCAGGTGTTAAAGAAGATTAATCCAACTATGTTAAAGCTTATTTACGGCTCTTCCGGCGCCGGTCGCGATGTTTCAAAATCGGCACTTTACTCTCGTTGCCTTTTAGAAGTCGCCCTATATTCTTTTGATGTGTAAGAAGAACCAGCATAGCTACAATAATGGCAAAAACGCGGTAAAGCTTCTCTGGTTCATTGAAAATAACAAGTATAAAAATTGGAAAGGCAATGCTCGCCAGTATGGAGCTTAAAGAAACCCAGCGGGTTAAATAAAATACTAAAATAAATATCCCTACGCAACAAAGAGCCACATTGGGCTGTATGCCCAGGACCATTCCAAAAAGCGAAGCTACTCCTTTGCCCCCTCTAAATTCCGCCCAAATAGGAAAGATATGTCCAAGCACTGCCGAAAGGCCAAGGCCAAGTTGCATATTTACCAGGTAAATATCATTTTCAAAAGAATAAGGTAACAAAAAGGCTAGTTTAACTGCTATGATCGCTTTCAGCATGTCAATGATCATAACGAACGTGCCACATTTGGAGCCTAGCACACGATAAGTATTTGTAGCACCAGAATTACCACTACCGTATTCTCTTATGTCAAAACCGTAGAAAATTTTGCTAACCCAGACAGCCGTAGGGATACTACCAATTAGATAGGCAAGAACAATTAAAAGAACCTCATTCATAGAATAGTGGTTGGTTGAAGCGTAACAAAAATAACATAAAATCTCAAAGGTTCACCTCGATTTAACCTAATCAACACTTTTCATTGAGAATAATAAGGATATCCAATTATTTTTTTCGCTTTGTTTGATAAGTTCAAGACCTTCCCTATCGCATTCTTCAATAATAGTTTTTTCATCTATTGTAAGCAAACCGCTTAGTAATAAGTGGCCGTTTTTATGCAAACTTTTCTTCA
>DAIQPL010000168.1:0-8693 GCA_036787395.1 Flavisolibacter sp. | reverse complement strand
TATCGCCTGCCAAAAGTTCGGTTTCCAATCCTGTATTTATTTGAGTTACTAAACCAAACTGAACACCATCGTCAGATGCTTCGAGAGTTATTGATGTTCGTTCGCCGTATTCAAGTGGTTTGCTTACTGACGTTTCGTTAGATGACGGTGCGGCCATTGCTGAAATAAAAAAAGTAATCAACCGGGCTTCGTAAGGTTCATCAAATTCAAATTGTAACCAGGCGGGTTTATTTTTTTCCTGCGGTTTAACGATTATGCCTGCATTTTTACTCTGCAAATTTTCTTCGTCAATTTCTCCACTGCTGGAAGTGATCTTAACAGTTTGCATAAGTTCTTCCTGCTGCAAGGAAGGGAAAGCAAGTACTACTATATCACGATAATAATTCAACCTGTAAGCTGGTTTTGACAATGCCAGCCGTACCTGCTTGCCGCCGGAAACGTACGCTTCGTTCCAGGTTAATTGTTGCATGGCTAATTCAGGTGTAATCCATGGACCACCGCTGGCTGACCAGCCGGGGCAATTGTGCATTGTAAACTCCAGGCCAAGTCTTTCCGCTTCTTTGATTGCATGTTTTTTTAGCTGAATCCATTCTTCACTTAAATAAGCAATGGGTCCCTTTGGGATGCCTGTGCCTACATCAAAGTTAAAAACGCCTCCAATACCTACTCGTTTCATTGCCTCCAGATCAAGTGTAATACCTTCTTTCGTAATGTTTCCATTCATCCAAAACCAATAAGTTTGTGGATACGCTTCATCCGGCGGATGCCCAAAATCTTCTTCAGATATTTGATTGGTATCGTGGTTAATCAATTGAACAACATCAGAAGGAGAAATAAATGTGATTAAACTAACCGCGCCTGTTTTTTTTATAAACGTTCGTCGCTTCATTTAGCCAAAATATAAATTATCATTGTTTATTAGCCGTTAATTGCGTATTCAAAAGTAAATCACCGATAACTCAGAAATACATTGATGACAACAGCGAAAAATCTTTCATCAAATTATTCAATTAATAGCAACTTTAGACATGAATTAGGCAACAGCCCGGGTAATTAAAGTACTACATTCAAAATAGTCTGCCGCGTTTTGCCATTAAGTAAAGAACATGGAAGTAGTAAGAGTATGTTAACTAGCTATCAGAAAACAAAATAGCAGTAACCTGTTTGGATACCCGGCTTATTATGTTGTTTGAGTATCTTAATTATTTTTTTATAGCAAACAAGTTCAACATAACTATCGGTTGCATTAGTATATAAATACTTCGCTTATAAAAGCTTTAGGAGGGTAACTTTTTGGGTGCCAACGGGGTATTTTAGATAGTGGATGTATGACCAGCTTAATACACTTCACGGTTGTTGAAGCGAAACTAATCCTTGGTTCTACTAAACCTTCTTCATCTTTTTTTGTAGGGGGAGTTTTCTGATAACTGTTTAATAACTTCAATTTTGACTTGTCCATTCCACCCCATACTTCAATTTTGGCGGGATGAAAGATATAAGCATCCATATTCACAAACGCATGTACTATCAACTGTTGTACAGTTACTGGTTTATTAAAATATAAATAACTGGTACCTGTTTCTTTAAAACCTAACCATTTCCCACTGGTTAAATTAGCGTCGCCTATGTCGGCATCAACGAGTAGTTTGTCTTTTCCTTTATTTGATTCTTCATTCGCCACAAGAAAGACTGAGTCGGGCTTTAATCCTTTTGTAAAATAAACAGCTTTTAGAGTCTTGCTTCCATACCACCCAGGCTTATACGCTTTTGCTTTGACAAGAGCAAACTGCTCCAACTGTATTGGGGTCTTGTAAAGAGCACTGTTCAAGCTGTCAGGTTCTTTTCCATCTAAAGTATAACGTATCTCCGCTCCCCGGTAAGAATGCTTTAATTCGATGAGACTCGAAGGTTCATTGATGCCCGGTGTAGTTTTAGCAATGGGTGGGTTTAGTGGAAGGATTAATTTCCCATCGTCTTTATAGCCGGTTTCAATTTTTATCTGCTTATGGTCTTTCCGTAAAGCTGCTATATCAGCGCTGTCTAATTTAGTATTCCATATGTATAGTGTTGTGAGTTCGGGCAAGTTTAGTAATTGTCTAGCCACCGGCTGTGAAACAGGAGTGCCTGCAATAGAAATCTTTTGCAGCTTTTTTAGTGCTGTTAATTGGAGAAGTCCCGTGTCTGTAACATCTGTATAATTGAGGTTTAATCGTTTTAAATTTTGTAACCGCTGAACGGTTTTTAAATCCTCGTTTTTTACAGGTAACCTTGCAAGGTTCAATTCTACAATCTGTTCTTTTACCTGTAGCAATTCCTCTAATGCTTTTGCTGAATAACCATTTTTGCCATAGAACTGGACAGTAAGTGCAGGAATGCCTATACCCAATGGAGAGACCAGGCGGTAATTATTATTCAGGGCTTTTATTTTTGACTCATCTGCAGGTGGAAAATCATAAGCTATTTGTTCTTTGGTAGTAGAAGGCGATAAATAGGAAGCCGCCAAAATCCGAAAGCTATCCAGGGCGGGCAAGTCAGTAATCTTTTTTTGAAATGGCGCACCTGCCTTTATCCAGGTTGATAGCAATTTAATTTCATCATCCGTAAGCTGGGGTTTTGTTTTCAAAGGCATGTGTTTCTTTTCATAAAGCGGCAATAAAATGCGCTTGATCAGCAAGCTTTTTTCTGGTTGGCCGGCTATAAAGAGTGGGCCTGTTTTTCCACCTTTTAAAATGGAGGTGGAGTCATCCATTATTAATCCACCTTTGAAACCCGACCTGCCATGACAACCGCTGCACTTTGTTTTAAGGATAGGTTGGATGAAATGTTTAAATGCAACCGCCTGTTCTAAAGGCACTGTTTCCCGTTCTTTGCTTTCAAGCGGTGCAAGCAAATAATTTTCACCATGTGTAAGGTGGGCACCCCAATGACCAGTCATAATCACAAGAAAACTAATGACTATGGTTAATGGACGTGCAACCCATTTCCGGCGTATTAAAAACGGGTGTAAGTAATACAGTGAAAAAGCAACCAGAGCGATAGCGATGCCGCCCCATTTATGCCAAAAGAACGTGCTCCCTTCCCGCTTTTCTTCCAGCGATAATAATAAACCCATGATGGCAGTAAGCACGGCCATCATGGATGCCAGCAGTCGCACAACGTCTATCCAGGTATCAGATTCTTTTGCAGGCATCCAAAGTGCAAAAAAATAAAGTAACAACAATACAATAGGAAAGTGAAGCAACATGGGGTGCATTCGCCCAATCACCTGCACCCAGGCAGGAAGCTGAATGCGGTGTTCAAAAAAAAGAAGGAAAAGAAGAAAGCACACACCGGCTAATAAAAGGCCTTCCCCTGTTTTTTTTATTAATTGCAGCACTATACTCTTTTAAATTTATAAGGATACACCTTGCCCGAGTTCCATTGTGCTACATACAAATTTTCGTCACTGTCCACACACACATCATGTGGATGAATAAATATCTTTTCTGCCTGGCTCATGGATTGTAATTCGCGGTTTAAGTATACAGGTTCTGTTCCCCCTATGTTCGATATCACTTTATTATTTTTATCCAGCACAGTAACAAACCCCGAACCTTCTGCTTGCAAATTGGGTGACCGTAATACGGCGGCATATAAATGCTGGTCATGAATAACCGGGCGACATACACAAGCGCCTGGGAGTTCAATCACTTCCAATAATTTACCATCCAGAGAATAACGCTTGAAACAGTTACGTGTTCGATCTGTGATGAGTAAAGTAAGCGGCACTTCACGGGTATCAACTGTAATGCCATGTGCATTATCTAAATTTTCTTTTCCGGTGCCCTTACCACCAAATACATTTTTCAATTTTCCATTGACATCGTAATGCATGATGTATTGCGAGCCATATCCATCAGCAATGTAAAAATCTCCATTATCCAAAACAGTTGTTTCGGTTGGCACAAACTCTTCCTCTTTTGTGTAATGGCCCGTATCTGCCGGATAATTTATAGTTTGAAGTACCTCGCCTTTAATAGTGGTCTTATATACCCGGTGTTTTACAGTATCCGTAATAAACAAAAAGTCTTCCCCATTGGCCTTATGAATCGTTAGGCCGTGGGCTCCCGGGAAATCATGTCCCCAGGTTTCTAATAGCTTGCCCGATTTATTATAAACAAGGACATTATTCTTTGTTTCATTCGTCAACAATAGAATACGGCCTTTGCTGTCCTGAACCATTTCATGACAATCTTTTACGGGATTTATGGAGGGATTGAGTACTCCCCACTTTGCGTCCATCCGGTATCGCATATTGTTATGCCCATATATAGGATCCTTAGGCTGTGCTAGTAAATCTTTAGCAATAAAAAAAGAGCCGGATGCAATGGCGGACTGTTTAATAAATTTTCTTCTATGCATAAGCGTTAGCTAATAATGTCTTTTACTACAATGCCTGCTACATCTGTCAGGCGATAGCGCCGTCCCTGGTGGCGGTAAATCAATCGTTCATGGTCAAGGCCCATTTGGTTTAAAACAGTTGCATGGAAATCGTGTACATGCACCGGGTCTTTGATGATATTGTAACCGAATTCGTCGGTTTCTCCATATACAATTCCGGGTTTTATGCCACCGCCTGCCATCCAGATAGAAAAACATCGGGGATGATGATCGCGACCATAATTATCGGCCTTCATTATACCCTGGCAGTAATTGGTGCGGCCAAATTCTCCACCCCATATTACCAATGTTTCATCCAGTAAACCTCGTTGTTTTAAATCCGTAATTAAAGCTGCAGAAGGTTGATCTACATCCTGCGCCTGTCCTTTCATCTGATTAGGTAGGTTGTCATGCTGATCCCAGCCCTGGTGATACAATTGAATAAAACGTACCCCATTTTCTGATAGCTTGCGTGCCAGTAAACAATTAGCCGCATAAGTGCCCGGAACCAAACACTCGGGTCCGTATAATTTTACAATATCATCTGGCTCCCTGGTTACATCCATTATTTCGGGAACGGCTGTTTGCATGCGAAACGCCATTTCATATTGCTGAATTTTTGTAGCAATTTCTGGATCGCCAAATTGCTGGTATTCCAATTGGTTTAATTCAGAAATTTTATCCAGCATTTTTCTGCGGGCAGTTCTATCCATGCCGTCGGGATCCTGCAAATAAAGAATAGGGTTTTCGCCACTACTGAATTGTACGCCCTGGTGTACAGAATCTAAAAATCCATTGGTCCATAGCTTGGAATAAACACCCTGTCCATTGCCTTTGCCTTTGGAAAGCAGTACGCAAAAAGCAGGTAAATTTTTATTTTCCGTACCCAGGCCATAACTAACCCACGAACCCATACTAGGCCGGTTGCCCTGTTGGGCGCCGGTTTGAAAAAATGTAAGTGCAGGATCATGATTGATAGCCTCTGTATGCATGGAACGAACAATACAAAGGTCATCTACAATTTTAGCGATGTGTGGGAACAGTTCACTTACCCAGGCGCCACTTAGTCCGTACTGATTGAACTTATAATAAGAGCCAACAAGGGGAAATGATTTTTGATTAGAAGTCATGCCTGTTAAGCGCTGCCCCTGCCGAACAGATAGAGGCAGGTCCTGACCTATCATTTTAGTAAGCGTAGGCTTATAGTCAAAACTTTCCAATTGAGAAGGTGCTCCATTTTGAAAAAGATAGATTACTCTCTTTGCCCTGGGTGCAAAATGAGGCAGGCCTGTAATAAGTCCTTCTTCTGTTTCCGAATTACTAAACAAATCGGGAATTAAAAGGGAGCCCAGGGCAGCACTACCTAAACCAATACTTAATTTGGAAAGGAACTTTCGTCGATTCATGTTGAGGCCATGTTCAAGTATTTCTTTACTCATACTTAGGTTTTTGTGATGGCTTCTTCCATGTTATAAATTACCTGCATGGTCTGCATCATGGCAGCCAGTTTTGGTTTTGAAGTAATGACAGGTTTATAATATCCTATTTTCAAAATTTTTTCTGCTTCCTTATTATTTTTTCTAAACGCTTCCAACTGCTCTTTATAATACCCGGTTAGTATCTGCAATTCTCTTTCCTGCGGTTTTCGGCAGATGATTCGCTGGAAACCAATGCTGATGCTGTTCTCATTTTCACCTTTCTGAAGCAGTTGATCGGCCAATGCCAGCGATGCTTCTAATACCGTAGGATCGTTCATCATCACCAGTGCCTGCAAAGGCGTATTGGTGCGGGATCGTTTTACTTCACACTGGTCGCGATTGCTGGCATCAAAGATCATCATACTGGGCGGGGTTACAGTTCGTTTGATGAATGTGTACATACCCCTGCGATAAAGCAAGACACCGGTGTCTTGAAGATAAGTAGCTAATTGTCCACGACCAGATGTCGCCATTTCCCATAAGCCGGGTGGCTGGTAAGGTTTAACACTTGGACCGCCGATTATTTTGTTGAGCAGGCCGCTACTGCCAAGCACAATATCCCGTACCAATTCCGCAGGCACGCGTAAACGGGGCGCATGCGACAAATAAATGTTTTCAGGATCAGCCTTAAGCTTTTTCTTGTTCACTTCGGCCGATTGTCTATACGTGGCCGACATGAGCACCTGTTTTATAAGACGCTTGATGTTCCAGCCATTATGCATGAAGTCTACTGCCAGCCAGTCGAGCAGGGCGGGGTGAGAAGGCAGGTCTCCCTGCATACCAAAATCTGCTGTTGATTTTACTAGTCCTCTTCCAAAAATTTCCTGCCAAATTCGGTTTACAAATACCCTGGCAGTAAGCGGATTTTTATCATCGAACAACCAATTTGCAAGACCCATACGGTTAGGGGGAAGCGTGGAAGCAAAAGGCAAAATAGCAGATGGTGTTGAAGGCGACACTTCCTCACCAGGAGCATCATAATTTCCTCTTTGCAATACATAGGTTTTTCTTACGGTGTCCCTGTCTTTCATTATGGATACTTCCAGCTTATTCGTGTCTCGTTTATTGATAAAGTTTAGTATACTCCCAAGGTCTGCTTTGGTGATCTCCATGCGTGGATTTTTAGCATAGGTTTCAGGACCGCCCACCAATGACTCAAGACCAACTTCTTTTACATTGTTGAAAAAAGCAAAAAGCCGGTAATATTCTTTTTGTGAGATCGGATCATATTTGTGATCATGACATTTAGCACATTCAAGTGGTATGCCAAGAAGGGCACGGCCTAACGTGTTTGTACGGTCAGTCACATATTCTACCCGGTACTCTTCATCTATTACACCGCCTTCCTCCGTAATCTTATGGTTTCGGTTAAAGCCTGTAGCAAGTAGTTGTTCCTTGGTAGCATTTGGCATAAGATCACCTGCCAGTTGCCAGGTAATAAACTGATCGTACGGAAAGTTATTATTAAAGGCATGGATCACCCAATCGCGCCACGGCCATTGTGAACGGTAGTTGTCATCCTGGTACCCATGCGAGTCGGCATAACGAGCCACATCAAGCCAGTTGATTGCCATGCGTTCACCAAACTGTGGTTGCCTCATTAGTTCGTCCACCATTTTTTCATAAGCGTTAGGAGCGTTATCAGCAAGGAAGCGTTCTGTTAGTAAGGGCGAAGGAAGTAAGCCGGTAATGTCCAGGGAAATTCGTTTTAAAAGGCGTTCTTTATCTGCTTCTTTATTCGGTTCTAAATCTCTTTTCTCTAATTGTTGTAACACGAAATAATCAATATCATTATTTACCCACTCGTTATATTTTATTTTAGGCAATGCTGTTTTTTTTGGCGCCGTAAAAGCCCAATGTGCCTCATAGGGAGCTCCTTGCTCAATCCATTTTTTTATCACTGCAATTTCAGATTCTGATAATGCCGGCAAATGGCTGATAGGAGGAGGCATCATGTAAGAAGTGTCATTAGAGCTGATGCGCAAAAACATTTCGGATGCCTCCGGCTTGCCCCGTACAATAGCATAGGCACGGGGATGTTCTTTTAATGCTTTATAAGCTTCTTCAGCTATATCAAGACGCAAACCTGCTTCCCGTTTATTGGCATCGGGGCCATGACATTTAAAGCATTTGTCTGAAAGGGTGGGGCGTATTTGAAAGTTATAGCTGATCTTTTCCTCTTCATTCAATGTATTGGTTTTGTCATTGGAGCAAGAAGAAAGATAATAACAGACCAGTGCTGCACCTGATAAAACAGAAAGGACAAACAGCTTCTTCATTTAGCAGCTTTGAGTAGGTCGTTTTGTTATTAAGGAATGATCATTTTTTTCTCGATGGTATCTCGCCGTAAAATGTTCTGGTTTTATAGCCATGTAGTATATAGGACGGTGTTTCATCCCTGATAATAAGCCTCATTTAAAGTTATCAATATAATTTCATACAGCAAGCATTAGCAAAAACGCAAGAAGGGACAACTTTAAAATTGAATGAGAGACAAGACTTAAAGCCGTAGAAATGACTAAGTCTGGTTGAGGTGTTTTAACCTGGCGGGTTCATTTTTTGGGGTCAAAGACTATTATTGATAAAACTTCAATTTAAGTGAATTTGAACTTCAAGAAAGGGATCAATTTTATCGTTTAGCAAAACATGATATTCTATGGCTGGAGAATTGAAATAAGAATCGGAAAGCTTGCTTGCATTTTTTTCTCTAATAGGAAAAAAGGAACTGAATTTCTTAAAAATGTTTTGGAGAAAGGAAGAAAAATTTTTCGTGGATGTGGTTAGGCGCAGGACCTT
>DAIQPL010000167.1:0-8704 GCA_036787395.1 Flavisolibacter sp. | reverse complement strand
TTTTAAAATTTAATCAATAGTTATGGCAAGCAAAAAGTACTCTTTTCTGGCAGGTGTATTATGCCTGTTAACGTCGTACAGTTTCGCACAAACCCCTACCACTGGTAGTATCGGAGCGTACGATCCCGCAGACTCATCCGTCATCTCATCCCGAAGAATGCCTCAGCACACGGAATTCATGAATGGCACGTATAATTATCCTGCAAAACCAAGAAACATGTGGGAAATTGGTTTGAAAGTAGGTGCTATGCAGGTCAATGGTGATGTTGATGCAAAGTTCTTTGGGTTTCCAAGTTTCGGGATACATTTTAGAAAGGCATTCGGATATCTTTTTTCTGCCCGTTTAGAGTATGTTTACGGAACTGCTAAAGGACAAAACTGGCAGTCATCTAGCGGTTATACTTCTGCAGGCACCAGGAATCCCTGGTCAGCTTATGGAGGACAAGCGGTATTTTATAACTACCAGGCAAAAATCCAGGATCTATCTTTGGAAGGTTTGTTCTCTCTGAACAATATTATGTTCCATAAATCAAGGACTAAATGGAATGTGTATGCTTTAGTGGGAGTGGGTGCGTCTGTGTATGATACTAAAGTAAACGCAAAAAATGGAACCGGTAACTACGCGTTTGGAACGGCGCTGGGTATACCACAAACTTATGAAAATAGAAAAGATATTAAAGATGCGCAGGGCCTGGATGATGATTATGAAACGGCTGCCGAGAACAACGAAGATCGTAAAGCTACCTTGTTTGATAAAACTCTAAATCCTGTATTGCATTTTGGTGGGGGCATAGCCTATAAACTAAGCAACAAGGTTAATCTTGCGCTGGAAGACCGCGTAACTATTACAAAAGATGATTTGTATGACGGTCAGCAATGGGCTGAACAAAAAGACCTTACAAGAGACCATGACACGTATAATTTTTTGTCACTTGGTTTGAATATTAACATCGGTAAAAATGCTGTAGAACCATTATGGTGGATTAATCCTTTGGATTATGCATACCAGGAAATCCGCAAGCCCCGCCTGATGATTTTACCAAAGCCAGTATTACCTGATGCTGACGGTGATGGCATCACTGACCAATTTGACCAGGAACAAACCCCGCAAGGTAGCCCCGTTGATTCTCATGGTGTAAGCCTGGATACTGATGGTGACGGTGTACCTGATTCCCGTGATAAAGAAAAAATTACTCCAACTGCCTGCCAGCCTGTTGATGCAGATGGTGTAGGTAAATGCCCTGTAATTTGTCCTGATTCAACTTGCCCAGGCTGGAGACCGGTAAATGCCTGTGAAACTTCTTTAGGTACTTTGCCAAGTATTACTTTCTCCGGTAATGGCGTATCATTAAGTACTGATGCTCAAGGCTTGTTAGCTTCGGTTGCAGCCCGCTTGCGTAACAGTCCTGAGTGCCGTATAGTTGTAACTGGTTATTGTGCTTCCAGCAAATCTGAACAACAAAGAAGCTGGGATAGAGTAAATGCCGTTATCAATTACATGGTTGAAAAAGAAGGTATCAGCCAGGATCGTTTCTTCTGGAATTATGGCCAGGAAGGTGGCGATTGCAATACGGTTGATCTGCGTGCTGCTGCTCAGGATGAGCAAGGTCAAACTACGGTGCCTGCTCCACATCCAAACCTGAGGAGAAGTAAATAAACTGATTCATTATAACTTAAAAACCCTCCAGCATGGAGGGTTTTTTATTGCTTATTAATGATAAGCTTAAAACGAAAAATTTAAAATATTAGAAGTAGACTAAAGTCCTTAAAGCCTCTATTTTTACTTTACATTTTACGTTTTAATTTCCGTCTCCTTCACCTTTAGATAATTCTTAACGACAGGTATTAGCCCATTTGGCATTTTTCCAGAATATTTGCTTAAACTGATTAACTTTGCCAGCCTTTATGAAATTTTACGGCGTTTTATTTCTATCAATTTTACTATTTAGCTGCGGAGGCATTAACAAGGTTCTGAAAAATAAAGACCCACAGTATAAGTTGCGTATGGCAGAACAGTATTATGCCAAAAAGAAATATAATTTTGCCCAACAGATCTACGAGGATATCATGCCTTATTTCAGAGGTGCGCCTGAGTTTGAAGATATTTATTATAAATATGCTTACACCGGCTATTATCAAGGGGACTATTTGAACGCAGAAAACCTTTTTAAAACTTTTCTTGAAATTTACCCTAATAGCTCAAAGGCAGAAGAGGTAGATTATATGAGGGCTTATACATTTTATAAGCAGTCACCCAAGCCGGCGTTAGATCAGACAAATACCATTAAGGCTATGGGAATGATGCAGACCTTTATTAATACACATCCTGGTTCTCCAAGAAATAAAGAAGCATCGGAGATTATAGATATTTGCCGGCAGAAGTTAGAAATAAAAGATTATAATGCCGCCCAACTTTATTTTGACCTGGGCCAGTTCCGTGCGGCTGCTGTGGCTTACAATACCTTATTGAATTCTTATCCCGAGTCAATTAAGTCAGATGAATATAAAATGATGGCGATAAAATCCTATTATCGTTTTGCAGAACTAAGCGTAGAAGAGAAAAGAGCCGAACGGTTTGAAAAAGTTATTGATGAATGCAATGAATTTATCGACCGTTTTCCTCAAAGTCCTCTTAGCCAGCAAGTGCAACAATATTTAAGTCAATCTCAAAACAATTTAAAAATATATACAAATGAGCCTGCTAAGACGTCAACTTAGTACCAGTACATCAAATAATATAGAGACCCGTGATGTAAATGAACTAAAAAATAAAACGGGTAATTTGTACCAGTCCATTTCTGTCATTGGTAGAAGGGCTAATCAGATCAATATCTCCCTGAAAGAGGAATTGCATAATAAACTGGAGGAATTTGCCAGTCATACTGATTCTTTAGAAGAAATTCATGAGAATAAAGAACAAATAGAAATTTCAAGGGCCTATGAGCGCATGCCAAATCCCGCCCTGTTAGCAACCCAGGAATTTATGGAGGGCAAAGTATATTACCGCAAGAACGAAGATGACTTATTTCAATAATTGATACTTCAATTTATTATAAAGCGGTCCAGCCAAGCGGGATCGCTTTTATTTTTTATAAATAGTATTTTAGCTTCTTATGTTAGCCGGAAAGAAAATTTTGTTAGTTGTTACAGGGAGCATTGCAGCCTACAAAGCGCCTGTTCTTGTAAGGCAGCTAATTAAAAAAGGAGCAGAAGTAAGAGTGTTAATGACACCGGCTGCTACTGACTTTGTTTCTAAGTTAACCTTGTCTACGGTCTCGAAAAATCCTGTTCTTATTGATTTGTTTAATTCAGAAACCTGGGCCAACCATGTGATGCTGGGCAGTTGGGCAGACCTTATGCTTTTTGCACCACTAAGTTGTAATACATTAAGCAAAATGGCGTCTGGACAATGTGATAACCTGGTCATGGCTACGTATCTGTCAGCTACTTGCCCAATTATGGTAGCTCCTGCTATGGATGAAGACATGTGGCACCATGCTACTACTAAAACTAACGTACAGCTGATTCAGCAACACGGTTGTCTACAATTACCTGTAGCTTATGGCGAGTTAGCCAGTGGTTTAACCGGTGAAGGAAGAATGGTAGAACCCGAAGAGATTGTGATGTTTTTAGAAGAGTATTTTAGTAAGTCGGCCCAATTGAAAGGTAAAAAAGCATTGGTTACAGCTGGTCCTACATACGAAGCTATTGATCCGGTGCGTTTTATTGGCAATCATTCATCAGGTAAGATGGGATATGCTGTTGCCGAGGAGTTGTCTGGGAGGGGTGCGGAAGTAACCCTGGTTAGTGGCCCCGTGAATTTTGGAATTAGGGGAAATGGCTTGAAAGTAGTAAACGTTATTACAGCAGATGAAATGTACCAGGCATGCCTGGAAATTAAAAATTATGATATTGCTGTAATGGCTGCAGCCGTTGCAGATTACACTCCGTCTATAGTATCAGATAGTAAGATTAAGAAGACCAGCAATGAATTGGTGGTTTCTCTAAAAAGAACCAAAGATATTTTAGCGAGCTTAGGTAAAACCAAATTAAACGGCCAGGTGTTGGTGGGGTTTGCTCTGGAAACCGATAATGAAGAAGAAAACGCGGTAAAAAAGCTAAAAGAAAAGAATGCAGACCTTATTGTATTGAACTCGTTAAATGACGAAGGCGCGGGGTTTGGTCACGATACCAACAAAGCCACGTTTTATTTTAAAGACGGAGGCCAAAAACAGGTTGAACTCAAATCAAAAAAGGCCCTGGCAAAAGATATAGTTGATTCTATAACTGAAATATTATGATAGGGAGACTCTTTTATTTCGTTGCAGCTTTGCTGCTGGTTCAGGGCGTAAAAGGCCAGGAATTGCAGGCAAAATTTTCTGTATTATCCGACCGTGTCAGTACTCAGGTTGATAAAAAAACGTTTCAAACCCTGCAAAAAACTTTAACCAATTTTCTTAATAACCGGAAATGGACAGCCGAAGCGTATCAGCCGCAGGAAAGAATTAAATGCAATTTCCTTTTATCTATTGACCAGGACCTGGGTCAGAACGTTTATAAAGCAACGCTTACCGTTCAGGCAGCAAGACCGGTTTACAATAGTACTTATGAATCTCCCCTGATAAACTTCCAGGATGCCGATGTTATCTTTAAGTACATCGAATTCCAGCCCATTGAATTCAATGAAAACAGGGTGCAAGGCAACGATCCATTGTCTGCTAATATAACAGCTGTATTGGCTTATTATGTGAATATCATCCTGGGGATGGATTATGACTCGTTTTCGCCAAAAGGCGGTGATCCCTATTTTCAAAAAGCACATAACATTGTGAGTAATGCGCCGGAATCTTCTCAAATAACTGGCTGGAAAGCGTTTGACGGGTTGCGTAACCGGTTCCGATTAGTTGAGGGACTAACCGATAATCGTTTTAACCTGGTGCACGACGCTATTTATGCTTACTACCGTGCCGGCTTAGATCAGTTTTACGAAAACGACGGAGCGGGCAGAAGTGGGCTGTTAAAAGCATTAAATTATTTAAACACGGTTAACACAGAGTATCCTGGTACTATGGTTCTACAATTTTTTTTCCAGGGAAAAAGTAATGAGTTAGTAAAGGCGTTTAGCAAAGCCGCTCAGCAACAAAAAGTGCAGGCAAGGGAAATCTTGTCGAGATTAGATATTACAAATGCAAATGCATATCAGGAGCTTAAATGAGCCGTTTTTTTTACTTCTTCTTATTCTCTTATTGTCTTGTTGCGTGTTCGCAAGACGATGCCGTTCCTAAAAACGTTTTGCCACCTAAAAAAATGGAAGCTGTTCTTTGGGATTTTCTTCTTGCAGATGAAACAGCAGATTATTTTGTACAAAAAGATTCTTCTGTAACAGCATTAACAAGGCACGCCGGTTTTTATGAGCAATTATTTCAGATTCATAAAATAACAAAGGCTGATTTTAAACGCAGTCTCCAATTCTACGAAAGTCATCCAAGGCTGCTAAAACCAATATTTGATTCACTTCAACAAAGGTCTCAGAAATATATAAGAAATACCAAACCCGTATAATGACGTGTTTTTTTCATTGCTATCGCTATTTTTGGCGCGAGTAATTGTTTGATATGAATAAAATCTTCAAGAATGCAGACGAAGCCTTGCAGGGCATAGAGGATGGGGCAACCATTATGCTTGGAGGATTTGGTCTCTGTGGAATCCCCGAGAATTCTATTAAAACCCTGGTGATAAAAGGAATAAAAAACCTTACCTGTATTTCTAATAATGCAGGAGTGGATGGCTTTGGGCTTGGCCTACTATTATATTCAAAGCAGATTAAAAAAATGATGAGCTCTTATGTCGGCGAGAATTCAGAATTTGAAAGGCAATTGTTAAGCGGCGAATTAGAAGTAGACTTGATCCCACAGGGAACGTTAGCCACCCGTATCCAAATGGCAGGAATGGGAATACCCGCTTTTTTTACACCAGCTGGTTATGGAACAGAAATAAGCCAGGGAAAAGAAGTGAGGGAATTTGGTGGTAAGAAATATCTGATGGAGGAAGCCTTACATGCTGACTATGCTATAGTAAAAGCGTGGAAAGGAGATGGGTATGGCAACCTTGTTTTTAGGAAAACTACCCGTAATTTCTCAACTTCTATGGCTAAGGCTGGAAACATTACCATTGCAGAAGTAGAGCACCTGGTTGAGCCGGGAGAATTAGACCCGGATCAGATTCATGTAGCTAGTGTGTATGTACATCGCATCTTTCAGGGCACTGGATATGAGAAGAGAATAGAGCGCAGAACTGTAAAGCTTCAAAGCAAATAAACTTCTGGATTATGGCACTGGACAAATATGGGATTGCTAAAAGAATTGCACAAGAATTAAAGGACGGTATGTATGTTAACCTGGGAATAGGTATCCCAACCCTTGTTGCCAATTATATTCCTGAGCGCATGTTTATTATGTTGCAAAGTGAGAATGGTATGCTTGGCATGGGACCTTATCCAATGGAACAGGAAATTGACGCAGATCTCATTAATGCTGGAAAAGAAACTGTAACGGTACTGCCTGGCGGAGCTTTTTTTGACAGCGCAGAAAGCTTTGGAATGATCAGGGCAGGTAAAATTGATCTGACCGTACTAGGTGCTATGGAAGTAAGTGAAAGGGGAGATATTGCTAATTGGAAAATACCTGGTAAAATGGTAAAAGGAATGGGAGGAGCCATGGACCTGGTATCTAGCGCAAGAAATATTATTGTAGCTATGATGCATACGAATCCTAAAGGAGAATCAAAATTACTGCCTCAGTGCAGTCTACCTTTAACGGGAGTAGGCTGTGTAAAGAAGATTGTTAGTGATTTAGGAGTTTTGGATGTGACAGAAAATGGCTTTAAGCTCATTGAAAGGGCACCTGGCGTAACTATAGAAGAAATAAAAGCAAAAACAGCAGGCAAGCTAATAGTTGAAATTGATGTTCCTGAGATGAAGATCTAGCCACGAGCTCCACATTTTTATTTTTCGTCCTTTAAGTCAAAAATTGAGTAAACCATTGAAGTAAAAGAGTGCGACGCAAGTAATGGAAGTAAGCAGTACAACTGCTGGGCTCCTAATCTACTAAATTATTCTTCACAGCAAAAAAAACCAATCCGGCAGTGTTTTTACTTCCAAAACGTTCCATCAACCGGTCCTTAATAGCTTCTACGGTTCTTGGACTAATGTCCATTTTTTGAGCAATTTCCTGGGCCGTAAATTCCATGCAAATAAATTTCAGTACATCTCTTTCTTTTTCGCTTAGTGTGATCTCGCTAGTCAGTGAAGGAATTACTTTTTGTTTGGCATGGGCTTTTTTTAATAAGATACGGTTTACAAAGTTGTTCAGGTAATAGCCTTTTTCGTGCACATCCATTATAGCCCTGCGGATTTCCTGGGGTTCGGCGTTCTTAAGCAGGTAACCATTAGCGCCATTTTCCATCATATGTGAAACAAAGCGTTCATCCTCGTACATGCTTAGAACAATGATATGAATATTGGGATATTGCTTGCTTAAAACCTTGGTAGTTTCCATTCCGTCCTTTCCGGGCATCCGAAGATCCATTAATACCACATCAGGTTCCGCTTGCGCAATTCCGTTTAATAACTCATCTCCGTTTTCGGCTTCCAGAACAAATTTTAAATTAGTGAATGAACGCAAGGAAAGAATAACACCTTTGCGAAATATTTTATGGTCATCGGCAATAGCTACTTTAATAACTTCCATAGAAAAATTGAGATGCGATAAAATTAGGAATTAACCGTCAACGATTCATTTATATCATCTCTAGGGATTTCCATCGTAACCTTGTAATAAGTCTGTGAAGGGTCTTTTTCGAAAAATATTCTGCCTTGTGCTACCCTTAAACGGCTACTGATATTTTTAAGCCCCAAACCAATATTGCTTTTGTTTAGTTTTTCGAAATCGGCTTGTACAATTCCTCTACCGTCATGGTGAATGCGCAGAACGAACATGTTGTCCTGGTTGTTTTGTGTGAGGTGGATAAAGCTGGAATTGCTATGCTTCAGAATATTATTAATTAGCTCCTGGATTACACGGAAAACAATGAGTTCTATCTCTGGTTTTAGCCTTTCCCGGTAGTCGTGAAAGCGGCTGCTGGCATTAATAGTCCCCGATCCACTAATTTTCTGGAAAAGGTCATTCGTAGCTGATTCCAGTCCAAAATTCTTTAAAGTGGGGGGCATCAGGCTATGACTGATATTACGTATCAATTGGATAGTATCATCCAGTATCTGCCTGGCCTGGAAAATAGATTGCAGCTGTGTGGCTTTGTCCTGGTTTACTAAATTTTCATTTAAATAAAGACGGGCCGTGGCCAATAAAGGACCGGCATCATCATGGAGGTCTGCAGCCAGGCGCTGGCGCTCTTCTTCCTGCAAACGTATAGAAGCATTCAACAAGATCTTTTGCTGCTCTTGCTCCATCTGCTGCAAACGAAGTTGATAACGAATAACCTTTCTTTGGTGGAAAATGATAAATAAAATAAGACCAATAGTAAGCGCAAGCATCCCAAGAGTACCAAGGAATAATACCAGGGATATTGTGGAGTTGTTGGCTTGCAGAAAGTACATTGGTTACGGATATAATTAATGGGATGGATAAAGTTTAAAATTTCCTGGAGGCTTTTTTATGGATTGATTAGCTTGAATAAATATGGCAAC
>DAIQPL010000166.1:0-8737 GCA_036787395.1 Flavisolibacter sp. | reverse complement strand
GTTTATGTTTAACAACAAGATCCAAAACCGGCTGCCTTTCTGTTTCGGAAGCACAGGAACCAAAAGCAATTTTAGAAATAAGTTGTTGGGGCTGGGCTGCGATAAGACAACCCGAAAGAATCATCAGAGAAAGCAGGTAAACCTTTTTCATGAAACGGAGATTGTATAAATGAAAGCAATTATGATTTGTTGGTGAAAGGAATTATGCAGTTCTAAATTTTTCTGAAAGACCTTTTGGTGCTACCTCACAATAAGCTGCGCCCAGCGCATCTTTAATCATGGCCTTTTTCAGCTTATTCAATTCGAAGTAGGTAGCGCCTTTTTTGCCCCATGTTCCGGGCACAGGATAAATAATAGCCCGGTCGAACGAACAAAAAACAGATTGGTCGACCAATGAGAGTTTCAACATAGCCTTTTGCTTTTCAACCGCAAGGGTGGCAAAGATTTTCTTTTTTATTCTGAAAGATGTTTTTTCAAAGTGCGGGAGCTCTATTACTTCCGGAAAGCTTAGTGCAATGTCTCTGAACGTTTTTATGTCAACCATTTCCTTAAGATAAACAACTCTTCAATAGGATTACAAAATGTACAAGAGTGCCCTGAATCAAGTTCAGGATAAACTTGCAAGAGAAGCTTATCGTATTACTGTAGCTAAGTTCCATTATAATCCAAACTCTTAATTGCACTGTATTATAACTTTTTAACGTTTAAGCAAATGTTTGAATGGTGTAAACCCTTACCTTAGCCCGCTATGACAGTAGAGCAAATTGAAACGTTTTTAAAGAAAGAAACGATTCCGCAAGGAAAAATTATTCGTTTCGAATTAAAGAAAAGAAATCCCGTTCGGGGCCTGATTGTGCAAGGAAGAGATTATAATGATTTGAAAGCTAAGAATTTCTGGCGTATTGTAACGCAAACCCATTTGGCAGCCTACCAAAAAACACAGGATATTAACCTGGCTAAAATATTTGCTGGTTCTGATTTTGCCAAGCTTTCACTGGTTACCAACAAGCCGGAAGAATAGCAGACTAAAAGCGAAGTAGTTCTTTCTTCTGCCTCGATCAATGGTGACGAACTCCGTTAATGGAGGCTTTTTGCTATATTGTTAAGTATCTTCACCGCATGTTCTCTTGAATTTTCTATGAACAAGCGGTTTGTATTCATTCCTCCACAAATTACTCCTGCCAGGTAAATGTTTTTTTGATTTGTCTCGTGTGTTTCTTCGCTATAAGTGGGTTTACAGGTTTCATCGTTACATAATTCAATCCCCATTTTCTTTAGAAAAGGAAGGTTGGGCTGGTATCCTGTGAGCGCCAGCACCCAATCATTTGGCACGGTTACCGTCCCTTCCGATGTCTTAATGTCTACTTCGTTTTCGCGAATGGCTGTCACCGACGAATTAAAAAACGCTTTTACAGAACCTTCTTTTATTCGGTTATCAATATCGGGCCTCACCCAATATTTTACTCTTTGTCCAATTTCAGGTCCGCGAATTACCATAGTTACTTCAGCGCCTTTTCGCCAGGTTTCTAAAGCGGCGTCCACCGCAGAATTTTGTGCGCCTACAACAATTAGTTTCTGAAACGCATAAAAATGTGGGTCCTTATAGTAATGTTTTACCTTGGGAAGATGCTCCCCGGGGACGTTAAGCAGGTATGGGATATCATAAAAACCTGTGGCAATAATAATATGGTTGGTGGTATAGTTCGTCGTGCTTGTGGTAACTTCATACACCATTTGATGGTTGGAGCTTAAAGTTTGAAACTGTGTGATGTTCTGCGGCTTTACATCTGTTACTTCTTCAAAAAGGTGAATATTAACTGCGTTGTCCCTGGCTACCCTTCGGTAATACTCAAGGGACTCATTCCGGTTGGGCTTTGGGTTATTGGATACAAAAGGAACACCGCCTATTTCCAAACGCTCTGAGGTAGAGAAAAAGGTCATATTTACCGGGTAGTTGTACAGTGAATTAACCAATGGTCCTTTTTCCAATATTACATAATCAATATTGTGCTTTTTTGCTTCCAATGCACAGGCAATGCCGATAGGACCACCACCAATAATACAAAGCGTGTAATGCTGTTCTGTTTCCAAATCCGGTCTTTTTACAAAAGTAGCTGTGAATAGGATTTAATTGTCAGCCAAGGCCTATAAGTCGGGGTTGAAAATTTTACTTTTATATTCATAACATGATAGATGCCCTGGTTATTACAGCCATAGTTATAGCCATCCTGGTTTTTATACTTGTACTTATTCTTCAGAAAAGAAAAATCCAGGAAAAACCGCTACCTGAAAAGTATAAACCCATCTTACTTCAATACGTTCCCTTTTACAATGGACTGGATGAAGAGAACAAAAAAACATTTGAAAGCAGGATGGCACATTTTCTTTCCTCTGTTCGTATAACCGGTGTGCAGGTTATTGTGGAGGACCTGGACAGGGTATTGGTTGCAGCCAGCGCTATTATACCCATTTTTGCTTTTAGCAATTGGGAGTATAGCAACCTCAACGAAGTGCTTTTGTACCCTGAAAATTTTAGTGAGAATTTTGAATTGGAGGGAGATAACAGGTCAGTTATGGGTATGGTGGGATGGGGAGCTATGCAAAACACCATGGTTATTTCACAACACGAGTTGCGGGAAGGCTTTTTGAATAACACCGGTAAGCAAAACACTGCCATTCATGAATTTGTGCATTTGGTTGATAAAACTGACGGAGCTACTGACGGCATTCCCGAAAACATAATGCAACGGCAATACATTCTGCCCTGGCTGGATTTGATGCAGAAAAATATAAAAGAGATTATTAAGGGCAGGTCAGATATCAACCCTTATGGCGCAACTAACCAGGCCGAATTTTTTGCCGTAGTCTCCGAATATTTTTTCGAAAGACCTGATCTTTTTAAAACAAAACACCCCGAACTGTACGGTCTGTTGGAAGAAATATTTAATCAGCAACCGAAGCAGGCCAATAAATAAAATGCTTTTTATGTACCTGTCCCGGCACATCTAAAATACTCCGCATCAATATTGCCATTACAGAAAACGATTATTTTTTAGCACCATAAATACTTTGCAGCTTAAATTTTTGGATGCATTGATTACGTCAAAAGAACCATAAACCAAAAACTGTAAACTCTAAACTGTATTATCTTTGCGGCGCTAATATTAGTTTATGAATAAAGAGGTTTATATCGTTTCCGCCGTTCGCACTCCTATCGGAAGTTTTGGAGGAGTACTTAAAGATGTTCCTGCTACCAAACTTGGCGCCATTGCTATAAAAGCCGCTGTAGAAAAAGCAGGCATCAAACCAGGCCAGGTGAACGAAGTGCTGATGGGGTGTGTAATACAGGCCAATGTTGGGCAGGCGCCTGCACGCCAGGCAGCAAGATTTGCAGGCCTTCCCGATAATGTTGTTTGTACTACTGTAAATAAAGTTTGTGCCAGTGGCATGAAAGCTATTGCACAAGGTGCACAAAGTATTTTACTAGGCGATTCTGATATTGTTGTAGCAGGTGGTATGGAAAATATGAGTTCAGTCCCTTTTTATGTAGAGAACCTGCGGTGGGGAAATAAATATGGAAATACCAATTTAATTGATGGACTGGCTAAGGATGGTTTGACGGATTGTTATAGCAATTCAGCTATGGGCAACGCCGCTGATTTTTGTGCATCAGAAAACAAGATCAGCCGCGAAGAGCAGGATGCGTTTGCCACTGAAAGTTATAAACGCAGCCAGGCAGCGTGGGAGAGTGGAAGGTTTAAAGATGAAGTAGTGCCTGTAGAAATTCCATCCAAAAAAGGAGAACCGGTTGTTGTTTCAAAAGATGAAGAACCATGGAATGTAAAGTTTGATAAAATCGCCTCGCTAAAACCTGCTTTTGGAAAAGATGGAACCGTTACAGCAGCCAATGCATCAACTATGAATGACGGTGCTGCAGCAGTAGTTTTAATGAGCAGTGAAAAAGCAAAAGAACTTGATATACAACCATTGGCTATCATCCGTGGTTATGCAGATGCTGAGCAAGAACCTACCTGGTTTACTACAACACCCAGCATTGCTGTTCCGGTTGCTGTTAAAAGAGCGGGCATACAAATGAAAGAAATAGATTTTGTAGAGTTAAATGAAGCTTTTAGTGTAGTGGGGATTATCAATACTAAAAAAATGAACCTCGATCCAACCAAGGTCAATGTGAATGGCGGCGCTGTTTCTTTGGGCCATCCGTTAGGATGCAGTGGAGCAAGGATACTTGTTACGTTGATCAATATTTTAAAACAAAAAAATGGCAGGTATGGTGCAGCGGGTATCTGTAATGGCGGTGGTGGTGCCAGTGCTATGGTAATAGAACGCCCGTCATAAATTGTCACGCATATTATATAAGCGGTGTACATCGTTAAAAAAGCTCTTCTACTTTTAAGTAAAGAGCTTTTATGTTTAAATACCTGTCGCTAATTTTTTTATTTAGTGCTTGCTGCCAACGGGAAGATTTTGATAAGCAAAAAGCGGAGAAAGCGCTTCTAAAGATCCTTGAGCTGGAAAGGACAGCACATTTTCAAAAAGATGCTTCTTTATTTGTGCAAAACTTTCAGGATACTTCATGGATGATGAATAAAGGCATTATTACACAATTTATCAGGCAGAAAGATGCACAGAGATTTTCGGATTATTTCGGTGCAGTTGATTTCATTAAGTGGGACGACGTTAAAGACCCCGTAATAAAATTTTCTAATGATGGAAGCCTTGCTTACGCACTTGTTCAAAAGCAGGTTATCCTAAGAGACAGATCTACCTTCAAAGTTGATACTGTAGATTATGCATGGCTATCATTATACAGAAGATATGGTAACCAGTGGTTACTTGAGGGCAATGTTTCCACGAATAAATAATTGCAGCATTACCTGCTGTATTTAACTCTCAATACAACCATTATAATATTGACTAAAAGTGAAAAGGAGTTGGTGGCAATGATTGGGAAATCATCTCTTTTAAAACCATATACAATCCAGAGTATGATACCGGCCTGGAGAACAAATAGCATGAGTAAAGAGACGTCTTCGGCTTTTTTTTCTTTTATCGTTTTTACTACTTGTGGTATCAGGGAGCTGGCAGTCAAAATGCCTGCAGCCAATCCAATAATCTGCGTCCAGTTCATACGAGTAAGTTGCAAATCTTCCGCCATTTTCGATCCCAAGCAGAATTATTGCTTTAGTATTGTTTAGCACATAATAGGATCAGCTATGAACAAAGTTGTATTGTTCGGGATATTGATAGCGTTTTATTCCTGCAAGCATCCATGGACACAAAAAGATAAGGAAAATGTTATGGGAGGATGTATGACACGAGCTGTCAAAGATATGGGTGACGCCAAGGCAAGAACCTATTGCGGTTGTATGCTTGAAAAACTTCAAAAAAGGTATCCGAACGCTGCAGATGTGAAATATGCAAAATATGATACAGCTCTTTATTCTATGGCGCAGCAGTGTTTAAAATAGCTATGCCCTGAACTGCCTTTAACCATTTTAGGTTTTATGCAGTCACTCTGCTAAATTTGCCCCGCTTTAATATATAATTTTACATGAGACAGATACCTTTTCGTGAAGCCCTTCGTGAAGCTATGAGTGAAGAGATGCGCCGCGACGACCGCGTTTTTTTGATGGGTGAGGAAGTTGCTGAATATAATGGTGCCTATAAAGTAAGCCAGGGAATGTTAGCCGAGTTTGGCCCACGGCGTGTGATTGATACACCCATCTCGGAACTGGGTTTTACAGGTGTTGGGGTAGGCGCTGCACAAAATGGCTTACGTCCCATATTGGAATATATGACCTGGAACTTTGCTGTTCTGGCATTAGATCAAATTTTAAATACCGCTTCTAAAATGCTGGCCATGAGTGGTGGCCAGGTTACTTGTCCTATTGTTTTACGCGGCCCAAATGGCTCTGCCGGACAATTAGGTGCACAACACTCTACAGCATTTGAATCCTTATATGCTAATATCCCGGGGCTTAAAGTAGTATCGGTAAGTAGCGGTTATGATGCCAAGGGCTTATTGAAACAAGCGATCAGGTATGAAGAAGACCCGGTCATTTTTATGGAAAGTGAGGTGAGTTATGGTGATAAAAGTGAAGTACCCGAGGAGGAATATTATATTCCACTGGGAAAAGCGGACGTTAAAAAGCAAGGTCGCGACGTGACTATTGTTTCTTTCAATAAAATGATGAAAGTGGCTATGGGTGCCGCTGCTGAATTAGAAAAAGAAGGTATTAGTGCCGAAGTAATTGATTTAAGAACCATTCGTCCTTTAGATTGGATGACTATATTGGAAAGTGTAAAGAAAACAAACCGCCTTGTAATAGTAGAAGAGCAATGGCCTTTTGCTTCTGTTTCATCTGAAATCACCTACCGCATACAAAAAGAAGGATTTGATTACCTGGATGCACCCATTCGGCGTATTACGGCGGCAGATGCTCCTTTGCACTATGCACCTAACCTGGTAACCGGCGCTTTACCTGATGTGCCACGTACAATAAAACTTGTAAAGGAAGTGATGTATTTAAAAAAGTAAGGCAACCTTTACAAAGGTAACAATCTGCTGTTTGACTCTCGCTCCAAACAAACTTTTATTTTTTGCTTTTTGTATTGCTAATCAAATGCCTTTTGAGTATAACTCTCCACATATTGTCGAGATTGCATTAGTATTGCGTGTAAAGTCTGCAACTCATTCATACTCATATATTTTATTCTAGAAAAAATATTTTAAAATAAGTTTTGAAATTCCATTGAAAGCCCACATCTTTGTCACGGTTTTTCATAGGATATTGGATTTTACACGAGGCTGGATTTCTATCCGGCCTTTTTCTTTTTCTACACTTTAGCTTCCTCCTAATTGTTCTGTTTTCATTTACTTTGCCAACTCAATAAGAATTATGGCTACGATCCTGATTATAGATGATGAAAAAGCGATTCGCAAAACATTGACGGAGATTCTTTCCTTTGAAGGATATAAGATAGACGAAGCGGCCGATGGAGAAGAGGGGTTAAAAAAATTTAGAGATAAAACCTATGATGCGGTTTTATGCGACATTAAAATGCCTAAGATTGACGGCATCGATTTCCTGCAAAGGGCGGTGGAAAACAATTCAGACGTTCCTGTAATTATGATATCTGGCCATGGCAATATTGAAACAGCCGTGGAGGCAGTCAAAAAAGGAGCTTATGACTTTATTCAAAAACCACCGGATTTAAACAGGCTCCTGATCACTATTCGCAATGCCATGGAGCGGAATACACTGGTGAATGAAACAAAGAGCTTAAAGCGTAAGGTATTCAAGGTGCAGGAAATGATCGGCGCCTCGCAGCCTATAAAAAAGATAAAGGACACCATTGAAAAAGTGGCTCCTACAGAGGCCAGGGTTTTAATTACGGGTGAAAACGGGGTGGGTAAGGAATTGGTGGCCCGCTGGCTACATGAAAAAAGCAACCGTGCCGGCAATGCCCTGGTGGAAGTGAACTGTGCTGCCATACCAAGTGAACTGATAGAAAGTGAGCTGTTTGGTCATGAGAAAGGTTCATTCACATCTGCTATAAAACAACGTATCGGGAAATTTGAACAAGCCAATGGTGGTACTCTTTTCCTGGATGAGATAGGAGACATGAGCCTGAGTGCACAAGCCAAAGTGCTGAGGGCACTGCAGGAAGGAAAGATCACAAGAGTAGGAGCCGACAAAGATATTAATGTTGACGTTCGGGTAGTGGCGGCTACTAACAAAGACCTGATGAAAGAAGTGGAAGCCAAAACGTTCCGGCTTGACTTATATCATCGCCTGAGTGTGATAGTAATTCATGTTCCTTCTTTAAATGAACGCAGGGATGACATTCCTTTACTGGTAGAAACATTCCTTGATGATATTTGCGAGGATTACGGCGTTGCCAGGAAAATGATTTCTGATGATGCTTTGCGGTTATTACAGGAATATAATTGGACCGGAAATATTCGTGAGTTGCGCAATGTGGTAGAAAGATTGGTTATTCTGTCTGGTAAGAGTATTACCAAAGATGATGTAAAAACTTATGTTCTTCCAAAGTAAAAATTCAATGTTATTTCAGTTTTATCACATGGCCTGTACTGCGTTTGATGCCTCGCGTTTCAGAATCAATCTGTTTCGCGCTTAATAAAGTTATATATCTGTTGATCCGACTTAAGTAGCGTAAGATTTGTAAAATTCCTTTGAGATTTTTGAATTCCCTCACCAGATGCTACAATTCTTTTATTTGTAAATCTTGTACAAACGTTTTCAAAATAATCATCTGTTTCAAGACCTGTAAAATTAGTAAGCAAATGCATGTAGATGTACCGTATATGCGGAAGCGTAATGATGGGTTCGATGTCGTCCAGCTTCACATTGCTGCCCAGGTACATTGTTTCCCATCCATTTTTTTTTAAAAGATAATTGATGAACAGCAAAGGCAGTTCGTGGAATTCTCCCTTCGGACAAAGTAATACAATTTCAGGCCCTACATTTTTTTTTAATCCCAGCTTTTCAGTTTCTACAATGATGCGGTTTTGAATAATATAACTTGAAAAATGTTCCTGCGCGGGTATCACGTTATTAGTACACCACAGGTGGCCGATCTTAACCAGGTAGGGATAACATACCTCTGTGATGCATTTTTCGAATCCTGCTTTTTCAATAATGTCGTTTAATACGGAAACAAAAGCATATTCATTAAAATCAACTGAGGC
>DAIQPL010000165.1:0-8764 GCA_036787395.1 Flavisolibacter sp. | reverse complement strand
TATTCAAAGCATTTATTTGCCGCCCGTTGTTTATTATACTATTGCAGCTATTGTTGTTTTGTCCATTGCGGTCTATTTTCTGCAGGATTTTTTTATTTTCAAACCCGAAAAGCTTAAACCCGATTTTCAGTTCAAATACGATATTCCTTTTAAAGAATTGAATTTTGATGTGGAACCTGGTGTAAGGATCAATGGCTTGCATTTTTACAGGGAACAACCAAGAGGTCTCATTCTCTATTTTCATGGTAACACAAGAAGCATAAAAGGCTGGGCCAAGTATGCAAAGGATTTTTACCGGTATAATTATGACGTGATACTGGTAGATTACCGGGGATTTGGCAAAAGCACCGGGAAACGCAGTGAAAAAGAAATGCTGGATGACGTTCAGTTCATTTATAGCTCTTTAGTTCAGCAGTATTCTGAAAACCATTTGATAGTTTATGGAAGAAGCCTCGGTAGTGGGTTTGCTGCTAAACTTGCCTCAGATAATAAGCCCCGTTACCTGATCCTGGACTCGCCATATTATAACTTCCAAAGAGTTATTGAACGGTTTTTACCTGTTTTACCTATACGTTATGTTTTGCGTTATCATTTAAGGACGGACAAATGGATCCGCAAAGTAAACTGTCATGTTTATATTATTCACGGAACAAAGGACTGGCTTATACCCATACACCACAGTGAACAATTGCAGAAATTGAATCCCCGTAAGATCACTTTGATAAGGATCCAGGGCGGTGGTCATAACAATCTACCCAGGTTTGACGAGTACCACAATTTTGTAAGAGACATCCTGAAGTAATGAGGAAAGCTAGAGATTAGAATTGCCACGCTGTTAGTTTTCCAAGTCGAACCCTGGTTTGCATTCACCGGTTGGTTGTTTTATCTTGGTAAAGTGAAATGATTACCGGTTGTTAAGATTGCTCTAAAAAATGTTTTTCAAAGTAACCTTTATCCTTTGTTTTGAATCCTACTAAAAACCTGAGTCATGACTAGATTTTACTACCTGCTCATTGCTTTATCTTTCTATCTCTTCAGTTGTAAATCAGCCAGCAAATCATACCAGAAAGGCGACTATGCCGATGCCATTGAGTTAGGCGTCAAAAAATTACAAAAAGATCCCTACGATGCAGAAACAAAAGAGATTGTTCAAAGTTCTTACAACTTTGCTGTAAATGAACGGGAGAACCAGGTTAGAATACTATCGAATAGCAAGGATGACGACCGGTACGCAAAAATTTACAATGAGTACCTGTACTTGCAGGACCTCCATGAAACCATTCATACCTATCCGGTTCCAGCACGGCTGATCAAAACAAAAGACTATTCAGACTTTGTACAAACGTATCGCGAAAAAGCGGCAGAAGCCCATATTGAAAGAGCAGATGCATGGGTGAGAGAGGGTACCAAAATAGCTTACAGGGAAGCCTATAATGAACTAAAGGCAGCCCTTCGTTACCACCCTAACGATTTAGGCTTAAGGAGAAGAACAGATTCGGCTTACATGGACGCCCTGACAAAAGTGTTAGTCGTTCCTATGCAGAACGGCGGATACCAGTATGCAAGTTCTCAGCAGATACAAAATTTCCAAAATAATATTTTGCGAACATTGGCCAACAATTTGAACAATAACTTTGTCAAATTTTATTCAGAGTGGGAGGCCAGGAGCAAGGATATCAAGCCCGACCAGACACTGGAATTAAACCTAAGCCGTATTGCTATTGGGCAACCTTTTGACAATAGAAACACAAGAGATGTTTCCAAAGAAGTAGTAATAAAGGAAACAGTATATAAACCCGATTCTGTTATTAAACAGTATGGCACAGTACGAGCTAAAATTATTAATACCCAACGCACATTAGTTTCTGAAGGCGACCTATTGATCTCTATCCGGGATCCGCGGGGAACAATAGTCTGGAGTGACCGCTTCACTGGCGAACATCGCTGGAAAACCGAATTTGCTACTTATACCGGTGACGAAAGAGCATTGAGCGAAAGCGATAAGTCCTCTTTAAATAATAATGAATCAACTTCGCCCCGGCAGGAGCAAATTATGGAAGAGTTATTCAAGCAAATACAAAATGATTTGTCCTATAGGCTACGAAACTACTATAGCAAGTACTAGAAGCTAATTGAAACTTTATAAAGAATCCTGCTTTTGCAGGATTTCTTTTTTATTATAGAAATTTGAATGGATGAATGATAAATGGAAAAGAAGACTTTGGAGTGCGGCAAAGGTTTTAATTATAGTTTATATAGGAGGCGGAATCATCCTCTATTTTATCCAGGACCTTCTGTTGTTTCATCCTACGCCCTTGCCGATGGATCACCAATTTTCATTTAACCAACCTTTCCAGGAATTAAACATTCCTGTTGACGACCGAAACCTGAATATTGTAAAATTCAAAACACCAGGCCACCGGAAAGGAATAATACTTTTTTTTCATGGTAACATGCTGAACGTTGAGCATTACAGCAAGTATCCTTCTTTATGCACCAGGAATGGCTATGACTTTTGGATGATTGACTATCCTGGTTTTGGCAAGAGCACCGGCAAAAGAAGTGAAGCGATACTATATAACGACGCCCTGCTTCTATATAAAGAAGCCGTCAAAGAGATAGAGAAGGACAGTATCATTATTTATGGCAAGTCCATTGGCACTGGAGTAGCTTCTTATCTTGCATCTATAACACAACCCAAAAAACTAATTTTAGAAACGCCTTACTATAGTATTAGTGCTTTAGCACGACATTATTTGCCCATCTATCCTGTGTCTCTATTAACGAAGTATTCTTTTCCCATCCATGATTTTTTAAAAAAGATAAAATCCGGAGTTACCATTTTTCACGGAACAAATGACAAGGTAGTTCCCTACCAGCAAGCCACGCGGCTAAAAAAGGAAAACAATAATATTGAATTGGTAACTATACAGGACGGAAGACATAATAACCTGGCAGGTTTCGAAGTCTTTCAAAAAAAGCTTGACTCTATTTTAAAAAATTGATTTCTTCGAGTTTTACGGCATCACTTTGAACATGCAATGAGTATTTAGCTCCAATTTTTAATGCATAATTTTCTTTGTCGTGGCTTACCGGGAAGTTAAAGCACATGGGAAAATGATACTCCTTCACCTGGTCGTAAATAATTTCCTGAATTCTTTTGCCAAAAGGCCGTTCCGTGTCCTTCATATCAGAAAAACCTCCTATCACCAACCCGGCCAGCTTGTCCAGTTTACCACTTCGTTTCAGTTGTAAAAGCATGCGGTCTATATTATAGAGGTACTCACCAATATCTTCTATGAAAAGGATTTTATTTTTTGTCTTTAAATCAGAAGCAGTGCCAATCAAGTGAGTGAGTAAGGTTAAGTTTCCACCTACCAATTCTCCTTTTGCCTCACCCGGCTTATTAAATTCATGCACCGCACACTCATAACTTGCGGGCATACCTTCCAATGCGTCTTTTAGAGACTGAATATAAGGGCTGTCAAATCCATCCTCATTAAAAGCAGCAGCCATGGGTGCATGAAGCGAGGCAACTCCATACCTGGTATAGATATGAGAATGCAGTACAGTAATATCACTAAAACCTACAATCCATTTTGGATGCTTCCTAAATTTTTTGAAATTTAAGGTGTCAATAATACGGCTTAAGCCATATCCGCCTCTTGCACACAAAACTGCACGCACTTCTCTGTCATCCAGCATTTGCTGCAGGTCATTAAGTCTTTCTTCATCTGTTCCTGAAAAATAATTTTCAGATTGGCTGTTGGTAGTAGCCCCAAGTCGAACTGTATACCCCCAGTCCTGCAAGGTATTCATACAAGTTTCCATTCTCTCGAATGGCATAAAACCTGCAGGTGAAACCATTCCTATGCAGTCACCTTTTTTTAAATAGGGGGGAATTTTGATCATCTGAACTGAGATTTGAAATAGGATGTCAAATTACACCAACGGAATGGTATAAGAAATACTATATCCTATTTTCAATTAAAAATTACATATCGTATTTAATCAAGACTAAAGTTTAACCTCCCTTATGTCGTTATTGCCCTCTTTACCAAAACTTACAATCACCTTCATTTTAATGCTTGGCTTTTTACCAGCCATGTCACAACGACCTCAGGCTATTACTATTCAATCAGAAAAAACTCTCATTCCTGAAGGCATTGCTGTTGATGCCAGTTCAGGCATCATCTATGTAAGCAGCATTGCTAAACATAAGATCATTGCTATTGATAAAAACGGGAAACACAGGCAATTTATCAACGAAAGCGGGTCTGGTTATTTAGAAGGTTTAGGGATGAAAACAGACCCGAAAAGAAAGCTTCTCTGGACGCTATCTAATAAAAAAGAAGGGAAAGTCTATACCAGCAAAATAATTGCTTTTGATTTGAGAAAAGGCAAGGTGAGGTTCGAATGCTCCATTTCGGATACAATTCCAAGGTTATTTAATGATTTGACAATTGATAGTTCAGGTAACATTTATTTTACAGACACATACTATAGTGCTGTTCTTAGTGTAAGTGCCGGTCAAAAAAATATAACGGAAGTTGCTAAAGGAAAAGACGTAGCATATCCCAACGGTATTACCATGGGAAAGGGCAACCTGTACGTAGCCACTTATGGAAACGGCCCTATTCGTATAAATCCTCTTACGAGGCAAGTGGTGTTCCTTCCTGGTTTTTCCGATACAACAATGGCCCATGGCCTCGATGGATTAATTTATTGGAATAATACATTGATAGGGGTATACAATACTGGCGGGAAAAGGACTACTAATGCCATTATTCAATATGTTTTGAACGAAAATGGAGACCGTATTATTGAAGAAAGAATTATAGATAAAGGCAACCCCAACTTTAAAGAACCAACGACCCTGGACATAGCAGATGATACTTTGTATGTGGTTGCTAACAGCCACTTGTATAATTACAATGCTAATAAAGAGTCTATCAAAGGCATAGAAAACCAATTAAGTCCTCTCGTTATTTTAAAATACAAATTGAAGCGTTAGCGCCATCTTTTGGCTGACGGCTTCTTCTGCGGTATTTTTGCACTCCTGTTGAAAAGGATTGTTATTGTATAAGTGTGCGACGCAACAGGCGATGAATTAGAATTAAAAGCTGGTTACCAAAAAATGAATCAACCTAAGAGATATTTAGTTACTTCTGCGCTGCCCTATGCTAATGGGTTAAAACATATTGGTCACCTGGCAGGCGCCTATATTCCTGCAGACATTTATGTTCGCTATTTAAGGGCACAAAAAAGAGATGTTGTTTTTGTATGTGGCAGCGATGAACATGGTACTGCCATTCCAATCCAGGCGATGAAAGAAGGAACAACGTCACAGGAGATTATTGATAAATATCACGGCATCATCAAACAAAATTTCGAGGATCTTTCTATATCATTTGATATTTATGACCGCACTTCCAATCCTATTCATCATGAAACAACACAGGAGTTTTTTACTTACCTGAATGACAGGGATGAATTGGAAATAAAAGAAACAGAACAATATTATGATGAAGAAGCCCAAACGTTTTTAGCGGACAGATATATAAAAGGCACTTGTCCCAATTGTGGGTTTGAAGGAGCTTTTGGAGACCAGTGTGAGAGATGCGGCACGGCGTTGAGCCCTGATGAATTAATTAATCCTGTAAGTACACTGAGTGGGAAACCGCCAGTAAAACGACTGACCAAACACTGGTACCTGCCTTTGAATAAACATGAAGGCTGGTTGCGCAACTGGATTTTAAATGAGCACCAAAAAGATTGGAAAACAAATGTATTGGGCCAGTGTAAAAGTTGGATTGATGCAGGCCTGCAACCGAGGGCGGTAACCCGCGACCTGGATTGGGGTGTAAAAGTTCCAGCCCCTCGCGGCCTCCCCGAAGGTCAGGAGTGGGAAGGCTCTGGAAAAGTATTGTATGTATGGTTTGATGCGCCTATTGGATATATCAGTGCTACCAAACAATGGGCGCTCAATACCGGCAATGACTGGAAACCCTACTGGCTCGATAAGGACACCAAGCTTGTACATTTTGTTGGAAAGGACAATATTGTTTTTCACTGCATTATTTTTCCTGTGATGCTGCACTTGCATGGATTTGTTGTCCCTGAAAACGTTCCCGCCAATGAATTCATGAACCTGGAAGGCGACAAAATGAGCACCAGCCGTAATTGGAAACTTGAGATACAGGATTATATCGATGATTTTATAAAAAAGGAAAATGGCGGTCCGCAAATGGTAGATGCTTTACGCTATTACTTAACTACTATTTTGCCGGAAACCAAGGACAGCGAGTTTACGTGGAAAGGTTTCCAGGATGCAATAAATAGTGAACTGGTTGGAAAGTTTGGAAACTTTGTAAACAGGGCTTTTGTGCTAATGCATAAACTCACGGGTGGAAAAGTTCCAAAGTTTCATAATGATATAGTTGATGACGATGATCGCTTTATGATGGAAGCAATTAAATCTTCGAAAAACAAAGTTGAGGATTTAATAGAGCAATACAAGTTCAGGGATGCACTGTTTGAAGTAATTATGCTTTCCGATAGCGCCAATAAGTATTTGCAGAAAAAGGAACCCTGGAAAAAAGCAAATCAAATTAAAGAAGATGGAACCATAACAGATGAGGCGCAGCTACAAATTGATAATTGCCTTCACATTTGCTTACAGCTTTGTGCCAACCTCGCTATCTATATTAATCCGTTCTTGCCTAATACGGCTACTAAAATGTGCCAGATGATGAAGGTGGTTGATAAAATGCTGGAATGGGAAAATGCAGGTAAAACAAAATTGCTAAGTGTTGGCTATTCTCTGAGGGCACCTGAATTATTGTTTCGAAAAGTTGAGGATAGCGAAGTGCAATACCAGGTAGAAAAATTAAAAGAAGGATTGGAAAGATCAAAGCTAGAAAATAAGCCGTCTGCTAGTGTGAATAATAATACCGTTGAACAAAACCGATCGGAAGTTCCTGTTCTGGGGCCAGAGATAGCTTACGATGATTTTGCAAAGCTTGATTTACGTATAGGCACCATCATTTCTGCGGAGAAAGTTGAGAAAGCAGACAAATTGTTAAAACTGCAGGTAGACCTTGGCTTTGAAACTAGAATCATAGTTTCGGGTATAGCTCAGCATTTTGCTCCTGAGTCCCTTGTAGATAAGCAGGTTATAGTAGTAGCTAACCTGGCCCCGCGAAAAATGAGGGGCATTGAAAGCCAGGGAATGATTTTAACCGCAGAACAGCCTGATGGTAAACTCATTTTGGTAAATCCCGATGCGGCCACGCACAATGGATCGACTGTTCAATAAATCTAAGGCAACTATTTACTTTACAATCTCGTTTCTTAATTGACCCCATGTCGGGGTCTTTTATTTACTGCCTCCTTTAGGATGGAAAAAATAAAAGTTACTTGTAAAAGCACTAAAGCATCATATGAAAAAATATGTCTTAATAACCTTTACCATTTGTAGCTTATTCATTTTAAGTTGCCGCTATGACGTAGAGCAAGACCTTAGTTGCCATACGTCTAACGTAACTTATTCTTCTACTATAACCGGCATCATTAATTCTCACGGCTGCCTTTCCTCCAGTTGTCATGGTGGAACAAATCCTCCGGCCGGATTTAAACTAAGCGACTATAATAGTGTAAAAGCCAAAGTGACTGACGGCCGACTGTTGGGAGCTATTAATCATTCGCCTGGCTACAGCGCTATGCCTAAAAATGCGGGCAAAATGAACCAGTGTGATATTGACAAGGTAACGGCCTGGGTTAATGCCGGCGCTCCTAACAACTAAACTTTTAGGAAAGAATTGACGTTAATAAAAAGTAGTTCTGTTAAAGCGACGATAGTTTTGAGTTAACAATTAAACATTTGAGGGGCAAACCATTCTACATGAAAAAAATTTTTCTTTTTACGCTGATTGTGATTATTGCGGCAGGAGGGTTTTATACCTACAAAGAATATAACAGGACAAATAAAGATCTCAAAAACGCCAAGGCAGACGTTAACACCGACGTTACGTCGTTAATTGCAGCTTTTGAAAAGGATTCGGCGTCTGCTAATAAACAGTTCATTGATAAATTGGTGGCTGTAACTGGAAATGTAAAAGCTATCGATACCAATGGGAACCCGGTGGTCATCGCTTTAGGAGAATCGGGGCAGATGTCTTCCGTACAGTGCAGTATGGATTCTACTTATGCAGATGAATATAAAGTTATTAGGGAGGGTGATCGGCTTACCATAAAAGGGATATGTACTGGCGGTAGAACTGAAGAAATGTTTGGTACAGATGTAATATTGAGCCGTTCCGTAATAGAAAATAAAAAATAATCATACTCTAAACAAAAACACCATGTTGAAAAAATCTCTTATTGCTATTGGATTGCTAGTAATAACTGTCGTCTCTCAAGCGCAGGACAAATATTTTACCAAGACAGGCAAAATAGACTTCTCCTCTAAATCCAGAATGGAAGATATTGACGCCAGGAACAAAACAGTAGCTGCTATATTGGATACTAAAACCGGTGCGGTACAATTCTCTGTACTCATGAAAGGATTTGAATTTCCCAAAGCCCTGATGCAGGAACATTTTAACGAGAACTATGTGGAAAGTAATAAATATCCAAAGGGTGAATTCAAGGGTTCAATAACAAATAATTCAACTATCACCTATACAAACGATGGTTCGTATCCGGCCGAAGTAAGTGGTAAGCTAACCATTCATGGTATTACAAAAGATGTAAAAGCAAAAGG
>DAIQPL010000434.1:0-2876 GCA_036787395.1 Flavisolibacter sp. | reverse complement strand
CCTCATCTAAATCTTCAGGACCATGAACAAAGCCACCACCTGTTCCACCCAATGTAAATGATGGTCGAATAACCAGTGGGAATCCTATCTCCTGCGCAAATTCTTTACCCTCTAACCAGGAGTTAGCAGTTCTGGCATTAGCTACCGGCACCTTTAATTCAATCATCCACTTACGGAACTTTTCACGGTCTTCTGCTTTATCGATAGCCTTAATGTCTACACCTACCAGGCGTACACCATACTTTTCCCAAATGCCGAGGTCTTCTGCTTCCTTGGCCAGGTTCAATGCTGTTTGCCCGCCCATAGTTGGCAATACAGCGTCAATTTTATTTTCTTCCAGAATCTGTTCAATGCTTTCTACCGTTAGTGGTAAAAGGTATACTCTATCAGCCATCATTGGATCTGTCATAATAGTAGCGGGGTTACTATTAATAAGAATCACTTCAATCCCTTCTTCCCGCAAACTACGTGCAGCCTGGGTTCCGGAGTAATCAAATTCACAAGCCTGTCCAATAACAATGGGTCCTGAACCAATAATTAAAACCGATTTTATAGAAGTATCTTTTGGCATTTATTTTTAAAGTTTACAGGTTCGCAAGTTTACGGTTCACTGTTTCGGAGTTGCAAACACAACCTGTGAACTGGTGACTCGTGAACCTGAATTATGGATATAAAAAAACCGGGCTATTGCCCGGGTTGCAAAACTAAGGTAATTGAGGTTTGCCTAACAATGAATTTAGACTATTAACAGCCTGTTGATGAAACTAACTTACTGTTGTTCCATTGGCGGAAGTAGGTGATTTTTTCCCAAACATGTTGCCAAGGCCACCCAAATTATCGTTCATCAATTTCTTGCCTTTGTCCACTATGTCTTTCTTTTGCTGATCAGACATTTTAGAATATTTATACGCACCAAAGGCGGCTGCGCCTAGTAATAATAATGAACCAATTCCTGGTTTACGTGTCATAACATAAATTTTATGATTAAGAAATACTGGATAATAATCCATAAAATATCATACCGCAATTAAAATAATAAGGAAACATGCCCTAATTGGCAGAAGTGGTTTCTGTTGTGGTCGTATTTGTGGTTTTACTTCCACCTTTGAACAGGTTTTCAAAAAATTCTTCCACCTTAGGCATATATTCTTTCATAGCATCGGCACCTTTGGTCTTTAGTTCATTAAAGTATTCCATAGCCTGGTCTTCGGCATCAACAGCTGATTTCTTCAACTTATTTGCCTTGTCCTTTATATCATTAGCCAATTTTTCTTTTTCTTCGTCAGTCAGTTTTGTGTATTTATAGGCACCAAAGGCCGCTGCAGCCCCTAACAGGAAAGTGGCGAGGTGTTTATTATTTACGCTCATACATTGAGATTTAATTTGAATAAATTTTTTATTACTCTATTAAGTTACCAATTTTATGCCCAGCTTAATCTGGAATAAGATTGGATGTGCATTCGACCCTTTAAATGGCCAATGATGTTTAGAAGATTTTTGACCCTTTACGTTTGGTTTAACCTTTTTCTTTACTGCCAGGCTCAAACTTACCCGCAAAATTATTTCAGGAATCCTTTAGCCATTCCTATGCAACTCGTAGCCAATTTTGGGGAAATACGTACCAATCATTGGCATATGGGACTGGATATTCGTACACAGCAGAAAGTGAACCTGCCTGTATATGCTGCTGCTGAAGGTTATATTTCCAGGGTTGTAGTAGAACCAGGTGGATTTGGACAGGCTATTTATATTGACCATCCTAATGGCTACACTACTTTATATGCACATCTGAATTCCTTTTACCCGGCCCTGGCAGCGTATGTAAAAAGTCAACAGTATATACTGGAATCCTGGATGGTGAACCTTGCAATACCGTCAAATTTATTTCCCGTAAAAAAAGGAGAGCTTATTGGTTTGAGCGGGAGTACAGGCGGTTCGGAAGGGCCGCATGTTCATTTTGAAATAAGAGATACCCGAACAGAAAAGTGTTTGAATCCCTTGCTCTTTAATTTCCCTATACCTGATGCCGTACCTCCTGCTATTACACGGTTAGCAATGTACGACAGGAATAAAAGCACCTATGCTCAATCGCCCCAGTTACTAGCCTTAAAAAGATCAGGAAGTCATTACACCATAATTTCTAATTCTATAAAAGTTGGTTCAGATAAGATCAGTTTTGCCATTGGTGCCGTTGACCGTTTTAGCGGCACACCAAATGCAAACGGAATTTACAGTGCCAGGATTACTGTAGACGGGCAAAGGATTTCAGAATTTTTGCTGGATAAAATTGGATATGATGAAACAAGATATATTAATGCACAATTAGACCTTCCATACAAAATAAGAGGCGGTGGAAACGTACAACATATAAGCCCGTTACCAGGGGCAGCACCGGTTGCCTATAATTTATTTAACGGTGACGGTATTATTTATTTGGCAGACAGCGAAATCCATGCTGTCATTATTGAGGTACTGGATGCAAAGGGAAATTCTTCGAGAATTAAGTTTGATGTACAATACGATGCCGGTTTAAATAAACCAAATATTTCACCGGACACACAAAGGTTCCTTCCGAATAATATCAATGTTTTTGAAGAAAATGATTTTGAACTGTTTACTACTGAAGCAACTATTTATGACACCGTTTCTATCAGTTATTCAAATATTGAAAGCAGCGCGTCAAATGCCGTATCACCTGTTCATAATTTTTTGAGTACTGCTATTCCTTCACATGATTCAGTTACCGTGCGCATCAAACCTACTATCAGTTTATCGCTGGAGCAAAGAGAGAGGGCTATCATTAAAAATATTAGTGGTACCCGCACTTTTGTACAAAAAGCGACCTGGCAGAATGGTTGGCTTGCAGCCAAATTCCG
>DAIQPL010000433.1:0-2878 GCA_036787395.1 Flavisolibacter sp. | reverse complement strand
GTGTCACCTTATTTGTTACTGTTCCAATATTAAAGTTCGTCTCCCAGGTGAAATCTTTGTTATTGATGTTTTTAGAATTAAGTACAACCTCAATACCCCTGTTTGTCATTTTCCCTATGTTTTCATCAACAGTAGTAAAACCAGTTGACGGTGGCATAGGTCTTGCAAAAAGAAGATCAAATGTATTCTTGTAGAAATATTCCACCGATCCGCTTAGCCTGTTTTTGAGAAGGGCAAAATCCAGCCCGACATTGTAAGTTCCTAACTTTTCCCAGGTTACATCTTTGTTAGTTACTGACGTTAACACAACGCCTGGATTTGCCAGGTCATTCCAGCCCGTTGAAAAATCAGAGAGGTAAGGAAAATAGTTGGGTGTAGTTGTTCCCGTAAAAAGAATCGCCTCATTTCCTACTTCGCCATAGGAGGCACGTAATTTCAACAAATTAACAGCACTGACGTTTGACATAAAATTTTCTCCGCTGATTACCCACGACCCTCCTACTGAATAAAAAGTTCCCCATCTTTTGTCTAGATTAAACCTCGAAGATCCGTCGCGTCTTAAAGTTCCTTCTAAAAAATATTTGTTATTAAAGCTATAGGTAAGCCGCCCGAGGTAACTTTCAATTCGATGTCTATTGGTAGATGAAGTTGATCCTTCAGCTATTGCACCTGCTGTTATTTCATAAATACCGGGTGCAGGAAATGTGATCCTTGTCGCAGATAAGTTTTCCTGTTTATAGTCATAGGCTTCTGAACTTACCATAGCTCCTATGTTGTGACTGCCGAAGGATTTTTGGAAGTTTAAAGAATTGGTCCACGTATAAGAGGTTATTAAATCTCTCCTTCTCGTTACACGGCCCTTTACAGGTGCCGCATCACCGTATAACGGATTATTATAAGTAAGTGCAGATAATACATACCGGTCAACACCAATATTAGATCTGAATTTTAGATAATCCGTAAACTTTACTTCTCCAAAGGTGGACATGGATGTTTGCAAACGGTCATTTAAAATTTTGTCTAAAACCTGAACAGCTACTGCATTAAAGGTTTTAGCGGCAGGTCTGTTGTGATTCAGCGTCCGACCTGGAATTGAATTCCCAAAATCATATTGCGGGTTACCTAATCCATCCAGTATCAATTCACCCTTGTCATTTCTCATATAAAGAGGATATATGGAAGAAATTCCTCTGGCAAATCCTATTGCATTTCTAAAAGCGGTTCCGGCCTGTGTTGGATAATTTTGATTAGAACTGGAAACAGTCATATTCAGACCAGTGGTTAGCCAATCACGCAGATCGAACTCTGTATTCAACCTCGCTGTTATTCTTTTAAAATCAGAATTGATAACATATCCGTTCTGCTGTAAGTAGTCCCCGGAAAAATAATATCTCAACTTATCGCTTCCTCCAGAAACACCTACGCCAACATTCTTTCTAATCGAGTTGTCTTCACCAAGCTCCTTATTCCAGTCTGTGTTCCATAACAATTCAGCGCCGGCTTTTAAATTTCCATTGGTATCAATTGGGTTAGCGACGTTAAAAGGATTATACTGAAGACCATTGGCGCCCGTGATAAAATTGTTGGTAGCAAACTCCCCCGGGTTCGGTAGTTTAGCGGTGATGGCAGCATTTTTTTGGGCTTCCCAGGCCAGTCGCATATATTGTTCAGACGTAACGTAAGGATATTCATTAAGTGCCCTTGATACTATACCATATGAACTATATACATTTATTTCTGCCGCCTTTCCTCTTTTACCTTGTTTAGTGGTGATTAATAAAACACCGTTTGCCGCCCTGGAACCATATAAAGAGGTGGCAGTTGCATCCTTCAAAACATTAATGCTTTCAATATCGTTTGGGTTAATGGTATTTAGATTTCCGTTGAAAGGAGTTCCATCCACAACCACTAACGGGTCTGCACTTGCCAGATAGGAGCCTATGCCCCGGATGCGTATAGTGGGATTGTCACCAGGCTGACCCGTAGTATTTATAACCAATACTCCCGGCGCTAAACCTTGTAAGGCTGAAGTAGCAGACACCACCTGTTGACGCTGAATCTTTTCAGCCGTCACGGTACTTATGGAGCCGGTGATGGCTCTTTTCTGCTGTTGCCCATAAGCAACTACTACCAGGTCTTCCATGTCGGGCCGGGCAGACGCAGATAAACTTAAGTTGTAAGCGTTGGCATTAGTAAGACTAATTTCCCTTTGACTCATTCCAATATAAGAAACAACAATTGTTTGGGCGCTGGATGGAACAGAAAGCGTAAAGGACCCGTCCACTGCAGTAACGGTACCATTAGTCGTTCCTTTAATTAGTACCGATGCGCCGGATATCCCAATACCTCTCTCATCAGTAACCTTTCCGGTGATATTTCTGGATTGCGCTATTAGCTGGTGGCAAAACAATATAAGCCCCAGGCTCAGGAAGATTAATTTTCTCATCAGCGATATGTGTTTTGTTAGAAAGACCACAAGTTGATGAGATTTGCTTCAAGTGAATTGCACTGAATATGTGAAACGTGAAAATTTAAATGTGAAGCGTTAAAAGTAATTATCAAAAAAAATACAAATTATTTCCAACCCTTTATCTCGTTACGTGAACCAATAACAAAATGACTTCAACCGGTGTATAGAGTACATTAACCGGATACGTTGATTTGATAACATGAAACACAAAATTCAAAGCCTAAAAGCATTCCATTAAACTATTTAGCGCATCGAAAATAGTCGCGGGAAGTAGTTGAAGACAATATCTATCGCCTATAAATCTTAAAGGCTGCCATAAGAGGCAGCCTTTAAGATATTCTCTGATGTATATTCTACAAAGGATTTTGTTCTACTAATGGATTTGAGTTGATTTCATCCTGCGGAAAT
>DAIQPL010000432.1:0-2878 GCA_036787395.1 Flavisolibacter sp. | reverse complement strand
CAGTATACTGGAATTTAATGGCGCCGGTGCCGAACCCAATCATGTTTACAATGCCGGGTATAGTTTGCTCGAAGCGAACAAAGAGTTTGTTATGCATTGGAAAGTGCTTTATGAAATCTCACGGTATAACCATAAGAATGGCGTACCCTATTGGTCATTTAAAAAAGGCTGGCATTTTTTGAGAGATGCCAAAAAACACTTGAAAGTTTTAGAGCGGTATGACAGGGAAATACTGATTTAGATAAATGGTATTTTCGGGCCTCACAAATGTTGAATGCAAAGTTTGTTGCGTGCTTGTTTTACTGGTTTGTTCATTAGCTTTTTAGGTTCTTTGCCTTTAGGCAGCCTAAACATAGCTGCTATGCAAATAGCCATCAGCAGCGGTGTTATACAGGCTCTTTATTTTTCTATAGGATCTTTATCGGCAGAAGTAGTTTACGTACGGCTGTCTTTGGTGGCTATGGATTGGATACGTAAACAGCAAAAAATATTGAAGGCTTTGGAATGGGTCACGTTCTTTATTGTTCTGGCTTTAGCTATTGCTTCCTTTTATGCTGCTCTTCACCACAGCATAAAAGAAAACCCCATTTTAACCAGTTCCCTGCATCCTTTTTTACTGGGACTTATGATGAGTGCTCTCAACCCGGTACAAATACCATTCTGGTTTGGATGGAGTACCGTTTTATTTACCAAAAAAATACTGTTGCCCGAAAACAGCCACTATAATATCTACATTATTGGTATTGGGCTAGGAACTTTGCTTGGCAATTGTGTGTTTATTTTTGGTGGAAGATTAATAGCTGAACAAATCAGCAATAACCAAAACATACTTAATTGGGTGATAGGTGGAATTTTTGCCCTGACAGCAACAATACAGCTTTGGAAGATTTTGAAGAATAAAGACGCACAACATCATATACAACATCCCGAAGAGTTAAGAAAAAAATTTGAAGATCAGTTCAATGACATTAAACCTTCATAAAATACAAACCCCCAGGTGGAAATTTTTTAAACCAAAAACAGGTAGGGTGACAATCCTGACGGTCGTCATTTATTATTCGTAAATTATATTAGCAGTAGAGATCGGTTTTGGGGCTGGCACATAGAATAACCTTAGCTTTGTTACAGTTCTTTATTTACCAACTTAAAACTTTGCTATATGAACATTGTACAACGACTTGAACATTGGGGCGATCATCATCATCCTAAATGGTTGGATCTTTTACGTATAGCGTTAGGTGTTTTTCTTTGTCTGAAAGGAATTGAGTTTGCAACGAACATGAGTGTTGTTATGGGCCTTATGAACGATAATATTCCATTCAGTTCTTTTATGATGATCCTTATAGGACATTATATTGTTTTTGCTCACATACTTGGCGGTTTTCTCTTAGCCGTAGGTTTGCTTACCCGTTTTGCCTGTGCCATACAAATTCCAATTTTGCTTGGAGCCATCATATTTATCAACTTCTCTTCTGATATGATGAGGCCATTTTCCGAATTGTTTCTTACCATTTTAGTATTACTCTTGCTGGTTTATTTTTTGATCATTGGTAGCGGTCCCTGGTCACTGGATAGGGCTATTGAAAGAAGTAACCAGAAGTAACCAAAAACTATGGCCTTCACTTGAACATAACCTTCATTTTTCTGTTGAACTTATAGGAAAAATCCTAACGCTATAACCGTAGTTTATCCATATAGGGATTCTGGATTGAATTATTATTTTTGACTCCACTGTAATCCCTAACTACCCAGGCTATGAAAACAATTTTACTTAGTTCCCTACTTAGCATTTTTTTGTTCGATAATTCTATTTATGACTTTAAAGTAAAGGCAGTAGAAGAAGACAGCCAGATTAACCTTGCCAACTTTAAAGGGAAAAAGATTTTGATTGTAAACACAGCATCAAAGTCTGAGCATACCTATCAGTTTGAAGGTTTGCAGTTGTTATATACATCGTACAAAGCAAAATTGGTAGTTATTGGTTTTCCTGCCGGGAATGATTTTGGGAACCAGGAATTTAAATCCAATAAAGAGATTATGTACTTTGCCAAAACCAACTATGGTGTCAGCTTTCCAATGACTGAAGCCGTCTCCGTTATTGGCACCATGCGTCATCCTATATTTTCCTATCTAATTGAAGAAGCAAAAAAGCAGGGGATTGAAGATCCTATTAAATCAAGTTTTACAAAGTTTCTTCTGGATGAAAATGGAAAGTTATTAAGAGTTTTTCCTGCCGACATAACCCCTTTAAGCTCAGAAATTACAAGCTACCTGAATAATAGCAGGAATTGGCGTTTTTAATGTAATTAGTTTAAGCAACGCTGTTAACGCTTGCCACCAAACCCATTATTGTTTTAAAGGTTTACCTACTGCAATTGTGCAGTCGTGACCAGGTTGGCCATGAGCTGGGTTCAACCGACCGGTGGTGCCGTTAGTGGTATTACTGTCAGCTGCAAAAGCTGTTTGTATTTGCGCAGAGTCTGCAGTTGCAATAGTGTTTGTAACGGTCGGCGTCGAAGATGCCTTTGTAGTGCCCGAGGTTGCCGGTGGTGCCGAGTTAAGCGGCGCTCCAACAGCGATATCGCAGCGATGAAATGGCTGACCGTGCGTGGGATTTAACTTTGGCGGTTTTGCCGGGATAGAACTATTTGTTTGGTTAACTACTTGCTTATTTGTATTTGCTGAATCTGGGGGAGGCGAATTTAATGGAGCTCCTACTGCTATGTCACACCTGTGTCCGGGTTGGCCATGAGCAGGATTTAAAGCAGTAGACACAGAAGGAGTGACGTTAACCGGAACCCGGCTGGAAGCTGCACTTGAACCAGATGGTGTAGCCGATGGCAAAGCAGTCGCTACCGGCGCCGTTGGCACAGGAGCA
>DAIQPL010000164.1:0-8799 GCA_036787395.1 Flavisolibacter sp. | reverse complement strand
AAAAAATCTCCTCTTTTGGAGGAGATCAGTTATTTCAGGTCGTCGGTTTAATTTTTTTTAGTTTACTCGAAGGTATTGGACGCCTGCGATTTTGTTTAACCAGGATTTGGATCTTAGATTTCAAAAAGGATATCAGGACAAAAGGGTTTAATGGATATTGGTGTCTTTCAAAAGGATAAAAAGAAGTTGACTGATATTGGATTTTTTGGTTGGTTTTTCTCAGGATTGCTGGATCAAAATTGTTTTTCTTAGGATTGGAATGATTGATATAACTATCAATCAACTTCTGATGTAAAAGTAGTCGGCCAGCTATATGATTGCAATAGACAATATCCAGCACTTTATATGAAGGATCCCTATTTAAGGCCAGGTAAAATTACCAGTAACACTTGTAGATTTTATGACGATGCTTTGGTTGATTATACAACAATCCCCGGTGCATGCACAGTTTCTATCAGCGGTTCTTGTTCTTTTACTTTTTTTACAGGAAGACGTTTGGCATAGCTTAGCTGGCGCCATATCCATTCAACAGGTCCGTAATGATAGCGCTTTAACCACCACCGGCTGAAATAGACTTGTATTACGTAAATAGTAAAAGCAAACAAAAGATAATAACCATAATGAATTCTGCCGCCTAAACTAAGACCTAGTCCAAACCCTGAAAACAACAGGACGGCAAGAACATTTTGCGTCATGTAATTTGTGAGTGTCATTTTGCCTATAACCTGCATAGAGTTAAAGAAGCGCTTCAATTTTCCTGCTATAAAAAGCCATGAAAGTGCAGAAGCAATAAAGACCATTTCTGAAAGAAGAAACAAGTACATAGGATTATAATATCGAAACCAGGTCCATTTCATGGCATTTGTCAACATATAAAGGCACATCAAGAATATAGCTGATGCCAGGCTAAGCCAGAAAATCTTTTTCAAGCTTTTTTTGTTTTCCTTCAGCCGGTTAAAAAAATTAATTTTTTGTGCAGAAACGCCCAACAAAAAACAACCCATCATTATTACATGTACAGTAACTAAATAGGAAGGACTTAGAAACTCATATTTATAGGTTCCCAACCAACCAAACCATAAAACGTCTAAAAGATTAGAGCTTGCAAACAAGTGCATATCTCCTTCCATTAAAGCAAGTCCTCCGGGGATTTTAAGGCTTACTATCCAGGCACTTACAGCAGGTACAAGTAGAAAAAGGGAAAGACTGATAATAAAGGTGGTTCTGGCACGAAACGCTGATAACAATAAAAGCACCATTCCCATGACAGCATAATCTTTTAAAATATCACCAAAGAAAAAAGCACTGTTCACTGCGGCCAGAACCAGCAACCAAAACATTCTTCTTGAAAAAAATGCATATGGATTCATGCTTTTGGCCTTCAGGTTTTGTAACAATACCGCAAAGCCGTAGCCAAATAAAAAGCTAAGTAAGGTCCATGATTTTGCAGCGAAAATGATGTTGCCGGCGGTCATCATTATGTTAGTAGCCAGTGAAGGTTTGAACGTTTTGAAGTCAAGTCCAAGGTAATAGTGGTCTACATAATTCATAAGTACAACACCCAGTAGGGCCCAGCCCCGGAGAATATCAACAATAACTGTTCTTTCCTTTTGTTGGATGGGTTGTAAGACAGTTTGCATGATAATGGTTTTGGTATCTATAAATTTAGTGATTATCGAACGGCTACAGAAAAAGAAAGACTAAGCATTGTTATAGCATCTTTCTGGAAGAAAAAATTGGCAAGCAAAACCAGTAGATCTGGCTCTTTTTATTGCTCTTTTCACACCTATACAAGATAGATGAGCTGAAATAAAAATGGTGCGACTATCATTCGCACCATATTCAAGTATTATTGTTAATGATCTTTTCCTCTGCCTGTTTTTTGCTGCAGCTCTTCAATCTTTTTAGAAGCTTGTGCCTTGGAAAGACCTTCATTTGTTTCTTCACCTGCTTCGTCGGAAAGTGTTTTTAAATAGGAACGTTGGGCCCCTGTCATTTCTTCATCGCCCGTTGTCCATTCATCAGGATTTTTAACAGTATTTGTTTTTTCTTCAGAAAAGTTATTTGATCTGTTTCCTTGTTGTTCTTTTTTCATAACTGCTTTTCAATAGCAAAACAAAGACCAAACCAAAAAGCTCTACATAGCTAATTTTTTTAGTAAAATTTTCTTATCGCTACAACAATAGGTTTATTCATGCTTTTGACTTGGCTTCCTTAGCAAATAAATCACTCCAAAAGCTGCTACAAGCGCAGCGCCATAAAGTATAAATGGAACTCTATTAAAATGATCACGAAATATCCACCCGGCCAAGAGAGCTCCCAATCCAATGCCCGCTTCAAGGGCAATATACATAGTAGCCATGGCCCTGCCACGGTGTTCTTCATCGCTCAGGTCTGCTGTCCAGGCTGAAGAGGAAGGAGAAAAAAGCCCTGTTCCTATTCCATATAGAAAAGCACCCGTCATAAGAGTGCTTACTGATTTAGCCCATCCTAATATGGCTACAGATAGAGCAATGAGAAAGAGAGCTATCCTTAACACATAAATCCTTCCTTTCCTGTCTGAAACCCTACCCGCTACCAGACGCACCAGCAACGAAGACACGGTGAAAACAATAAAAAAAAGGCCTTTGTTTGTAACACCAAGGTGCTCACTCCAATCAGGAATTAGTGTTAACACAGCACCATAGCTAACATATCCTAAAAAAGTAACAGTAGCCGCTGGCATCACTAAAGGCTCAATGATGTCCTTAGTTCTTAGTTTTAATAATGCAAAATGAAAACGTTCTTTCTGTGCATGCGTTTCTTTCAAGTTCAACAAAATAATAATGGAAAGAAGTGCAAAAGCGGAAGAAGCATAAAACAAGATATCAATTGAATAACGAGTAGTAATAAAGCTTCCAATAGCCGGTCCAATAGCCAGACCTGTGCTGAAGCAAAGGCCATGAATACCCATTGCTTCACCCCACCTGTAAGACGGAATAATGTCCGCAATGTAAGCCGCTGTAGCAGTTGGCTTAAAACCGGTAGAAAAACCATGAATCAAACGAATGAATAAAAAACCGCTGACCGTACTCAAAACAGGATACAAAAACCCGCATACAAAACAAACAAGAGACCCAATGGCCATAACAGGCACCCGGCCAATAGTGTCAGTAAGCCTTCCACTAAATGGACGGGATATACCAGCTGTAAGCGTAAACAGTGCAATGATGTATCCCTTATAGGCGGTTCCACCTAAACTGCTTAAATAAGCAGGAAGTTCGGGGATGAGCATATTGAAACTGGAAGAAAATAAAAAGGAACTGGCGCATAAAAGCCAAAACTTCAACGTATATTTTGATTCGACAGAAGCCTGAGCCATTTCTTATTCGCTTGAAAAGGGCTAAGGTACTAGCTGAAGCAGCTATTATAGTTGGTGTGATACATTTAAAAATGAAACGTACGGAGCTTAAAGTTGTAGGCTAATTTTACAAACAATATTCCAGGACCATGGCTGTTTTAAAAAATCAAGCATTATTGTTGACGTATTTGTTTTGTAAAAGATGAAAAGAAATCTACCATTGAGTTATTTTTTTACACATACAGGTAGATGCTTGCATTTGTCTTTTACAGGCACTATATTGAATCTCCTTCCCTATATCGCGTTTTTTTCCTACAAACAATTACTTAATGAAACCATCCAAGCCATCAGAACTGGTTATTGAAGCTCTTCCTGTTAGAAAGGGCGCTTTAATATTGAGAGCCATTAATCATGGCCTTCGCCAGGAGATCCTACGGTTTATTCACAGTAAAGGCTCTATCACGGTAACTCCTATTTATGTTAGTTTAAAACTAGAGCAGGCAGTAGCCTCGCAACACCTGGCGATTTTAAGAAATGCGGGGTTTGTAAAAGCAGAAAGACAGGGAAAGTTTATTTTTTATTCTGTCGACTATAAACGACTGGAGCAGGTACATGCAAGAGCAAAAGAATTACTAGGCATCCAACGGAAGGAAAATGGTGTAGTGCCTGTAGATTAGTGCAGAGACAAAACGGCTAAATTTTTACTTTACAAACACCATTCACATTTTTTTTATTAATAGGTCCGGGATCGTAGCAAAGTTTAAAGCAATTTAATAAGCAAACAAATAGTATAGCAGAAACCTATATCGACAAAGTTCCTGCCACATCCGTTATCTCCTTAAATCTTTTCTTCGTAGCTATTTTTCTAACACTTCCAGTTCTTCCTCCTCTTTCACATCTGTTTCTTCCAGGATCCGTTGGTGCCTTGCATTGCTGGCGATGTACAAGGCAAACGCCGCAAGAGCAGAGTCCTTGAGCAAATTGTACAAAGCAGTTTGCCGGTAGGTGGCATCGGCTGTATCCATATAGTTGGGTAAATGGATAGTGAGCACAAACACGAAAAGCAACAGGGCCAAAAGGTAAGCAGCGGTCTTCACCCAAATGTTGGTCATAAAAGAAAGTGCTGCTAATATAAATGCCGTTCCAACTATATAAACCCATGCCATACCGCCGGGTAAAAAATCGGGTACTTTCACCAATAAGTCATAGGGATGAAGAAAGTGTTGGATTCCAAAAACAAACATTACAATAGCTAAAATGAAGATGGCGACCCGCGAAATAATATGCTGATTCATCACCTAAAATTTAGTACTATAAAGTTACGCTGATTTGGCCAATCACATCTTTCATGGAAATGGCTTGCAAGCCATTTGGCTTCAACCTCAACAGTGTAGTAACCACTCGAATCCAGAAGACCAGCATCGATATTAACCTGAGGTCCTTTACTAATACTATTTCGACAAGATTTGCCTAAAAAGATTTATTTGACTTTTTCTTACCGTCGCTTGCCGCCAAAAATCCTTTTGTGTATCCAAGCGTTTCTGCTACTGCTGGTAGTGGATCGTTTTCAGACCCTTCATATTCTATACTTAATAGATAACCGTATTCAATTTTTTGTAAGGAAAGTAGAATCGATGGAAGATCAAGCACGCCTCTGCCGGCTTGGATAGTTTTGCCGTTTGGCTCTAAACTATCAATGTCCTTAAAATGCAGGTCATACAAACGATCCTTGCATTTACTGATGGCTTCAGCAGGATTTACTTTTGCCCGGGCTGTATGCCCTACATCAATACAAAGTCCTATACGTTTATCAAAGCCTTGCACTGTCTTCCATACATCATATGGGGAAGGAAAGCGTTTATCCTCTGGCCCATGATTATGAATTGCGAGTTTGATATTGTATTCCTTTACCATCTTATCAAGCAGGAACAATGAATCGGGATGTGGACTGCATACAATGGTAGGGATACCACAATCTTTAGCGTATTCAAAAGCCGTCCTGATATTAGCTTCATCATTTTCCATCGTAATATTTCCACAGCTCAAAGGCGTTATACCGGCCGCTTTCATTTTTTGAACAGCCAACTGTCTTTCCTCTTTATTGCTTGTCAGTGCTAGATGAAAGTCTTTGATAGAAATATAGCTGAGGTTAAGCCGCTGCAGTGCTTTAATGGTGTCGTCAAGGCTCAATTTCCGGAATGTATAAGAAGCTATTCCTATTTTAAACTCCTGCCACGAATCTTTATCAGTGGATATCCCGCTTATATTATTTGATGAAGCAGCTGAAGAGTTATTGCTTGTTATTGTGCTTCCTATTGCAGCAAGCACACCTGATTTAATCATCTGGCGGCGGGAGAATGAGTGACTCATAGTAACAATTTATAAGGAAAATACTATAAAGTGATGAAAGTTCAGCACCAGATATTTTAGTGTTGCAGTGGTCGTTTGACATATAATCTGGAGTGATACAAGAGAGAAACCCTTCAACTTCTTGCTGAACAAACATTTAACAAACCTTCCAAAAACTTCCGGGAATTTTTTTAGTCTGATACTACATTAATTCCGAACACCGGAGCAATCTAAAAATTCAAAAACATGAAAAAACTTTTACCCATTCTTAGTATCGCGTTTTTAATGGCTGCTTGTAACAGCACGCCAAAAGCAGGCACAGCTTCAACGGTTACCGCTTTGGAACAACAAGTACCGGTCAACCAGGATACAGCCGGATTGGCCCAATTTCAGTCCTGGAAGATCCAAAATGAATTGAAAGACGTAGAAGAATATAATCATCCTGAACAACCAGTTATGATAGCTCCTGAAAAGCCAAAAAAGGTCCGGACAGTATATCATACATCTAGTCCAAAAACATCTACCCCGGTTCCGGCTAAGGCCGATACCCCTTCCTTACCTGAATCTAGCTCCGGCGGTTCTGTTTCAAGTCCTTCAGAAAGTGGAACAATGAGTACAGAATCAGCTGAAACAGCTAAAGCAGAAGAGAAAAAAGGCGTTAGCAAGGCAGTGAAAGGAGCAGTGATTGGTGGTGTAGCAGGCGCTGGTGCAGGTGCGGTGATCAATAAAAAGAATCGTGTTGTTGGTGCCGTGGTAGGCGCAGTTATTGGTGCTGGCGGTGGTTATGTAATTGGCCGTAAAATGGATAAAAAAGAAGGTCTGTAACTACTCAATATCGGGCAAAGAATAAAGCGGGAACTTATTGTTTCCGCTTTCCTCTCTTTAGCTATTACCTCATCTCATCTATATGGAATGGTTTTAGTATGCACCACAGATGAGATATTTAAATCCCTCTTAAAAATTATGCAAAGCAACGATAAGCATACTGATAAAACGAAACAAGATCCTCATTTGCCAAATCCTTCCAAACAGCAGAAAACAGATCCTCAGCTAACAGAGTTAAAAGGCTTTGTTGATACAAGGGAAAAATTAGAACCGATGGAGGAATCCATAGATCGCAAAGAAAAAAAGGATAATTGATTACTAAGGGTCAGGTAAGGAAAGTGAGGCAGGAAAACACTTAACGACCAGGTCAAAATGTGTTAACTTGATTCATACTAAACTCAATAGCATGAAAAAGAATTTGTTTTTCCTGATAACAATTGGTTTTATATTGGTCGAAACAGGGTGTACCAATTCCGCCAATAATACTTCAACAATCCCGGATAGTACATCAACAAGAGACACCACTTTAGCAAATGACAGCGTCAAAGGGGACCCGGATGCTCCGTCAGATCCACATTAAGTTGATCCTTTATACTAGTGAAAAATCTTAGTCCTTATTTAAATATTTGTATAGCTCCGCGCCAGTCAATAAAAAGGCGCCAACACCATATACTTCGGTGCTATTGCTGTCCGCTTGTCCCGGCGCAGCGCCAATAGCCTGAACATACCCTAACATTCCATCTGTGTGCACAGATCCGGTTAAAGCCCTCCACGCTTTTTCTATTACAGGAAAATATTTTTTCTTTTTCAGGATTTTGTTGTTGATGCCCCAGAGAATGGAATAGGTATAGAATCCGGTACCACTTGTTTCTTTAATGGGATAACTAGCCGGATCAAGAAGAGATGCATGCCAGCTTCCGTCAGTTTGCTGAAGACCTGCAATCCGGGATGCCATTTCTTTGTACAGTTTTATGAATTTTTTTCTTTCAGAATGTTTGGCAGGCATATTTTCCAATACTCTTACCAGGCCTGCTAACACCCAGCCATTGCCTCTGGACCAGAAAACTTTTTGACCGTTCTTTTCTTTTTTGTCAAAAAAAGTTTGGTCTCTAAAGTATAAATGTTCGTCCTTATCATATAAATAATCTGTGGTCTTCCACCACAGTCTTGTGGCTATATCTAAATATTTTTGCTCGCCTGTAGCAGAAGATAAATAGGCTAATGCGGTAGGACCCATAAAAAGAGCATCGCACCAGGCCCATTCTCTTTCTGCAATGCGATTCTTCCATTCTAATGCTTCAACGTGTGGTTGAGTTACAATACTGTCAGCTAGATGCCGGAAGGGCGTTATCATTTTTTCATCCTTATAAATTCTATAGAGGTTAGCATACGTTTGCGCTATACAATAGTCATCTGCATGGAAGCGCCTGGGGCCTGTATTCCAATTAAGCGAGTCCCCGATATTCACCAGGAAATTCATGTAACTGGAATCGGCACTAAGTTTTGCCAACTCCATAATTCCAGTATACGCCGCAGCATTAGTCCAATCCCACTTAGCTCTTTTAAAGCCTTTTGTCGTCCAATCGTTTAATTGCCAGTCGGCTGCTCTTTGCATTATTTTGAGAACATAGGAAGGTGTGAAAACCGAATCTTTTTGTTTTTGAGAATGGACGGTAAACAAAAGGATAGAAATAAGAAAGGTAAGGAGCGACTTTTTGATAAACATGTTGCCTTGTTTTTTTAAAATTAGCAAAGACAGGCAATTGTCGTACGATATTTTTAATGCCGGCTAAACTTCGATCCGGACTGACCTGCCAATTCGGCAAAACACAAAATGAAAGTGATATCTCTGATGATATTATAACATTTTAAGAGATTAATAAGCTTACATTTGATAAAACAAGGAGTACTTAGCAACTTAGCTATTATTCTTCCCTCTGAAGTACTTTTAACCTTGCTATGTGACACTGATTGAATTGTTTGAACTATTTATGTTTCCAATACAGGCAATGAAGTAATGCCGAATGAATAGAGTGTTTATGTGCGGAAAGCTAAGTTCCTCTAACAAAAACCCTTTGAGTAAAGCATAAAAAGTTCATGCCTTTTCTATAATTAAAAAGTTATGTATATACAAACCTGGAACAAGTATCTGCCTGTAATAAAAATTTTATTGAAAAGAGCTGTTGTGGAAGATCAGTCTTTGGCTTTAAACAGTTCTGATTTTCAAAAAGGCGTTGTGAAGAAAAAAACAGGGTTTACCTTTTTTATCGACATTACAGAAGGCA
>DAIQPL010000163.1:0-8810 GCA_036787395.1 Flavisolibacter sp. | reverse complement strand
CAATTGGCTGGGATGAATCTTTTGGTTGAATCATGGGGTGGTAAATACCAAAGCCAGGAGATCAGCGCCAAACAAGGGTTGAATATTGACTTGTTGCTGGAAAAAATATTGCTGGAAGCAGAATTGCTCGACCTGAAGGCAAATCCTGGCCGCGAGGCCAATGGAACTATCATTGAAGCAACATTGGATAAAGGCCGTGGTTATGTAGCTACTATTTTAGTACAGAATGGAACATTGAATACAGGTGATTTGGTAGTGAGTGGGCAAAATTTTGGCCGTGTAAAGGCAATGATGAATGAAAGGAATAAAAGAGTGGATAAAGCTCCGCCGTCAACGCCTGTATTAATCCTGGGGTTAAATGGTGCACCGCAGGCAGGGGAAACATTCAGAGTTTATGAAGACGAAGCCGAAGCAAAAGACATAGCCAACCGTCGTGCTCAAATTCTTCGCGAACAAGGGATGCGTGCTAAAAAGCATATTACTTTAGATGAGATTGGGCGCCGTCTGGCTTTAGGGAATTTTAAAGAACTGAAAGTGATTATCAAAGGTGACGTGGATGGTTCAGTGGAAGCTTTGAGCGATTCTTTACAGAAATTATCGACACAGGAAATTCTTGTAAGTGTTATTCACAAGGGTGTTGGCCAGATCAATGAAAGCGACGTGGTATTGGCAGAAGCATCGGACGCGGTAATCATCGGGTTTAATGTACGACCTTCTTTGCAAGCCAACCGAATTGCCGAGAATGCAGGTATACAAATCAAAACCTATTCTATCATCTATACGGCTATTGACGAGATCAGGAGTGCCATGGAAGGAATGTTGGAGCCGAAGATCCAGGAAAAAATTGTTGCAAATGTGGAGATAAAGGAAGTGTACAAGTTCGATAAAGCAACAGTGGCCGGTTGCCAGGTAATTGAAGGAAGGATGAAACGTGATAATAAAGTCCGCGTTATCAGGGACGGTATTGTGGTTTATCCAAGTGCAGGCGGCAGTGCTGAATTGGGTTCTTTAAAACGCTTCAAAGATGATGTGAAAGAAGTGCTGGTAGGTATGGAATGTGGATTAACGATCAAAAATTATAACGACATCAAGGTAGGAGATATAGTAGAAGCTTATGAAGAAGAGGAAGTAAAGAGAACGCTATAGCGGAGGGTTGGCTTTTAAGTAAAAGAACCCCGTCTCACTATTCGCCCAAAATATATGTTAATCCCTGCTTTGACCGGCGGGGATTCTTGTTTGTAAAAGTTATTTTTGGCAACATTTGATTTATATGAAAAAGTTTGTTTGTTGTCTTTTGGTTCTTATTGGAACAACCTATACCACGTTTGCGCAGCAAAAGAAAATTGTTGCTGATAAAATAGTTGGCATTGTAGGCGACAAGATTATTTTACAATCAGACATTCATAATGCATTGGCAGATGCCGCACGCCAGGGAAGCACTTTGCCCGAGGATGCGGAATGTTCTGTACTGGAACAGGCCTTAGTTTCAAAGGTTTTAATGCTGCAGGCACAGAAAGATTCTCTGCCTATAACAGATGAAGAAGTAGAAGCAGAATTGGATCAAAGGGTTCGCTATTTTATTAATCAATATGGTACTACTGAAGCACTGGAGTCGGTAGCAGGTAAAACGGTTTACCAGATCAAAGATGATGCACGGGAGTCAGTAAAAGAAAATAAGCTGGCCCAGGCCATGCAGCGTAAGATCGTTGATATTATAAGGATAACACCAGCAGAAGTGAAAACCTATTTTGACCGCTTCCCAAAAGATAGCTTACCATTTTTTGAATCAGAAGTAGAGATCGGGCAAATTGTTGTATATCCAAAGGCTTCTCATGACCTGGAGAAATATGTAATGGATGAATTAGCCAATTACAAAAGGCAGATTGACGCTAAGCTGATCACATTTGCACAGGCTGCACAAAAATATTCTGAAGATCCGGGATCAAAGGACAAGGGTGGTCAATACCAGATCAATCGGAATGAAAAGCAATGGGATCCTACTTTTATGGCAGCAGCTTTTCGTTTGAAGGAAGGCGAAATATCGAATGTGATCAAAACGAAATTTGGTTATCATATTATACAAATGGTACAGCGCAATGGTGATGATGCTGTTATTCGGCACATTTTACGTGCGGCGCCTATAACGGATACGGAAATTAATGCAGGCATTTCAAAGCTGGATTCAGTACGTGCAAAACTAATTGCAGGAACCGTAGATTTTAATGGCGCTGCCGGAAGATATAGTGAAGATGAACAGGCAAAATATGCCGGTCCTTTTATTGTAAGCAGGGACGGCGATTCGTACAACCAGATAGATGAACTGGATAAAGATGTGGTAGCCATGTTAGATAAATTAAAAGTTGGCGAATATTCGCAGCCAACTGTATTTACCGATGAGCGTGGTAAAAAAGGCATTCGCATTCTTTACTTAAAATCACGTTCTGAGCCTCATCGCCTGAATTTGCGCGATGATTATAATAAAGTGTCGCAATCGGCTTTGGAAGAAAAAAAATACCTGGCCCTGGAAAAGTGGCTGAAAAATAATATTCCATCCTACTATATCATGATAGACCAGGAGAATACCAGTTGTCCTCAATTAAAGAAATGGGTGGACGTACAAAAGACCTATGCTTCCAAATAGGATAATGTAGTATAGGATAAAGCCCTCCTAAGTTGTTCCAATAAGATCGTCCAATGGTTAGATTCTAGCCAGGGCAATATGTTTTAATTTCAACATTTTATTGTTTTGTGTAGTGCCATTGTCGAAGTTCATCGAAATAAAAACTGCCTCCAACTCCTCGGATTTTTCTAAATAATCATCCCCTTACGTGCATGGTTTATTAATGCTGTGTTATCAGTGTCCCTTGGCTTTACTTCTACTTTCAACCATTGTAAAGAACGCGGAGATTATTTATGTTGAATTGTATGCTTAACTTGTTGTAACTGATTTCGAAAAAACTGTCAGTTTTTGTTGTGGGTATTACAAACAGATACACGGATATCACAGACCGTAAAAAGACTACAGAACAATTACAGCAAAGCGAACAATTTTATCGCGCCCTGGTAGCCGATTCTTTAGATGCAATCATTTTAATGAACGAAGATGGAAGAATAACCTTTATTTCTCCTTCTGTGAAACACGTATTGGGCTATGAAGCGGAAGAAGCACAAGGAAAGAACGGATTTGAGTTTGTGCATCCTGATGACCTGGACCTGGCGGCAGCGTCTTTTCAAAAAGAAGTTATTGAAAACCCTGAAATAAAATTTATTGTTGTTCGTCTTCTTAAAAAAAACGGTGAATGGCTATGGTGCATGGTACGCGGCCATAATCTTTTAAAAAATCCATACGTTAAAAGCATTGTAGTTTACTTCCACGACGACACCTTGCGCAAGCAAGCAACAGATGCATTGAGAGAAAGCGAAAAAAGATTTCGAACTCTTATAAAAGACTTGCACATAGGGGTGTTGTTACAGGATGCCGAAGGCAATATCCTACTCTCCAATAATGCCATGTATAGAATGTTCCATGTACAGGAAGCCGCCTTGTTAGGCAAGCAAATCTGGATTCTATATTCAGACGTTGTTCGTGAGGATGGAAGCATATTTGAATTTAATGAACGGCCCGGCTTTAAAGCAATTCAAACAAAGCAGCCTGTCCATGACGTTGTTATGGGAGTATGGAATCCACAAAGAAAAGAACGGGTTTGGTTGCTGCTTAGTGCCGAACCAATCCTGGATGAAAATGGGGAGGTGCAACACGTTATTAGTTCTTTTACTGATATAACTGAGCGCAAAAAACTGGAGCAAAAACTATTTGAGAATAAAATCAATCATCAAAAGCAATTGACACAGGCTACCATCGACGGACAGGAGGCTGAAAGGCGGGAGATAGGTAAAGAATTACACGACAATTTCGGCCAACAACTTACTACCATTAAACTGTTTCTTGACCTGGCTAAAAGCAATGCTAATGAATACAATGGCGAAATGATCGATATGGCATTGAAAAAAGTAACCGACGTAATTAATGAAATAAGGTCCATGTCCCGCTCGCTAATGCCGCATACGATCAAAGACCTGGGACTCGTTGACGCTGTTACAGATTTAATAGACTCTATCGGCCGGGTTCAGGTAATTGAAATAGCTTTTGATTGTAAAAATTTTGACGAGGGTACTTTGGCAGAGAATCAAAAGCTTACTTTATTTCGTATCATACAGGAGCAGTTGAACAATATAGTAAAACATGCACGCGCCAAAAACATTTTCATAAGTTTAAAGGGCACCACACGAATTGTTTTATTGGAGATCAAAGACGATGGACAAGGCTTTGATCAAAAAACAATTTTACGGGGACTTGGCTTTTCCAATATCCGTAATCGTGCAGAACTTTTTGGTGGTAAAATGAACATTATAACAAAGCCTGGCGACGGTTGTTTCTTAAATGTTTCCATGCCTATTCCTTTTTCCCCTTCTACCCCCTACACCGGATCATAAAGTAAAAGCAGTGCTGAAAATGCCTTTGAATTGGTTTTAACGTTCAACAGTGAGTTAAGTGTTAACTGCCATAACATAGTTTGGACTACCTTTGCGCCTTCTTCCAATGAGTGACGCAATAAAACATGAATGCGGCCTTGCCTTTTTACGATTACGCAAGCCCTTCTCCTACTACCAGCAAAAATATGGTTCGGTACTTTGGGGCCTAAATAAGCTCTACCTTTTGATGGAAAAGCAACATAACCGAGGGCAGGATGGCGCCGGGGTAGCAGCTATTAAATTAAATGTAGAGCCAGGGTATCCTTTCTTATCACGAATAAGAAGTAGTCAAAACCAGCCAATTGCAGACATTTTTAAACAAATTGGCGAAGAATTTAAGGAGCTTCAAAAGTTTAACCCCGAAATTGGTAATTATGCAGGATTGATGAAAGGACATCTTTCATTTTTAGGGGAAGTTTTGCTGGGCCATTTACGTTATGGTACACAGGGGAAAAACAATGCAGAATTTTGCCATCCTTTCATCAAGAGACATACGATCCCTTCCCGGAATCTTGCCATCGCAGGAAACTTTAACCTTGTAAATACAGATGAATTATTTGAGCTGGTAAATATTGACCCCGGAGAATTTCAAAAGCAAAGTGATCTTGCTGCCATGATGGAAGTAATCTATCATTTCGTTGTAAAAGCAGATGAAGCAAATCCTCAACAACTTGATATTGTCAATGTATTAAAAAAGGCCATTCCCCTTTTTGACGGCGGTTTTCATGTGGGTGGTGCCATTGGTAACGGAATTGGTTTTGTTTTTCGCGATGCACACGGCATTCGTCCTTCTTATTATTACATGAACGATGAAGTAGTAGTGGCGGCATCTGAAAGAGCGGCCATCCGTACAGCTTTTAATGTAGCCGAAAATGAAGTACAGGAACTACTACCGGGAAAGGCCTTGATTGTTTTAGAAGACGGTGAGGTTAAGATAGAGCAGATCATAGAGCCAAAGGAACGGAAGGCGTGCAGCTTTGAACGGATTTATTTTTCACGCGGCAGTGATGAAAAAATTTATAGAGAACGCCAAAGGCTAGGTTACAACTTAAGCAAACAGGTTTTAGAAGCAGTTGATTTTGACCTGAAGAATACCATATTTTCTTTTATCCCTAACACAGCTGAAGTTGCGTTTTATGGTTTAAGTAAAGGATGTGAAGATTATCTCAACCAGATAAAGGTAGAACGTATAGCCTCGTGGGGCAGTAATGTAGATCCGGAAAAGTTGCATGAGATGATTAACCGGAAAGTGCGCATGGAAAAAATTGCGATCAAAGATGTGAAGATGAGAACGTTCATTACGGAAGATGTGAACCGCAATGAAATGGTACAGCACGTGTATGATATTACTTATGGTACTGTGCGAAAAGGTGTAGATACACTGGTAGTAATTGATGATTCTATTGTCCGCGGCACAACTCTTCGGGAAAGTATCATACGTATGCTTTCAAGATTAGAGCCTAAACGCATTATTGTTGTTTCTTCTTCTCCGCAAATTCGTTATCCCGATTGTTATGGGATCGATATGAGCAAACTGGGTGATTTTATTGCTTTCAATGCGGCCATCCAATTATTAAAAGAACAGGGGAAAGAAGAATGCCTTAAAAACTTATATGCACAGTGTAAGGAATTGCATCGCAATAATCAATTACATACAGTGAATGTGGTAAAACAGATTTATAAATCTTTCACCAATGAAGAGATCACCAAAAAAATCGCACAACTAATTACACCTCCCGACCTTGATATTCCGGTTGATGTGATCTTTCAAACAATAGAATCTTTGCATGAAGCCTGTCCTAACAATTTGGGGGATTGGTATTTCACAGGCAATTATCCTACCCCAGGCGGCAACCGGGTGGTGAATACCGCCTTCATTAATTATATGGAAGGAAAGAACATGAGGGGTTACTAATACTTTATTGTTTGCGAAATTTTATATGATGAAAACACTTGTTCTTATTCGTCACGCCAAAAGCAGTTGGGATGCACCTGGCCTCAGCGATTTTGATCGACCTTTAAATGAAAGAGGAAAAAAAGACGCGCCGGAAATGGCAAAGCGGCTGAAACAAAAAATCGACATTGACCTGTTTGTTTGCAGCCCCGCCAAACGTGCGCGCAAAACTGCCAAACTTTTTGCAGAAGAATATGGCGTAAAGAAAGAAGACATTAGCCTGGCTGATGACCTTTATTCAGCTACTATACCTGCTTTTCAAAAAACAGTCGTCGAATTGAATAATAAATATACCGCTGTTGCCCTGTTCTCCCATAATCCGGGTATTACAGAATTTGCCAACTCTCTCACGAATGTTCGTATAGATGATATGCCAACTTGCAGTGTATTTGCTGTGCATGCTGATATTGATAAATGGGAGAGCTTTTCAAATGCAGAAAAAAAGTTTTTGTTTTTTGATTACCCAAAGAATCCGCTTACTTAAGAATCCTGTTTTGGCTTACGAAAACTAACCAGGTAAACGCCACTAAAAATAAGGCAGGCTGCTGCTGCCTTTTGCCATGACAAAGATTCTCTTAAAATAATAGTGGCGATCAGCACGGCAAATACAGGTTGCGTGTAAATATAGCTACCAGTAGCCCCGGCGCCTATATGTTGTATACCATAAGCATTAAAATAATATGCAAGGAAAGTTCCGGTAACCACTACTCCAAATAAAGCGGCATACTGCTGCCATTGAAAAGAAGCGGGGTTAATTTCAGTTGCCTGTTGCCATCCAAAGGGCAGCATCATAAAAAAACCAAGCGTGAATATCCAGCGTATAACATGCAAAGGAGTATATTTTTCCATCAGCGGCTTTACCAGTATAAAATAAATGGCATAAGAGACAGCATTAATCAGAATAAGTATATCTCCTAGTAAATAATCTGTGGCACCTTGTCCCGGTTCTTTTTGAAGGATAAGTAATATAGAGCCGCCAATTCCTAACGCTAATCCTGCCGCTTTTAAAATGGTAAATGATTCCTTTAAAATCCAAAAGGCAAAAAAAGTTACAACCAAAGGTGTGGCAAGACTCAAAAGAGATGCATGGATAGTTGATGTAAGAGTCAGCCCTTCAATAAAAAGCATTTGATTCACAGCAACACCGGTTATGGCACAGGCTACAAACCTTGTCCAGTCTTTTTTGTAAACCATAGCAGGTGTTTTTCCAAAAAGCCAGACCGTCCAAAATAAAACCAGGCTTCCTCCTACACGTAATAAGTTCAAAGCAAAAGGCTTTACCAACGCTGGGGAAATAAATTTTACCAGGCTATAATTGGCAGAAAAAAACAGGTTAGTGCATAAAACAGCCAAATGTGCTCTAGTAGTTGTTTTCATCGGGATTTGCCTTTTCATTTTTTATTTGGTTTAGAAGATCGGTAATGGCGTCTTCCAAACCCTGGCCGGTGTTAAAGCGGGGTAATTGGTAATTAAATGAAGCAGAAAAATCGAGTGCCGCCCTGAGCTGAAATTTTCTTTGTTCAATACATAGAGCAAAGCGGTGTTTCATTACATGACGGGCTAAATACTCTTGCTCGGTTTGCCCCGGCGTTGCAATTAAAATGCTTCTCTTTTGCAAGGCTGCCAGGTCCATTAGGGTGCTATAACCACAACGGCTGATCACTATAGAAGCGTCTAGCATCTTCTCATTTAATTCTTTTGCAGCAAGATGATTGTAAATATAAATATTTGAAGAAGACCTGATTTCTTCTACTTGGCCTGGAAGCCCTCGTACCAAGACAACCGGTGCTTTGTATGTTTTTAATTGGGTTAATAATAAATTTTCAAGGACGGTTCTTTGTGGTTCCGGACCAGATAGTAGTATTAAAATGTGTTTCAAATTTGCACCATGAAGCCTGGTAAACCTTGAAAGGGCACCAATATATTTTATTGGAACATCAGGGAAGCTTGCGGGGTGAGAAAGGTCACCTGCCAAACTGTTCTCACCTGTTATATCAGGTATCCAACATTCAGAAAACCGGTTGATATACCTGTAGTTTATCTTTTGTAGAAACTTGTCAGCTTTTTTTCCAAAAGGAGTTTTAATAGAGAGTTGGTGCGTCATAAAAACCGATGGAATAGTCGGATGGTATAATCCATAGCGGTTATCAGAAACGACGGCGTCAATGTGGTGTTCTTTGGCGACATTTTGTAGCCAGGCGTGTTCTTTTTCTATGGCTGCCAGCATTTTCGGTATTTGTAAGCCAATGGTTACCGGCAGCTTCCATTTGCTGCTGGGATAGGCCATTCTATACCCTTTCAGGGGCAAAAAAATTAATTGGGG
>DAIQPL010000431.1:0-2892 GCA_036787395.1 Flavisolibacter sp. | reverse complement strand
GAATGAAGAAAGAGAAGCAACAAAAAAGATGCATAACAAAGACCAACTTAAAAACTAAAAAATTTCCGTTGTAGAAAACCTTACGTGCAGGTGCGGCACGTCCGACTATAAACCGTAAATAGGACAGCAGATGAATTGAATGCGTTTTATGTTGTTGCGCTTTCCCTAACCCGTATGCAACTTCTTATTATTGATACAATCTTACATAATCAATATAAAAGCTTTGCGGAAGCGAAGCAATGTTAACTCCTCTCGATCCGCCCCATGCACCTCCAAAGGCTAAATTTAAAATAAGGTATTGCGGCGCATCAAAGGGCCAGGCATCTGTACCTGTGTTTTCTTTTTTGTAGGTAAATACTTTTTTATCGTCCATATACCAGTCTATATGGTCAGTAAACCACTCAAGGGCGTATACATGAAATTCATTGAATGCTGCCGGATAAAAAATCTTAGAGCCTTTATTTGTTTTTTTTACATGGTTATATTTATCTGTGTGCACATTAAAATGAACTGTGTCCGGCATGTAACCTACATGCTCCAGTATATCAAGTTCGCCACAGGCAGGCCATCCTACCTTCGATATATTGGTGCCCAGCATCCAAATGGCTGGCCAGGTGCCCAGGCTCGAAGGAAACTTAGCTCTCACTTCTACCCGGCCATAGGTCCATTCTTTTTTTCCTTTGGTAACCAAACTGGCGGAAGTGATTGGATAAACAGCAGATCCTTGTTGCAATGAATCAAGCAAGGCAGTAATAATGAGGTTCCCGCTTTCAACCTTTGCATTATCTGCTCTTCGTTGGGTATAATATTGTAATTCTTTGTTGCGCACGTAGCCTTTTTCGTAGGACCATTTAGTGCTATCGGGCAAACCGGTGTAATTAAATTCATCAGACCAAAGCAATTGCTTAAATTTTTTTGAACCGCCTTTAAAAGGTTTTTGTGCAAAACAGTTTGTTATTATAAAAGAACAGGACAGAAGAATAAAATATGCTTTCATGTCGATAAATGTTGGCCAGGGCGAATATACATTTCTCTGTTTTATATCTCGTGATATGCAAAAGAAGATGAGCTGTTTTTTCTAAAAGGCTTTTCCGGCTGTCATGTGAAAGCTATTTATTCCTTCTGCAGCCGAACTCCTATAACTCCATAAATTCCCAGGCGCTTTGATAAGCATCCTGTTCCTGGGCATAAGCAATAAAATCAGCATAGAAAGGAAATTGGGAAAGAGTGGCACTATCGCCTATTACTACCAGCTTTTTCCGGGCCCTGGTCATGGCTACATTCATACGCCGGATATCGGAAAGAAAACCAATTACGCTGTCTGCATTGCTACGGGTCATGCTAATATAAACGGCATCTCTTTCCTGTCCCTGGAAACTGTCTATAGTATTCACAGCAATCGCTTCTTTTACTTCTTGCAGACCAGGGGAAGAAAGCACTGCTTCCTTTAAAACTTCCACCTGGTGTTTATAAGGAGAGATTACAGCTACCGCAGGAAAACGGGTCCCTTCGTAAAGCGGTTTCAATTCGTTTACAAAATGAATTAAATGCTTCAATAAAAAAGCCGCTTCTTCGGGGTTAGAGATGCTGGTGCCTTCCCATTTTTCGTCAAAGCCGCACCCGGCTGTATCAATAAACAAAAGAGGTTGATCACCCGGTACCAAAAGATGCTGCGCAACAGAAGGATGCGCCTGCAAGCGTCCTTCATAAAATTCTTTTGAGGAGAAATTCATTATTGTTTCGTGCATGCGGTATTGTTCCTCCAGCAATACCACTGATTCTGGGTGTAAGGCCACACATTTCTCCATGAGAGTTATGTTTAGTCCTTCCCGGGCAGCTTCGGCCGATTTGATAGTGGGAGGCAACTGGCAATGATCGCCTGCAATTATTATTTTCTGTGCTTTTAAAACAGGTATCCAGCAGGCAGGTTCCAGGGCCTGACCGGCTTCATCTATCACTACTGTGTGGTACTTGAGGTGCCGGATTGTATAATGATTAGCACCCACCAGCGTTGCTGTTATCACTTGGGCTTTGGAGAGCACATCATCAATAATATATTGCTCCGTGCGTTCCACTTCTTTACTGATGTTACGTGCCTCGGCATAAAGCGCTTTACGTTGTTCACTTTCTTCCTTACCAAATTTCCGCTTGTATTTCTGCGCCATATCCCTGTATTCCGCTGCCTGCTTTTTTAGTCGCTTGATTTCCCTGAAGCTATTATGTGCCGAGAGCTTAGAGTCAAGTGTCAATGCCATCTGCCGTTCTGAAACACGAGCTGGATTTCCTACTCTTACTACGTTCAATCCTTCATCGGATAGCTTTTCACTTAACAGGTCCACTGCTGCATTGCTTGGAGCTACCACTAAGATTTGTTTTCGGTCTTCTTTAATTATTGCTTTAATGGCTTGTACCAGGGTAGTGGTTTTACCGGTGCCCGGCGGCCCGTGTACAATAGCCAGTTCATTGGCAGCCAAAATTTTTTGGACAGCCAGGTGTTGGGTTGCATTCAACTTTGAAAGCGAAGGGGTATGATAGGACGAGTCATTTGTAGCAAGTTCATTATGGAAGGTTGGCTTTTTTTCTCCTGTCAGAATTTTTATTAAATGTCCTTCTTCCTTTTTTTCGGCGAGTGCCGGTGCCAGCTTTAGGGCATTCTCCATTTCAGCATAACTATTCTCGTCAAACACTGCATCAACTCCCAGCTTTCCATCCCGCGACCATTCGGGCAGTTCATCGGTTCGTAAGGTAATTTTTAAACGGTTGCCGCTGATATACGAGATAGTACCTTCTACTCTGTCAGCCTTAGCATCGTGATTAGAAAACAGCGCGGCCGACATACCGAATCTAAGGTTATGTATAATGTCCTGGTGTGTGGTTCGTTCTACTTCTACG
>DAIQPL010000162.1:0-8831 GCA_036787395.1 Flavisolibacter sp. | reverse complement strand
TATTTACTGTTACGATTCCTGTAGGAAAAGATCATCTGCCCCCTGACAAAATTGTTCAGATTTCCTTATATGGTGGTTCAGATGGAACGGCAGCTTTTGTGCAGGAAGCAATGAAGTGGATGTCCGAAGAACAAGCCACGAAGTTGTCGGAGGAGAATAGAACTGAACAGGGTCCAGGTAAGAAGTGCAAAGTGCTTGTAGCCGATGATAATGCAGATATGAGAGATTACATCGAACGATTATTGATGCACGAGTTCCACGTTATAACCGCGGTGGACGGAGAAGATGCGTTTAATAAGTTGCTTTCCTTCAGGCCAGATCTGCTGATTTCTGATATCATGATGCCAAAGCTGGATGGCCTGGGGTTATTGAACAGAATTCAGAATCATCCCCAGGCCAAAAATATTCCTGTTGTCTTTTTGTCGGCGCGTGCAGGAGAAGAAGCGAAGCTGGATGGAATTAACGCAGGCGCGGTTGACTATCTCATTAAGCCTTTTTCGGCAAAGGAACTGATTGCAACAATAAATGCGAATATCAAGATTGCAAAGAGCCAGAAGGCCGCTGAAAATAATCTAAAGAATATCATTATGCAGTCGCCCGTTTCAATGACGATACTTAAGGGGCCTGATCTCGTCATGGAATTGGCAAATCAAAAATCGTTGGAGATATGGGGTAAGAAGCATAAGGATGTAATCAATCGTCCGCTCAGGGAAGGATTTCCCGAGTTGGTTGATCAGGGATTTGTTCAAATGCTGAGCGGTGTATACAAAAGCGGCGAACCGTTTTCCGCACAAGACATGCCAGTTACGCTAGTACGCCATGGCAACGATGAACTGATTTACGTAACATTTATTTTTGAGCCATTGAGAAATGTAGAAGGTACGATCGAAGGAGTGATCGGCGTTGGAATCGATGTGTCTGAGCAGGTAACGGCAAGGAAGAAAATTGAAGAAAGTGAAAAATCACTCAACGAATTGGCCAATGCCGTTCCGCAATTGGTTTGGGTGGCGGATTCGCAGGCAAATGTTTTGTACTACAATGAAAGAGTGTCGGAATTTTCAGGAGCCTATAAGGACACAGATGGTAATTGGACCTGGCGAAGGCTGGTTCATGAGGCAGATCTCAAACAAACCGAGCGTGCATGGAAAAAAGCCGTGGATCGAGGAATCATTTATCAGATCGAACATCGTATTCAAATGAATGATGGAAGCTATCGATGGTTCCTAAGTCGGGCCGTCCCCCAAAGAGATGAAGATGGAAATATCATCAAATGGTTCGGTACAGCAACAGATATTCATTCATCGAAGGAACAGGCAACTATACTCGAAGAGGAAGTAAGAAGAAGGACACACGAGTTGAAGGAGCTGAATATTTCGTTACAGCAATCAAACAGGGAGCTTCAGCAATTTGCCCATGTAGCCAGTCACGACCTTAAAGAACCGGTGCGAAAGATCAGAACATTTACAGAACGATTGACGGACGATAAGAATACAAGATTATCTGTCGAAGCGACGAGCTATATCAATAAGGTAAATTCTGCTACGGACAGGATGCATACGATGATAGAAGGGGTGTTGAATTATTCGATGGTTAATGCACGCGGGCAAAATATAGAGCCGGTTGATTTGAATAAGATCATTAAAAGTATAGAGACTGATCTGGAATTGGTGATTAATGGAAAATCAGCGACCATAAAATATGGGTCACTTCCAACAATAGATGGCGCAGCAGTTTTACTATACCAGTTGTTTTACAATCTTATCAATAACTCACTCAAATTTACCGCTACCGGAAAGCCACCGGTTATATCGATCGCGGCGTCGGTCGTTAATAACAATGGGGAACCTTTTGCAGAAATAAGAGTGCAGGACAATGGCATTGGTTTCGAGCAATATGAAGCCGAAAAGATTTTCGACACTTTTTCACGCCTTAACTCCAAAGATCAATTTGAAGGAACCGGTCTTGGTCTTTCACTCTGCAAACGCATCGTTCTCCGGCATGGCGGAAACATCGAAGCTATTGGTAAAAGAAATGAAGGGGCTGTGTTTATTGTGCAGTTGCCATTAAAGCAGCTGGCGGGAAGCATTTAGAATTATTATGGGAAGGTGAATTTGCATCATTCATGGATTCGCTTGATGAACAAGTAATCGTTTAATCATCCTTCAGAGGATTAGATTTCAGAAACCTTTACGTCCCTTTGCGTCTCTCCGATCCTTTGCGGTTATAATAAGACTATACATGGAACGGCTATACTAAACGCAAAGGAAACTGCAAAGGAACGCAGAGATATTTTTGGCACTGCGGCCAGGCCTGAACCGTGATTTATTTGATTACAGGATTGGCATGGCAGCAAATCAGGTAAATCGTTGAATCCTTTAATAACGTTCAGACAAGTTACTTTTCGAAGTCGCCTTTGAATGTGCCATTACTAATTATTGCGTAATTGTCACAGTTGGCAGTAAATGTTCCCTGGATTGAGGTTGCTGTGATGGCTGTAATGGTTACACTTCCGGCCTGCGCAACTGTTTCCGTGGAGTATTGATTATATATGTATGAAAAAATGTTTCCGATTTCATACGTGCAATATGCCTGCTGCCGGGCATTCGGGTCCATATTAAACGCATACGTGCCTGTGGCCGATATATTGAACAATACAATGGTAATACTTCGTTCGCTAGTTGTGTTGGGCGTACCGACATTCCCTGAAATTGAAATATATGTCTCTCCATTCGAACCAACAGTTCGTGGAATGTAGACATGATAGTTGCTTGCTTTATGTGAAATTGGGGCAGCGCCTGCAATGGCAACCGTCGCGTTCATTTCATTATTTGCAGACGGAGCAGGCGGCATCGTACTTTTCTTGCAGGCAACAATTGACAAAATGTAAAAGGCAATAATTGTGACAACAGATAAATTTTTCATAACAGTTATTTGAGAAAGGGGTGAACGATGAGGTGACGAGACACAAGGTATTCAGCATGAACTCACTTCCCTAATTGATATATTCCTGCCATCATACCTCTTTAGAAGAAACCAGTTAATAGGGCAAAAAAAGGGCTAAGCGGTTCAAAAAATGCCGAATTTCACCAGATAAATGCGAGCGATAACTGATTTGTGCTGGAATGTGTATAGCGTAATTGCAGAAACTAATAATTTTTCTTCCATTCGATCAGGGCTTTTGTCCCTGGCTTAAGAAGGCCACGCGCAAGGCCTGCCACGCTCTGAGCGGTGGCACGCCTTATGATAAAAAGATATTCAATCCCTACGGGATTGGTTCGTCCTGGTTACTGTTCTACCGGTATTGAATCCCTACGGGATTCGATGGTCAATTGTCTTTTTAGGTTTTTGGCGGGTCATGCCGCTAGGGATGAAATATCGGTTGAAAACAGCCACAATTGGACAATCCCGTATGGATTGAATATCGTTGATTCAAATTGGTTGCTTCGTAGCTTAAACTATCTTATGCATGTCCTTCATTTAGTTTGCAGCTTTTGAATCGTTTTGGCTAAATGCTCCCCAACTTTGAAATTGCCTTGCTTAGTTAGATGTACGTCTAATATGTAATAATCTTCTTTTCGGAGAATGGCTTTGATATCGATCGGATACAGGTTTCCCATCAATTTTTCCTTTACTGGATTTTCGTTACACAGTTTCTGTAACGCGTTTATAAATTCAGAGTGTCTCTCCCAATAATTTAATTCTATCACAATCACTTTAGTTCGGTTCCAATTAATATTCGATTTGGCAAGAATATTCATAAACATTTCTGCTTCTTTTTGTGCCATGACGTTAAGCTTAACCTTTTCTGCGGCAATATTGACCGGTTTTTTTACAAGATTTTTCCGGGATAAATTTAGAATAGTTAGAAAATACTTTCCGGGAAAATATGCGGCGTTCCACCCATAAAATTTCACCAGTTTGTTAAACTCGTTCTCAGTTCGAATTGGCAAGTTAAAACTACTATCAGTATAGGTTTTATTTTCCACCGCATCATTATAACAATATTGCCATATGATGAACTCCACATTGGATGTGTCAAGTGAAGAAAGAACCATACTTTGGCGGGCAGTGCCGTAAGAAGATGCTCCGGTATTTAATCCTTTAAGTCCTGTTAAATGTTCAACTACTGATCCATAGGTTTCATTTTCCTCTACCCCCCATCCTAAGGTATATGAATCACCCAGGAATATAATCGACGGTTGTTTCAATGAGGCCTCATCATCACGAAATCCCTGGCTATTAGTTTGGAAAGAATTGGAAAATTCCCGATTGCGATAAACAAATTCTGTATTGTCTTTTAATTTATAGAACAATTTTTTATTGTATTCTGAACTTTCCTTTTTGAATTGAATTACATTCATATCAATTTCTCTATAATACCGTTGATACAATCGTAAGCCTTTGGAGATTGATTTTGGCTGGAATAAAAAATAAGCTGCTACCAGTTCGCAAACAAGAAAAAGCGCTACAAAAAATGCAGCGCCCAGTATTTTATATTTGTGCTTAAAAAATCGCTTAAGTATCAGTTCTTCCAAAGCCAGGCTTATAATACAGTATAGAAGGATCAAAAGCTGATAACAAGACAGCAGGTTAGTAAAGAAATAAAAATAAGGCGCATCATGCTGTTTAAATTGCAAGAACTTTTTTAGCAATTCAAGCAGAATAATTAAACCAACTCCGACGGCTATTTTTTTTAATTGCCACATTGATGTATAGGTTAAATATTGTGGGGTGATTTTATTCCAATTGATTTTTAGAATGTTTATATCAAAAGTTGTGTTTACCAAACATTTTCCAGGCTTTCCGGTGTATAAGTGTAATTCCTTTCTTTGAAATTGCTTGTTCTCTTACGTTTTAATTCCATTGCATTCCTGGGACTAAATTTAGCGAGTAACGTTAAAGGAAGCAGGACCAGGAAGAAGATTAATGTCAATATTATTCTGCTCATGATGTATCCAAGGATATGTGCCAACTTCATCCAGGCATTGTGTATTTTGTCAGCCAGGACAGGTATAAACAAAGCTAACAGTCCAAGAGTGACACCAGTATATAACCAAAGAAGCCGCCGGCTATAGAAAAAAACAATAATCTGAACCAATACCAGGACCAAAATGGTTTCCAGTGATTTCTGACTCTTCATCTTTTCTAAAAATATTTTAAAATAGTGTGTAAATGAATGGAGCTAATGCAGAGCCGCCTCCAAAAACGACGAGGATGCCTAATAATAGTAGAACAACTATGATTGGCGCAAGCCACCATTTTTTTCTTGCCTTTACAAAGTTCCAAAGATCTTTTAGAAATTCCATATTACAATTTTAGGTAAGTGAATTAGGTATCTAGGATTACCAATTAAGAGCGCAGTAACAAATTACTTATTCTGCATAACATTAATCTAGTCCATTTCAAACTCCTCTTTCCATTTCTCATCCTTTTCAAATACAGGCTGTGTTTTTTTGTCAAAAACAAATCTCCCAACTACCAAATAATCCATATCAGTGCGCATAAAGCACCTATATGCCTCTTCAGGTGTATTGACTAATGGCTCATTACGAACATTAAAGCTGGTATTAATAATTACAGAATGGCCAGTAATTTTTTTAAAAGCCTGCAACAATTTCCAAAAAGAAGGATTTGTTTCTTTATGGACAGTTTGAAAGCGTGCCGAATAATCCACGTGTGTAACGGCGGGAATATCGCTTCTTAAAAAATAGAGTTTATCAAAAAGATCTTTACCGTTAAAATTTTCGGGATATGGCACCTGACGCACTTTAATGACAGGTTTCACGAACAACATATATGGCGATTTTCCTTCGTGTTCAAAATATGCATTTACATCTTCGACTAAAACAGCAGGGGCGAAAGGGCGAAATCCTTCCCTATACTTAATCTTAAGGTTTAGTTTTTTCTGCATTTCCGGATTTCTGGCGTCAGCAAGAATGCTTCTTGCCCCCAGGGCTCTTGGTCCAAACTCCATCCGGCCCTGATGCCAACCAACAACTTTGCCGTTTGCAATAAATTCAGAGACTTTTTCGATCATTGTATCTTCATCAGCGTAATGAGTGTACGGCACGTTATATTTATTAATGAGCCTTTTTATTACTTCATCTGAATATGCCGGCCCCAGGTAAGAGCCATTTAATGCATCTGGTTTTGAACCATCAACTTTTCTCGATTGCTTAAAATGTATGTAATAGGCGGCAGTAGCGGCACCCAGGGCGCCACCTGCATCCCCGGCAGCCGGCTGAACAAAGATCTCCTTGAATATTTTCTCATTTTCTAATCTGCCATTCGCCACACAATTCAATGCCACACCACCAGCCATGCATAGATTGTCGGCACCTGTAATTCGTTTTGCTTCTTCCCCCAGCTTAAGTATTATTTCTTCGGTTACCTGCTGAATTGCCAATGCCAGATCGCAATGGCGTTGCAATAACTCCGATTCCGGTTCACGCCTGGGCAACCCAAATAAATTGCGCCACTTAACATCGTTGACCATCCGAAGTCCGGTGGCATAGGTAAAATACTCCTGGTTAAGAAAAAACGAACCATCCTCATTTATATTTATGAGTTTATTCTTTATTATTTCAACATACCTGTTTACTTCCGGAGAGCCATGGTTTCCATAAGGTGCAAGGCCCATAAGCTTATATTCTCCTGAATTTACTTTGAATCCACAGTAATAAGTAAACGCAGAATATAATAATCCCAGGGAATGAGGAAATTCGAGTTGTTTTAGGATTGTAATGTTATTTCCTTCACCAAGACAAATAGACGCTGTCGCCCATTCTCCAACTCCGTCAATAGTTAAGATTGCGGCCTTATCGAAGGGAGATGGATAGAAGGCACTGGCAGCATGTGAAAGGTGGTGTTCGGGGAATAACAACTTAATTTTTTTCTTATTTACCTTTTCGATTTCATTTAGAGAGTCATAAATTATTTTCTTCAGAAACAATTTTTCTCTCAACCAAATCGGCATGGCCGTCACAAAAGATAGAAGCCCCTTGGGGGCAAATGCGTAGTAAGTTTCTAATAACCTCTCAAACTTGAGCAACGGTTTATCATAAAAAACTACAGCATCGAGATCATTGATAGATGCATTACAAAAATCGAGGCAAAAGCGAATGGCATTCACCGGAAACGAAGCATCATTTTTCTTCCGGGTAAATCGTTCTTCCTGAGCTGCTGCAACTATTTCACCGTCTTGTATGATAGCTGCTGCCGAATCATGATAAAAAGCGGAAATTCCCAGAATTGTCATCATTTCTTATTCCCTGGTTAGGTTTTATCGAGGTTTTATCAACAATTTAATAATCTTATTCGCTTCGGCAGCATTTCCCAAAAATTTGTCCTCCCCCGGAGCTTCATCTTTCTCATCCAACAATAAATTTTTCAAGGACCCGTGTCCGATTACAGCATACGCCAGTACTCCCGCAAAAGTCACAATTATTTCTAAATGCATGAGTAGAATTACCCAGGTAAGAACGATTATCCTTGAGAAGGAATCGCGGATTCCGATAAGACAGTCGTCTACTTGATATAAAAGTTACTTGTTGCATTTATTTCCTTTGGGGTCTCTTCGGCGCCCAATCGGGAGCCACAAAAGCAACAGGGCACAAAGGAATTGTGCCAGTGTTTTGGGCCAATACTCTGTGCTCCTCGGCGCCAACCCGTGTGACCTCTGTGGTTATTTCTGGTGTGTCACCAAAGGTTAACCACGGAGGACACGGTGGAGCACAGAGGGATCAAACTTGACAACACTACCTCGTTGTAGGTGCACAACGACGCATATTCTGGTTTATGCATAAGATTAAAATAAACCAATTATTCTTAGTTTCCGATTATTCCCAATAATGGAAAGTTCTGTAAACTCCCTGTTTATTTGCGCCCTGAATGGAAGAATTCAATTCTATTAAAGACTAAGAAAAAAGGGTTGTGCGTTATATCAGGCAGCATCACGTTCACTTATTCCCAACTCATAAAAGATTATGGAGTGGTTATGAGTAAAATTAAACCTATGAAAGCTAAAGTAAAAGTTACAAGATATTCGGCATTAGCATTTACAAGTATTGTAATGGTACTACTCGCCTGCCGTTCCTCCAGGCCAGCCGTGTATACGCAACCGGAAACAAAAGTTGTGGTTGTAAAGGAGCAGCCACAAGTGATAGTTGTTAAGCAACCACCAACCCAGGTAATTTACAGACCAACGCCCACTGCCACTCCAACACAACCGGTAGTAAATAAGCAAACCACTGTAATTGATAGTACCGCATTCTATAAGGCACAGTTGGAGAAAGAATTAAGAGAAAAGAGTATAAGGGAAAATGGCCTAAAACAGAAAGAACGCAGGGAGAAGGAACTCAAAGAAAAGGAACTGAGGGATAAATCGGAGGCATTACGTCTCCAGGAAGAATTGCTTATAGCACGAAGACAGAAGGTAAAGGAAGAGAAAGAAAAGGAAGAAAAGGAAAAAAGGGGCAGAGAAGAGAAGGAGCTTAAAGAAAGAAAGGAAAGAGAAGAAAAGGAAATGAAAGAGAAGGCTGAGAAAGAGAAATGGGATAAAGAAGAGCGTGAGAAAAAAGAAAAAGCCGACAAAGACCAGAAAGAAAAAGAAGAAAAAGACAAAAGGGACAAAGCGGAAAAGGCAGAAAAGGAAATGAACGAGAAGGCTGAGAAAGAGAAGAAAGATAAAGAAGAGAAAAAAGAAAAAATCGAAAAAGAGAAAAAGGATAAAGAAGAGAAAGAGAAAAAAGAAAAAGCTGAAAAAGAACAGAAGGATAAGGAAGAGCAGCAAGAAAAAGAAATAAAAGAGAAGGCCGAGAAAGAGAAAAAGG
>DAIQPL010000161.1:3378-8835 GCA_036787395.1 Flavisolibacter sp. | reverse complement strand
TACATTTGCTATAAATGTACAACTACAATTATTGCAAATAGCTGATGTTACATTGTCAAACAAAAGTGAATTATACCCTTAACTCTTTCCATTCCACCCTCTTATTTAAGATGGCATATTTTATAGCCCGCTGTTTTGGTGTAAGAGTTGAAGAAGCCGTTTTCACTTCCACAAAATGTACGCAAATATTTTCCGGCTCAGTTTCCATACCGTCAAAAACAACCATGTCAATAGGACTGCCAATAAACCGGGCTTCTTTGGGATTGTAAGGAAAAACTCCGTTGAAAAAAGGAAGAATATGTTCGGTAACCTTACCTATGGTTACGGCCTGGCTTTTCTTGATGGCATCTTGCCTGATCACCATTTCATATTCTATTTTCCATTGCTCAAAAGAGGCTTGCGCAACTACCTTTTGTTCTGCAATAATGCGCTGTTGTTCGGTTTCTAACACCGTGTTTTTGTACTCGTCAAATTTTTTTGCCGCCAATTCGTGCATCCCTATTTCCAACTGTGATAGATTGGCCTGCTGCTTTAGCAATTGCATCTCCATATCCCGCTTTTGTTTGTATTGTTTAAACAGGACAAAGGCAACTAATAGCACAAGAAAACCAATGATTCCCACTAAAACGGCGGTGCTCAACATAGCCTTGCAAGTTCCTATAAAAACTGTTTTCGATTTGCCAAAATTGGCCCACTTTCATTCCTGTTTTTACATGTTGGAGGTAGGGCCTCGCATAGGGTTAAAGCTTTTAAAGAATCCGTGAAATCTTTTCACACCTGAGCCATCTCTGATTTCATTCCATTACCTTAGCAACGAGGTTTTGTATGGAAAAATTCATTGTTTCAGCCCGAAAATATCGTCCCCAGACTTTTGACACCGTTGTAGGACAGGATCATATCACAACTACTTTAAAAAATGCCATTAGAACAGGCCACTTAGCCCATGCGTTTTTATTTTGCGGTCCCAGGGGCGTAGGTAAAACCACCTGCGCAAGAATCCTGGCAAAGACCATTAATTGCGAAAATCCATCCAAAGACGGCGAAGCTTGTAACGAATGTCATTCCTGCAAATCCTTTAATGAAGGCACCTCCATGAACATTCATGAATTGGATGCAGCCAGTAACAATTCAGTCGAAGATATTCGTAGCCTTGTAGAGCAGGTACGGTTTGCACCCCAGGCCGGAAAATACAAGGTATATATCATAGACGAGGTTCACATGCTTTCATCTTCAGCTTTTAATGCTTTTTTAAAAACCCTGGAAGAGCCGCCGTCTTATGCCATTTTTATCCTGGCTACTACCGAAAAACATAAGATCCTTCCTACCATTTTAAGTCGTTGCCAGATTTTTGATTTTAAACGAATCACCTTACAGGATACAGTACACCACTTACAGGAAATTGCTGACAAAGAGGATATCAAAGCAGAAGAAACCGCGCTGCAACTGATCTCCCAAAAAAGTGAAGGTTGTATGCGTGATGCTTTAAGCATCCTGGATAAAATTGTAAGCTTTACCAATGGCGAGGTAACGTATGAAAATACCATTGAGCATTTAAATATTTTAGACGCCGACTATTATTTTAAATTGGTTGATTGCATGCTCAACCAGGACCTTGCCGGTGCTATGTTGTTGTATGATGATATAGATAAAAAAGGTTTTGAAGGTGATATGGTGTTGAACGGACTTGCTGAATTTATCCGCAACCTTTTAATTTGTAAAGATGAAAGGGTCGCTGGTTTGCTCGAAGTAGTAGAAAGCTTTCGCCAGCGCTACGCGGAGACTGCTAAAAGAACCGATGCAGGTTACCTGGTAAGCGCTCTGAATATTTTAAATGAAGGCGAGATCAATTTTCGGCAAGCAAGAAATAAAAGACTACACGTAGAGTTATCATTGATAAAACTTTGCTACCTGCAACAAGCTATACAGCTAACAGCCAATGGAACCGGTATCGATAAAAAAAAAGTAGTTGATGGAGCAAAAGCCGTTGCTTTTAGAACTATTGCACCCATTGCTACACCGCCACTCCCGTTTAGTACTCCGCCTCCGACAACAAAACCCAGTGAGGCAAAATTGATTATTCAAACAAAGGCAGAGCCCCTTCCTGTTGTAGAAGAAAAAAAAGAAGTTTATCATACGCCTGCGGCAGCCAATGACACACAGCCACCGGTATCTAAAACTAGTAGTGCCAAAAAGATCTCTTCCTTAGATGCCATCCGGCAAAAGGTTGGTAATGGCAATGGAGCAAACCTGCCGGTTGACAAGCCACTGGAAGAACCTTCTTTAAAAACAGCGTGGAATAAGTTTATTGCCAGCCTTAAAGAAGCAAAGAATCCAGCCTGGCAAAGTTTTGAACTCGCCCAATTAAAAGTAAAAGATGCCACCAGCTTTGAAGCCGTTGTAAGCAATAATATCAACCAGAAGTTTTTAGAACTGGAACGCAATAAGGCCTGTGAATTTTTGCAAGCAGAATTAGGGAACCGGCAGCTTCAATTTATTATTGTGTTGACAGAGAGTACTAAAAACGATATTCAATTGGACCTTCCCCTAAGTTCAAAAGAGCAGTATCAGAAAATAATTGAACAGTATCCATTAATAAAAGAGTTAAGAGACAGGTTGAGAATGGAGTTGGATTATTAGAATGGTTTTGTACTTAACTATATAGCTACTATCTGCACCTGTTATGTCACTCACTTGTACGGCAATAAATCTATTCCCCTGTCAAAACTCTGATCATTTTTCCTCCAAAAAACTTTGATATGACTAAGAAACCGGCTTTCTTAATTATGCTTGCCTGCGTTTTAGGTTGTAACCAGCCAACTGTAGATACAAAATCTGAAGGAGATAAATTAATGCAGCTAAGCCGGGACTGGTCAAGGGCAGCCGCTACCGGCAATATAGATACAACTCTTAGTTATTGGGCAGATGATGCCATTGTAATGAGCCCGGGCCAACCACCACTAAAAGGCAAGCAAGCTATCAGAGGGATGCTGGAAGGTGCTTCAAAAATTCCAGGTTTTAAAATTAACTGGGAACCAAAAACTGTGTCCGTTTCAAAAAGCGGCGACATGGCTTATATGATCGAAGAAACGCAGATAACTATGAATGATTCCCTGGGCAGACCTTTTACAGAACATAATAAGGCCGTAACTGTATGGCGAAAACAAACGGATGGAACATGGAAAAATGTTGTTGACATGTGGAATGCAAATCCTTAATGTCTGGAGTTACTATTCCTGGTGACAGGTGTTTAAGTATAATCTTACATGAAGCAAAATCCAAAGACCGAATGATTGCTCCTCATGATCAGAACCCCGAAGTGTGCGACGCAACATAAGCCTCATAGCAGCACCTTAGCCGGGTACATAAAACTTTCATAAACGGCACAGATCATCTTTCCCAACTGCATCTCTCACCCATTTCCTGCTTTTTCCTTGTTTTGCTTTAATTTCGGCACTCAAATAAACCGAACAAAAATCATGGCTGAAGTGATATTGATGCCTCGCCTGAGCGATACGATGACGGAGGGTGTTATTGCCGCCTGGCATAAAAAAGTGGGCGACCCGGTAAAAAAGGGTGAGCTGCTCGCCGAAATCGAGACCGATAAAGCTACGATGGAACTGGAAAGTTACAAGGAAGGCACCCTGCTTCATGTGGGCGGAGATAAAGGAGCCAAGATTAATGTGGATGACCTGCTGGCAATTATTGGAAGCCCGGGCGAAGATATATCTCAACACGTTTCGGGTAACAAAGGAGGTGGTAAGGAACAAGCAAGCAGCCAACAACCACAAGCACAACAAGCACCTTCAGCACAACCTCAAACCCAAACGGCCAAACCTGAAGCTCCAGGAATGGACCTCGGTAAAATGGAAGAAGTAGTATTGATGCCACGGTTAAGTGATACCATGACCGAAGGCGTTATTGCCGGATGGCATAAAAACGTTGGTGATGCCGTAAAGAAAGGTGATGTATTGGCTGATATTGAAACAGACAAAGCCACTATGGAACTGGAAAGCTATAAAAATGGAAAGCTTTTATACCAGGGTGCCAAACAGGGAGAAAAAATTGCAGTGAACGACCTGCTCTGTATTATTGGTGAAGAAGGAAAAGTAGATGTGCAGGCGATTGTTGCAGCAGCCAAAGGAGGAAGCGGAAAAGTGCAAGGTACAAGTGACAAGACCTCAGATCAACGCACACAGCAGGCTGCTTCACCACAAACAAATGGGCAGGCAATTGCTCAATCAACCGCAGATGGCAGGATCAAAGCCTCTCCTCTTGCTAAGCAATTAGCGAAGGAAAAAGGAATTGATCTTTCACAAGTACAAGGCAGCGGTGACAATGGACGGATTGTAAAAAGTGATATTGACAACTTTGATCCCCGCCAACAGGCAACGAGCACTCAACCAACAACCGGCGGACAAAAAGCGGCTCCGCAACCTGTTATTTCCGGACAGGAGGGGCATACGGACATGAATGTTTCGCAAATACGGAAAATAATTGCAAAGCGTTTGGGTGAAAGCAAGTTCAGTGCTCCGCATTTCTACCTGACCATGGAAATTAACATGGACAATGCCATGCAGGCAAGAGCGCAGATGAATGAAGTGAGTGATGTAAAAATTTCTTTTAATGATTTGGTGGTAAAAGCATCCGCCATGGCCCTTCGAAAACATCCTGCAGTAAACAGTTCGTGGATGGGAGACTTTATTCGCCAATACCAGCACATTCATATTGGAATAGCTGTAGCTATAGAAGATGGACTGATTGTTCCAGTGGTTCGTTTTGCTGATCAAAAATCTTTGAGCCAGATTGCTGCCGAAAGCAAAGAACTGGCTGGCAAGGCACGTAATAAAAAACTTCAGCCAAACGAGTTTACAGGAAACACGTTTACTATTTCTAATTTAGGAATGATGGATATTGAAGATTTTACGGCCATCATTAATCCACCGGACAGCGCCATCATGGCTGTAGGCAGAATAAAGGAAGTAGTGGTAAAAAAAGGAGAAGGTTTTGGTGTAAGTAATGTAATGAAGATTACATTAAGCTGTGATCACAGAAGTGTGGATGGTGCTGTAGGAGCTTCGTTTTTACAAACATTTAAAAAATACTTAGAGAACCCGGTGACGATGCTGGTGTGATAACAAAAAGACCCCGGAGGTTTTGAAAACCTCCGGGTCTTTCAGCCTATTTCTTTTCTGTATATAACAACTTCTTATAAGGATCAATGGAAAGTTTTACCGGCCCTTTGGCTTTTACTTTCAATTCTGTTTCCTTCCCTTCTACATAAATCCTTCTGATTATCAACTCGTCGTTAGCTGCTGCAATTACTATATTAAGCGGAAATCGGTAAACCTGCTTGCCTTGCGTAATCTTAAGTTTGTACTCATCGTTTTCCATTTTCTCTGTCAATTGTATTTCAGGAATTCCTGGCTGATACAGCCATTGATCAAAAAACCATTTTAG
>DAIQPL010000161.1:0-3278 GCA_036787395.1 Flavisolibacter sp. | reverse complement strand
CATTCTCTTTTGAAAACTATCTATACCATATTTCTGTTCGATATATAAATCCGTAAGGTAGTTGGCAAAGCCCTCGCTAAGCCATAAATGAGGAAACGATTTTTCAGTTGCTGTATTCCCAAACCACTGGTGTGCAATTTCATGCGCCATCAGCGCTTCTGAGCTGCGGGTGCCGGTCACAGTGTTCTCTGCATAAAAAATAGCATTGGCATTTTCCATTCCGCCAAAGATGGTTTTGGATTGCACGTTTGCTAATTTTTTATAGGGATAAGGGCCTACATACGACTCATAGAATTTCAGGATATCGTCTCCCAAAGCATAATCATAAAAACCTTTCGTGCTGTCCTGTTTATATACCCAGGCCGTAACAGGAATGTGATAAGAACTGTCTACTCTTTTTACTGCAAAATCGGCTGCGCCAATTACCATTACTTTTGTAGGGATGGCGATATCTTCTTTCCAGTAGGTGGCTTTAAAATTATTAGCTATTTTTTTTTCTTCCATCAAAAGCCCGTTAGAAATCACTTTATAGTGTACAGGCGCTTTAACAATAAATTCAACAGAAGATTTGTCTGATGGAACATCGTTACAGGGAATCCAGTTGTGTGCCCTGTTGGGCCAGTTATCTCCAAAGAAAGTACGTTCATTGTATTTGTTCTTTGATATCACCAATCCATCTTTTGGTGTGCCCATATAACTTATCTCAAAAGTTCTTATTTCATCTTTTTTTGCTCCCCTTTTCAGGTTGATGATTACGACATTATTCTTGTGTGTAAAAGTCAGTAACTCTTTACCTTCTTTTACCTGGAATGCATACATTCCTTTTCCGTCTTCCCCTGAGGCCAGGTCGAATTTTACAATGACAGCGTCTGAAAGAAAACGTACGCTGATCAGGGCTTTCCCATTAATGGCATCTGACTTATCGGACAGTTCAATTTCAAATTTATAATGCTGCACATCTATTGGGTTTTGTGCATACATTACCATACAAGATGCTGCAAGCAAAAGAGAAAGGAAATAGCGCATAGGAAATATTCTGGTTAAAGATGAGAGAAAATGCTGTAAATCAAAAATGGTCACAATTTTTCCAGCATCTCCACCACTTTCTCTCTCCTCAGGATGACATAACCGATACGATCGTTGCTTATGCCTTCCTTGAGCTGGTAACTAAATTCCAATTGGTCATCCGTAACATTTGTTTCAAAATATTTAAAGCTGATATTAGGAAACTTTTTGAGTTCATCTCCTATCTCGTAGAGGTGTGTTGAAAGTATAAAAAGCGAGTTTTTTATTTTAATCAATCCTTTAATTACTGTCAAAGAACATTTCATGGCATCCTGAACATTAGTGCCTTTGAATAATTCATCTATCAGTACCAGCCATTTCCGGCCATCGTTAATCTTGTAGATAGTATTCTTTATCCGTTGAACTTCATTAAAGAAATAACTTTCGCCTTTGGCAATATTGTCTGCCACATTAATGTTGGTAAGCAGTCCGTCAAAAAGAGAAAGCTTCATGTGCCTGACGGGTACGCCCATGCCCAGATGTGCTAAAAAAACCGCTGAACCTACTGCCTTTATAAGTGTGCTTTTACCAGCCATATTAGCACCGGTCAAAAACAGGAAATTCTGGTTGGGCTCCAATACCAGGTCATAAGCTGTAGGATTTTGCAACATTACATGATACAAACCTTCTGCTCTTAGATACGGTTCTTCCTGTTCAACAAATTCAGGGAACTTTAAGTCATACGTCTTCACCGCCATTGCCATGGAATACCATGCCTCCAGGCGGCTGAAGATGTCGATGAGTTCAAGTATGTCTGTTTTATAATTACGGCGAAGGAAATATGCATAATACAGGTTTTGCTGTGCTGATAATTTTTCTGTGCCATCCGTGTTAGCCAACTGTTGCAAAGGCTTTTCCTGCATTATTTTTTGAATGCGTTCTATATAAAAGCTAAGATTGCCTGGTAATTGTGCTTCCTCTAAAAGCCCAGGTATTTTCTTAAGTCCCCTTAAAAAATCAGAGAAATGTTTTACTGAAAATTTTACCATAGAATAATCCTGCGAATGCAGGATTTTATAGGTAAAACTGTTTACGGCAGTTGGATCTTTGGGAACCGGGTCGAGATTATAATCGAGGAACTTGTCTATCATAATGATAGTGCCATTCGTGATCTCTTTTGGCCAATCATCTATATGATTGAGAAGTGTTTTTATAATATTCTGAACGCCTATGATTCGCTTAAGGTCATGATGAGGCTCCATGAAAAAACGTCGTAGCCAATCTTTTCCCCCAACCGTTTTCGTAAAATTAAGCCGGTGAAAAATCGAGAACTCTTCTTCAGCGTGAAATATGGAAATATCGTTAAAGGTGGTCTTGTCTATTTGCATTGGCGATTGAATATCAAAATTAGGCGCTTAACATTTCCTCCCCCTATTCAATATAGATATTACCTATTAAATAACAGCCGTTTTCCTTTTATAGATTCATTCCACGTACCATTTCCATAAACTAAAGTACCGTTAACAAAGGTATGAGTGATGGCTGAGGGAAAAGTTTGCCCTTCAAAAGGGCTCCATCCGCATTTGAATAAGATATTTTCTTTTGCTACGGCTGTGCTTTTGGCCGGATCAACAATGACAAGGTCTGCATAATAGCCTTCACGAATATAACCCCTGTCTTTTATCTGGAAACAATCAGCAACAGCATGGCTCATTTTACGAACAATTGTTTCGAGCGAAATTCTGCCCTCTTTAAAATAATGCAGCATCAGCAATAAGGAATGTTGCACCAGGGGAATACCAGCATGAGCTTTTTCATAGGGTTCGTTTTTTTCTTCCCATGTATGTGGTGCATGATCCGTAGCAATAATGTCCAGGCGATCGTCCAGCAAAGCTTTCCATATCGCTTCTTTATTATGAGGCGCTTTAATGGCAGGGTTACACTTAATGAGGTTGCCATATTTTTTATAGTCATCGCTTGTAAAATGCAGGTGATGCACACAAACTTCAGCGGTGATTCTCTTATCTTTTAAAGGAAGCATATTGGTAAATAGCTGCAGTTCCCTTTCTGTGCTGATATGAAGAATATGCAATCGTGTACCATGCTTTTTTGCCAGTTGAACCGCTTTGAAAGAAGATTCAAAACATTCCTCTTCGTTACGGATGATAGGATGATCAGACGGTTCTAATACATTTTTTTTAGCTTTTAATCTTTGGAGGTTTTCTTTGATCATTCCTTCCTCTTCACAATGGGTAGAAATCAACACTTCACTT
>DAIQPL010000430.1:0-2909 GCA_036787395.1 Flavisolibacter sp. | reverse complement strand
TGAAGATTTGGATGAGGCCTTACAAAGAGGTTTGCAGGCATCTCCTATACATGAAGTGTTGGTAGAAAAAGCTGTTTTGGGGTGGAAAGAATTTGAATTGGAATTACTCCGTGATGCTGCTGACAATGTCTGCATTATTTGTACCGTAGAAAACTTCGATCCTATGGGTGTACACACCGGCGATTCTATTACCGTAGCGCCTGCAATGACCCTAAGTGATACCGCGTTTCAGCTGATGCGAAACACCGCTATTATGATGATGCGTGATCTTGGGAATTTTGCAGGAGGTTGTAATGTTCAGTTTGCATTGAATCCTGAAACGGAGGAAATTATTGCTGTTGAAATTAACCCTCGTGTGAGTCGTTCATCTGCCCTGGCGTCAAAAGCCACCGGTTATCCCATTGCAAAAATTGCTGCCAAACTTGCTATCGGTTATACGTTGGATGAACTTACCAATCCTATTATTAAAACAACCTCTGCCTATTTTGAACCGGCGCTTGATTATGTAATTGTAAAAATTCCCAGGTGGAACTTTGATAAGTTTAAAGGAGCTAATGATACACTTGGCCTTCAAATGAAAAGTGTAGGAGAAGTAATGTCTATTGGAAGAAGTTTTACAGAAGCTATTCAAAAAGCCTGTCAAAGCCTGGAGAATAATGCAGTAGGATTAGGATATTATGGTAAAAGCCAGATGAAGGCTGAAGACCTGATTGAATACATTAAAATTCCAAAATGGGACCGCATCTTTCGAATAAAAGATGCACTGATGTTAGGTGTGAGTGTAAACACTATTGCAAAAGCTACTTTTATTGACCGATGGTTTATCTACGAGATTCAAAAGATATGCAACATAGAGAAGGAGCTTGGTAATTACTGGATGGAAGAATTACCTGTTGAGTTGATAAAGCAGGCAAAAATTCATGGGTTTAGCGATGAACAAATTGCCCGCATTATCCAGGACGGCAGTGAAGAAGAAGTATACGAAAAAAGAAAAGCCGCAGGCATCACCAGGGTCTATAAAATGGTAGATACTTGCAGCGCAGAGTTTGAAGCTAAAACCCCTTATTTTTATTCCACCTTTGAAGAAGGGCATGATAATGAAAGTAAGGTCTCCGATAAAAAAAAGATTATTGTTTTAGGAAGCGGCCCTAACCGTATCGGGCAGGGCATTGAGTTTGACTATTGTTGCGTGCATGGATTACTCGCTATAAAAGAATGCGGATATGAGTCTATCATGGTCAACTGTAATCCTGAGACAGTTTCTACTGATTTTGATATGGCCGATAAACTGTATTTCGAGCCAGTATATTGGGAACATTTGTGGGAGATCATCGAGCATGAAAAGCCGGAAGGTGTTATAGTTCAACTGGGCGGACAAACCGCGTTGAAGTTAGCAGAACGCTTGCACGCAAAGGGGATAAAGATCATTGGTACTTCTTACGACAATATGGATATAGCAGAAGATCGCGGGAGGTTTAGCGATATGTTGAAAGAGCTGAATATTCCATACCCCGAATATGGAACAGCCTATGATGTAGACGATGCTGTTGAAGTAGCACAAAGAGTAGGTTTTCCTGTATTAGTTCGTCCAAGCTATGTTCTTGGAGGACAAAGAATGCGTATTGTGATCAATGATGAAGAGTTGGAAAAAGCTGTCATTAGTTTACTGAAACATATTCCCGGAAACAAAATATTAATAGATCATTTCCTCGACCGTTGCCAGGAAGCAGAGATTGATGCCATATTTGATGGAGACGATTTTCATGTGATGGGAGTGATGGAACACATTGAGCCTGCCGGTATTCATAGCGGTGATAGCAATGCTGTATTGCCGGCGTTCAACCTGACGCCTTTGGTAGTTACCACTATGGAACTGTATGCGGAAAAAATTGGAAGGGCATTAAATATTAAAGGGTTGATCAATATACAGTTTGCTATAAAAGATGGAAAAGTGTATGTTATTGAGGCCAACCCGAGAGCGTCGAGAACAACACCATTTATTGCCAAAGCCTATGGTATTCCTTACCTGAATATTGCTACGAAAATAATGTTGGGAGAAAATAAGCTGACGGATTTTACATTCGAGAAAAACCTAAAAGGCTTTGCTATCAAGGAGCCTGTGTTCTCTTTCAATAAGTTTCCGGGTGTTAACAAAGAACTGGGTCCTGAAATGAAAAGTACCGGGGAAGCCATTCGCTTCATTAAAGACCTTCGGGATCCTTACTTCCGCCAATTATATAAGGATAGAAGTATGTATTTAAGTAAATAACAGTCGTGATTTATCATTGATCTTTCAAAGCTGCAACATAATGCATAGAAAAAATGAATAGCGAAATACTATTTATAATAGAACAAATTAAGGAAACGTATGAAGGCGATCCATGGTTTGGAAGAAATGCAAAAGCTTTAATAACAGAAGTGAATGAACAAGCTGTTTTTGAAAAACCTAACGGTCAGCATAGCATTTTAGAATTGGTATGGCATATGATTACATGGAGGGAATTTACAATCAACCGGCTCCGGAATGATAAAGAAAATGACCTGCATTATTTTGAAGTAAATGATTGGCGAAACCTGGACCATGCTGATAAAAGTCTTTGGCAGCAAGCGTTACATCGTTTACATCAAACACAGAATGAATTGATTGAAGTTCTACAAACTCAACGAGATAACAACTTACTATCGCAAAGGGTTGAAGGAAGGGAGTATGATTTTAGAAAATTGTTGAACGGAGTTTTCCAACACGACATTTACCACCTTGGTCAAATTGCATACATCAAAAAACTACTGGAAAGTTCGTAGTGAAATTGCAAAAAAGAGTTCTTATAATCTCCAAAATTGTACTTAAAAAAAGAAGGCCTGCCCTAAAAAGAGCCGGCCGTTGCTAACCTATGAAAAACACCAAGTTC
>DAIQPL010000160.1:0-8885 GCA_036787395.1 Flavisolibacter sp. | reverse complement strand
CCACTGTGTGAATCCATTTAATATCTCTTACTTGTCCTTTTATTCCTATTAAATCGTGTTGCGGCATGTAGTTAAATTTATTATTTGCGGCAGTGAATAAGGCTAGTGCCTGTGCATCGTATCTTCCTTCATAAGGAATGACATCAAAAAAATTGCCCCCGCTTAAATACAGGTTGCCCACAGGAGATACGAAGTCTATTTTCTGAAAACAAAATATAGGTGCAAGTTGCAACGCTGCCGGTAAGTCGTTAATTGTAAAACCACCTTTGCCATTACCGTAACAGACAGCAGAAGCCATCCTTTCTGCCTCTAAAGGTTTTACCGTTTCTGCAAACCCATAAAATGCATCTTTCATAGGCAACCCCGCATAGTCGGCGTACAGCAAGTAATGTTTTTTTAGAACGGGTAAAGCTTTTTCCATCTCATCTTTAGCTAAGAACGGATACTCTTCTCCTTTTGCCGTATAAGAAAGTAATTGGTCTATTTGCCCGTTCCTATCAAAGTCAGAGACATATAGTTTAACCGGGCCATTCTTGCCACTCCAGAATTTAGTATTACATCCCCAATTCCCTGCCAATATATCCATATGTCCATCACCATTTACATCATCAAGAAAGAGCGTTTGCCACCAGCCTGAAGAATGAGGAATAGAGGACTGCTCAAATAAGCCGTGCTTATTAATAAAAAGGGTAATAGGCATCCACTCACCGGCTACAATTAGATCCTTCCATCCGTCTTTATTAATATCTGTAAAGGAAGCGGAAGTCACAACTCCCAGGTTGTTCAGTGCAATAATATTTTGATTGGCAAGAGTGTAGTTTCCTTTTCCATCATTGAGGAGCAAATAGGAAGTTTGAAGAACACCATAGGCTTTAGCATCGGCAAGATTGCCTACAAAAATATCATTGTCTCCATCATTATCTATGTCGGCAACCGATACACAAGATTTATTTTCAAATATAGAAGGCAGTGAACTTGCTGATTTTGTAAAATGTCCTTTTCCGTTATTTAGATATAGTCGATCTAATAAGGCAGGATGGCTTCCACTGTATTCATTTCCTCCACTTACAACATATAAATCAAGAAATTTATCTCCATTAGCATCAAAGAATATAGCATCAACATCTTCACAAGCTGCGTCTTCATTGAAAAGTACGGAATCTGCCGGGGAAAATGATCCATTTGGATTTTGTATCATTAATGCGCCCGACTGGTCCTTAGCCCCACAAGCATAAAAGTCGTCCAGCCCATCGCCATTTACATCAGCTATTGCCAATTTAGGTCCCCTGGTAGACAGGGAATGAGGAATAAGATATTGCCTATTAAAATCAATAAAGTCGTTTTCCTTATGCTGCCAATTTAATTTTATATTAATGGAGGTTAGCAACTCGGGCGATGTCGTGAACCAGGCAGTATGTTCAAATTTACCTGCGGCTTCCTTCTGATAAATCGTCAATAGCTTGTTAGCAGCTATAGATTTTAGTACCTGGTATTTTTGATCGGGCCATACGATTAACATGCTGGCTATGTTTGATTCAGTACCCAGGCCAAAATGTAATCTCATATCAGACGAAGATTGAAATCCTCTCGTCGCCATCAATTGTTGATATTGCATTTTACCTTTCGTAAATAAATACGCTTTGGCACCGATACCCGTTGTATTTAAGCCTTCTCCTTTAAAAGATATAGAAATATAATTTTTTTTGGCAGCGTTATTTTTTAATATTACTGCCGGAGCATCAATACAATTTATGATAAGATCCACATTGCCATCATTGTTCAAATCTGCATAAGAAGCTCCATTGAAATAGCCCTTCATTTTACCGGTTCCCCACTCGTCACTAACATCTTTAAAACTCCATTTCCCATCTCCTTTAAATAAAAAAGGATGTGAACTTCCGTCCGGCATCTTCTCCAGGGCTTCGGCATCATATTTATCCGTTTGATTTAAACCTTTTTGCATGTACAGGTTGGAGATGTACCTAACAAAGTCCATATCTACCGGACGTTTTACTATGCCACTTGAAATAAAAAGATCTTTGTTCCCGTCGTTATCAAAATCAGCAAAAAGAGGAGACCAACTCCAGTCCGTGGCCGATATGCCACTAAGCAAACCTACTTCGCTAAAACTGGTGGCATCACCATTATTTCGTTGTAAGCAATTTTTAGAATACTGATATTGAAAGCCGTTTCTTACAATTTTAAAATTGTAAATATCTGCATTTTCGTCACTCCCATATGTTTTCAAAACTTTCTCGTCATTGGGTAGCATGTCTACAGTTACTATGTCTAACTGACCATCGTTATTGTAATCTGCCACATCATTTCCCATACTAAAACGGGAGTAATGGTTAAACACTTTTGCACCGCTTTCAGTGAAAGTGCCGTTTCCGTTGTTTACATAATAATAGTCGTTTTCATGAAAGTCATTTCCAATATAGATGTCTTCCCATCCATCGTTGTTGATATCAGCAATTGCCAAACCTAAGCCATATCCGAGACTGCTTTGAGAAATGCCTGATGGAGCTGAAACGTCTGTAAACTTTTTTATGGACGTGTTCATGTCATTACGATAAAGCCTGTCACCTGCAAAAGGATCATATTTTTTACGGTAAGAAGTATCTACGATATTCTCATTAGGCTTATGAGATTGATTTAAAACATAACAGTCCAAATCTCCATCGTGATCATAGTCAAAAAATGCACTTTGACTAGTAAAGCCCGAAAAATCTAATCCGTACAAGCCAGCACTTTCCTTAAAAGTATTGTTTCCATTATTGATGTAAAGCTCATTATGTCCTTTGAGATTATGTGCCTGGCTGACAGCGGATACATATATGTCAAGCTTGCCATCGCCATTTATATCAGCCATCGTTACTCCACTGCACCAATCTGATAGGCCTGCAACTCCTGCTTTTTCCGTTATGTCTTCAAATTTAAAGTTGCCTTTGTTTAGATAAAGCTTATTGTGCCCTTTACTATTGGCTGTAAAGTAAATATCTGTCAGGCCATCGTTGTTGATATCACCTGTGGCGACACCGCCACCATTATAATAATATAAGTAATATAAAATGTTGAATAGCTTCTTTTTTTCAAGCCTATTTTCAAAATAAATGTTTGTTTCGGAAGGAGAAAGGGAACTGAATAATTCGTTTGAGTGATTACAGGAAGTAATCAAAATAGAAAGAAAAATAGAGAGAATAGCAGGTTTAGAAATTACCATAACAACATTAATTCTGAACAGGGCTTTTCAATTGTAACATAAGTTTTGACAGGATAAGTAATAAAAAGGGTTGCATTCATTAATTGCAACCCTTTTTACCTATGTGATTACGAACCTATTTTTTTGTGGTGAAAAGATCAGTTATTTCTGCTGGTGTTAAAGCCCGGTCATAAATGCGGAATTGGTCGAGAGAGCCATTAAAAGACCTGGCCCATCCCTCTGCTCCATGAGTAGTTGTTAGACTTGGATTGGTTTGGAACTGATAGGTTCCCAACACCATGCCGTTGACGTCTTTAAACTTAAGGCCTTTATAATTGCCGCCATCCAATACTTTATTGTTAATAGCAGTTGGCTGTCCATTAGCATATATACTGAATTGGGAATTGGCTGCATTATAAGTTACGGCAATATGGGTCCATTTATTTAATGCACCAGGAATTTTTACTTCGTTCCATTGTTCCCCCTTGCCGTCGGAAGCATTAAGATTAAACATATGCACCTTCAAGAAAGCTTCTGATTGGTCAGCCGCGTTATTGTTATTTTCGAGGAACAAATCAAGGTTGCCCCAAAACTCATTCTTGTTAGAAATAGAAAACAATCCCTGGGCCCCTCCGTCAACCGGGCCAACTCCATTCATCCAAAAAGCGAGTGTATAACTCTCAAGGTTCGCTAGTGTATCTGCAGGAGAGCCAACATACCCATTAGGGTATGAATTCTTCTCTGTTAACTTTAGAAGTAAATATCCGCCGGTCCCTATTTTCAGCGCCTGCCCGTTTATGCCTGTAACATAAGAGACGTTTGCAGGAGTACCTCCAAGTTTATTTTCACCCCCATCGTTTGTATTGTTTTCGAAGGACCAAAAACTTTTTAATTCATTGTAAGGAGGTGGGGCTGGGTCCAAAATCAGCTCCTTTAGTTCTGGTCTTTCCATCTTTTGGCAAGAAGTGAACAGGAGTCCAAATGCCAGTAATGACGGGCTTACAAACAATAAAATTCTATATAATTTCATATTATTTCTTTTAGTTTTCGAAATTAATACTCGGGGTTTTGGACAAGTTTCCCACCTGATTTATCAATTGCCGGCTGTGGTATAGGATAGTACCTGTTACGGTTTTGATAACCTAAAGGACCCAGAACAGCAACAGCATCTCCCCACCTTACCAAATCAAAGAACCGTTCGCCTTCCATACCAAACTCGACCCTTCTTTCTTTTTTAATTGCGGTTCTCATTTGATTTTTATCGACAAAGATGATTTTTGGTAATACGGTTGAATTGCCACCCCGTGCCCGGGCTCTAACCTGTTCCAATAAAGTTTCTGCCGTTTTACCATCTCCAAGTTCATTAGCCGCTTCTGCTGCCATTAGTATCACGTCGGAGTAGCGATAAATTCTTTGATTAATCCAGGGAGCCTGGTCTAACAAACCGGTCGCTCTTTGTCTTGCCGGGTCGGCATATACTTTCTTATTATAGTATTTGCTAAACAGAATGCCCGCAGGCGCGGCAGCGGGTAATGTTCTTCCATATCCTCCCGAGGAGGGATCATCAGATTGTCCCGCAAATAAAATGGTTGCAGCCTTTCTTGGATCACCTGCTTCATACGCATTTACTAAATCGTCTGTTGGGGTATTCCATCCCCAGCCAAGGTTCCAGCCTGACGCAGTAGATTGTCTCACACCCATGGTAGTGGCATATATGGAACCGTAATTTTGAGCTCCATTTGGGGAAACAAAAGATTGAATTTCAAAAATAGATTCACTGGAATTTTCTCCTTCTTCTTTAAATATTTTCCAATAAGGTGTATATAAAGAATAAAGTTTTGAATTAATCACCGTCTGGCTAAAGCCTAAAGCTTGTCCCCAATTACCCCTAAAAAGGTGCGCTTTAGCATGCAGTGTATAAGCTGCTCCGCTTGTTACCCTGCCTATGTACTGACTTTCACGGACTGAGGGAAGATGTTGTTCGGCAAATTGTACATCTTCGTCTATTAACTTATAAATTTCTGCAATAGGAGCTTTCGCAACATTGGCCTGAGAAGCTTCATAAACTCTGAAATCAATTTTGGGAACTTCACCATAACTTCTCACGAGGTCAAAATAGGAAAAGGCTCTAAGGAAACGGGCCTCTGCAATAAGACTTACCGATGTAGGATCGCTTAACTTTAAAGAATCTGCTGTTTGCAAAGCTGTATTTGCCAGGTTTATTAACGAGTAATGATCATCCCAATAAACATTCGTAGCCCATAGGTCCTTTACATACTGAAACTGGTCAAATGGAGCAACCCATTCGGCACCGTCCGATTGCTCACTTCCTTTAACGGCATCATCAGAACGAAAGCCATGCATAGCCAGGAAAGGAATGCTTGTAAAACCGGCGCTATTTCTAAGATTGTTGTACATACCCAGAATTTGTCCTTCCAGTCCGCCCTTGCTTACGTCATCCAGGGTAGCGGTAAGTGGTTTCCGGTCTAAAAACTTTTTACAACTACTTACTGCAAACAACAGGGGTGCAGCAAGCATCAAAGTCCATATAATATTTTTACCTTTTTTCATTTCTCAATATTTATTTATTAAAAGGTTACGTTTAAACCAAAAGTTGTTACCATTGGGATAGCACCACCGGCATTATCCACTCCAAATGAAATAGCACTTCCGCCAAACTCAGGAGTGTAACCCGAATTATTTTTCCAGGTTTTGAGGTTTTGAACATTTGCAAAAACCCGCAGGCTCTTTATCTTCAAGCCGGAAAGCACGCTTTGTTTTAGATTATAACCTAATTGCAGATTTCTAATTCTAAAGTAGCTTCCATCTTCAAGGGCATATGTAGATACCTCATAGTTGATACGATGGTTTTGTCCTAAAATCGGATCCCAATTAGAAGTTCCCGGTCCATGCCACCTGTTGATTTTAAATGCCGGGTAGTTTACTCTTTGGAAAGGTGACTCAGTACTACCCCAATTTCTGTATACTTCATTTCCGTATACACCGTTAAAATCGGCCCCTAAATCAAATCCTTTAAAATTGATAGTTACAGAACCTCCATACGCAAAATCAGGAGTAGGGTTGCCTATATATGTTCTGTCAGCAGCAGAAATGACGCCATCTCCGTTCACATCTTTATATTTCAAATCGCCAGGTCCGTACGTAAAGTCTGTAACCACAGGAGATTTGGCCTTATCGGCGTTAGATTGATAAATGCCTTCGACAATATATCCATAAAAATAACCTATTGGGTATCCTACTGTAGTTCTGCTCAGGCCCTGCTGAATAGAGAACTCTTTTGTGGCCAGTTCCAATACTTCATTTTTATAAGTAGTTAAATTTCCATTGATGGATATAGAAAGATCTTTATTCAGGCTTTGGTGCCAGCCCGCACTAAATTCAAATCCACTGTTCTTAATACTGCCTATATTATCCAAACCATTGGCTACACCCTGGGTACCGGGGATGAACGTCATCAAATCGTTGGTTACCTTGTTAAAATAGGCGGCTTCAAAACGCAAGCCGTTTTTAAATGCACTAAGTTCTACACCTACTTCTTTTGCATTGACAGTCTCCCACTTCAAGTTAGGATTAGGCAAATAAGCTTGTGAATTGGCGTTGTAAACAAATTGATTTTGGGGATCAGGTCCAAAAACAGCGGCACTTCCCTGTACTAATCCTGGATAATATGGGTAGTCGTATCCATACGTATTTTGATTTCCCAGAACTCCTACAGAGCCCTTCAGTTTTAAAAAATCAAAAAAAGTTTGATTGGCCATAAATGCTTCCCTGCTTAATTCCCAGGCAGCTCCTACAGCCCAGAAGTTCTGCCAGCGATTAGCTGGTGAAATCTGGGAAGACCCGTCTCTGCGGAAAGATCCGTTCAGGTAATATTTATTCTTATAATTGTATAAAGCTCTGAACAATGCAGAAGCAGTACTCCTTTCTCTTTGATCACCGTCAGCCAGTCTTGTTAATGGGTCTCCAAAAACGGGACCGCTGTTTACATACCAGAATCTCTCATCATCGGGAATGGGAGTACCACTTTGTTTTATTGAGCCAGTGCGGTTGAAGTTACCAAAGTAGTACGTGGTCCAGCCGGCAACGGCTGAAATATTGTGATCGCCCACGGTCCTTTTATAATTCAGAATATAATCTTGCTGGTATTTTTTCCATGTTTGATCATTTTCATTTACAGAAGTGAAGTTTGTATAGGGGAATGCAGCATTAGCGGCCGCATCATAAGCAGAATATAAAGGTCTGTATCTTCTTGTGTTAACATTACTCAAATCACCATAAAAGGTTGCCCTGAAATTGAAGCTTTTCAGGAAAGCTATTTCTGCAAAAACGCTACCAACAGTTCTATACTCTATGCTTTTTCTTTTGTCCCATTCATTCTCTACTTCAATCAAAGGATTTACGACACCTGAATTTTGAATAGCCGGTAGTGCATAATACAAATCGTAATATCCGCTATCAATGCCATAAGGATTTTTGGTATAAACAGACTTTGTTCCTGCAGACACACCGGGGATAACTTTTCTTGCTGCATCCAAAACCCACGTTGCGTCATATGGAAGGCTTTGTCTTGCACCATTAAAGTTGAATCCAAGTCTTATGGCCTTACTAACCTTAAATTCATCGCTGAGCGAAAGAAGAATTTTTTGCAGTTTTTCATGTCTAATCACGCCTTCATCTGACAAATACCCAACACCCATATTGAATTTATTCTTATCTGTACTGGCAGATACACTTATGTTGTTAGAATTAAAATGGCCCGTCCTCGTCACAGCATCCACCCAATTTGTATTGGCAGTCCATGGTGTGTAATCAAACGGAATTGTAATGCCCAGGTTCGCTCTTTCTTCATCATATAATTCTTTAAATCCTGCAGCATCAATAAGATCAATTTTATCTACCAATTTTTTGAAACCATACGATGTGTTCAGATTTATCAAAACCTGTCCGCTTTTCGCCTTTTTAGTTGTAATGGCTATTACACCTGCGGCGCCTCTAACTCCAAAGATGGCAAGTGAGGACGGATCTTTTAAAATCTCGATAGATTCAATATCGTTAGGATTTAAGTAGTCGATGTTATCATTGAAAATTCCATCAACCACAAATAGGGGACTTACCGATCCTATACTGATAGTACCTCTAATGCGGATATCGGGTGCGCTGCCAGGTGTTCCATTATTAACAACAGATAAACCGGCTACTTTACCTTGCAAAGAACTTACTGGGTTCGTATTAGGCTTGTCTGCAACCTCTTTACCTGAAATTTTTGCTATAGAGCCGGTAAGATCCCTTTTACTAGCAGTACCATAACCAATGACTACAACCTCATCCAGAGCGTTTCGCGCAGCTATAAGAGAAACGTCGATTGTAGACTGGCCACTAATAGCAACTTCACGGGTTTCATAACCGATTGAAGAAAATACCAGCGTCGTACTTCCGTCAGGTGCAGTCAGGCTATAGTTGCCGCCTGCATCTGTAGCGGTGCCAATAGATGTTCCCTTTACCGTAACAGAAACACCAGCCAGCGGTTGGCCTTCTTGTCCTGTTACTTTCCCGGTAACCCGTATTTCCCGAACTTCTATTTTTTGTCCGTCAACAGAGGCTTTTAATACAATCAATTTATTGTCTAAAATCTGGTAGCCAATGCCTGTACCTTCAAATATGG
>DAIQPL010000022.1:0-26130 GCA_036787395.1 Flavisolibacter sp. | reverse complement strand
CGGCTTTTAATTATTTAGGAACTAAATATTTACCAGATGCCTCCATCTATATAACCATTGAACCCTGTCTTATGTGTGCAGGTGCCTTATACTGGAGTAAGGTAGGCAAGATTGTTTACGGAGCTGATGATGAGAAGAACGGATATTTGCATGTTACCAAGGAAAGCTGGCCGTTTCATCCAAAAACTAAATTGGCAAAGGGAGTGTTGAAAGTTGAATGTGCACAGCTGATGAAAACTTTTTTTCAACAAAAGAGATGATCATGAATAAAGCGTCTGCACAAGAAAAAGTAGAATGTTTAAATGCAACTACAGGTGGTAGAATGAACATTGACAAAAACATCTACGATCAAATTTCAAAAGCCATTTACCACACCTTAAAAGCAAGTAAGGCTTTAACCTATTCTCAAATTGTAGAAGGGGTATATGATTGTTTTAAAAAACAAGGGACAAAATTCGAGGGCTCTGTTGGATGGTATACAGTGACAGTTAAGAAAGACATGGAAGCAAGGGGAATAATTAAAGTGTTTACAGAAAAAGGGAAGAAACTTCATAACATAAAAAAATAAGAGCCGCTATGCGGCTCTTATCATAAGAAAGTTTTATTATTGATCCCACCAAAGTTTTTGAGTTACATCGGTAACTAAAGGAACATTGGTACTGTTGCGACTTATTTCAACCGCGGGGTATACTAATCTTCTTATGAAAGTGGATGTGAGAACATTCAAGGGAAGTTGAAATCCCTGATATCCATAATTAAATCTTCTTGCGTCATCCCAGCTGACTGGCATGAGAAATAAAGCCTTCCACTTTTCCCGGAAAATTAATTCCAATGTTAACGCGGCGGATCCTACTGAAACACTGGGGTGATTTACATACGCATCCCGAGCAGCTGCTAAAACACCAACCTTATTCATATTTGCTTTTATGCCTTCTAAATAAGCAGCATAGGCTCTTGGCTTATCATTAGTCCTAAAAGCAACTTCGGCCTCAATAAATTTCATTTCCTCATAGTTGATAATATAGACGGGAGATTTCGTGCTGGAGTAATAGCCCGTTGTACTTAGGTACGATTCGTCTCTATTAATGCCAGAACTTGCTCCGCGTCCCGCACCGTTCCTTGTTCCTTTGTAATCATTATTTTTTGTTAGTGTTCCTATTAAAGGCAGCCTGGGATCAAAAATGCCGAATGAGGTACCGTTCATAGCATTTACATAATATTCAGAAAGCCAGCCCTGTAATATCTGGCCTGCGTTTAAAACGGCAACATTATTCCACGGATTGCGAATATCAAAAACAGTTACCGCGGCACTATCTGAGGGACTTGTGTACGCGGCAGCTAATTCAGTAAATATTGCACTTGGGTTATATTGATTCGTTTTACTTAATTGATTTAACAACCTTGCTTTTAATGCATGGGCCGTTTTAATCCATTTTGATGTATTTCCCTGGTGTATAAGATCCACACTTGTTGCCCCAGTAGGAATCGTTATTTTGCTACCTGTTTGTTGCAATAGGGTGATTCCTTCATCTAATAAAGACAGACATTTCTGAAAAATTGCCGTAGCCTCATCATAAGTAGGAGTTAGTGTTTCGGTAGTAAAAGCGGTTGAATAAGGCGCTGCTCCCCACAGGTTATGGACCAATTGGAGATTCATTGCCATTAAAACCTTAGCCACTCCCTGGTATTGCGTAGCTCCATTTTCTATTGCCAGTTTTTCAAGATCATATATGTCTGTCATGTTATCATATAGACCTGTTTTGTTATCAGCTGAAATTCCCCATACGGTGCTCAGATCAATCTTATCATATGTATCAGTAGGAGACCCTGTGTTTGGGGATGCCAGATATTGAACATAGTAAGAAGTAGTATTACCAACGCTAAAAACGTTTATCGCGGTGTTTTCTGTTGTACTCGCTAGTAATCCGTTAATTGGCGCCTTGGTCGGCGAATTAGGACTAGTATTTACATCCAGAAACTTTTTGCATGAGGTTATAGTTCCTATTGCAACAAAAACTAAAATATATCGCATTAATAATTTCATGATTTCTAAATTTTAAAAGTTAAGATTAATGCTGAACAGGTAACTACGTACTGACGGATAAGCAAATCCTGTAAAGGCATCAACATTGCTTCCTGAATTAAAACTACTGGCATCGGGATCAAAGCCACTAAAGTTTGTCCATAGAACCAGATTATTGCCCGTGAATGTTATCGTTGCATCTTTGATCACATTGGTTCTGAAAATCTTCGTGGGAATTTTATAACTAAGACTTAAATAACGCAATCTGGTCCAGGAGGCATCCTCTACAAAGTTTTCTGTTACCCCGCGATAAATGTTTCTGTAGTAACCTTGGGTATAATCCCTGTTATCGGGTCCCTTACCCTGGCCCATATATACTAGCTGGGTATTAGGGGAGCCGTTTGGTAATACGCCAGGGAATACTTTAGAAGTATTTCTGTCAAGCGTATATAAAGCAGTACCAAATGCAGCCTGATAATTTCCAAGCTGATTATATCTATCCTGACCTTGTTGGGTTTCAAAAAGGAATGAAAGACGAAAATTCCTATAGTTAATGTTATTGATAAGTCCACCTGCCCATTCTGGCTGTGAATTACCCAAAATTCTTTGTGTCTGATCAATTCTTGGAAAGCCAGCATTGCTGCCAGTTGTCTCTATAACCAGAGGTAAGCTGTTATCAACAGTGAACTTATCATCTGATTTAGCTCCATAATATCTTTGGTAAGATGTACCAAATATGTTGCCCACAGGATATCCGGCTATGTACTTCATTGTGGCGGTAGCAGTAGAGTAACCAAACCAAGAGTCAAGAATTATTTCAGTTAATCCTTCTCTTATTTTAACAACGTTATTTCTGTTGCGTGAAAAATTCAAAGTAGCATCCCATGAAAAATTTTGAGTACGTACAGGTGAACCGTTTAAAACGAGTTCTATTCCTTTATTTTCTATTTCCCCTGCATTAAGGATGATACTTGTAAAACCAGCTGTTGGTGATACACTTACAGGAATAATTTGGTCGCGGCTATTCAATTTATACCATGTGAAATCTAGGCCCAAACGGCTATTTAAAAAACGTAATTCAGTACCCACTTCCAACGTGGTTGTGCGTTCAGGTTTTAGAGTATTATCTCCCTTTTTGTTATCCCTTGTCCACATTACTTGGCTTGATTGGCCCAAAACAACTGATTTATAGTATGCATTCGTCTCATAAGGATCTGTATCCTTTCCGATTTCAGCCCATGAACCTCTAAGCTTTCCATAGCTAAGCCAATTGGGCTTATTCAGATGATCTGAAAACACATAGGATAAACTTGCTGAGGGGTAGAAGAAAGAATTATTTTCTTTCGGCAAGGAAGAAGACCAATCGTTTCTTCCGGTTATGTCTAAGAATAAAAAGTTATCGTAGCTAAAAGTTACATCTCCAAATGCGCTAACAATTCTATATTCTTCTTCATATTGACTGTTAGTCCGTGTTTTAGTATTGTTTAAAGAAAGTAAATCAGGAACATCTAAATCCGTTCCGTTGGCAGTAAGCCTGCTGTACTTTATGGCACGTACATCGTTACCTACTCTTAACACGGTATTCAATTTTGAGCCCCAATCTTTTTTAAATGTTCCCAATAAATTGGAGGTAAGTATTCGATTACTAATGCGATACTCATCTACAAACCCCAGACCATTATCACTGTATGTTCTTTCACCTACAATCCCCTTTGGCCCCCAAGCTGCGTGACGTCGGAAATCTGCATAATAGTCCATGCCTCCCTTATAATCAAGGTCAAACCATTTTACAGGAGAAAAGGTCAAAGCAATATTTCCAATAATCCGGTTAACGTTATCCTTAAAGCGGTTAGAATAATTTCCATAAATCGGATTATTTTGTCCATAACCTTTCATCGTCCCTTCCGGCGTAATATAATCCTTAACGTCTACACGGGGTGCCCAGTAACTTAACTGCTCATTAAATCTTTCAGCATTTACTCTGTAACCTCCTGAATTAACAAAGTTGACAGATGGACTGAACCTAAATATGCTACCTATTTTGAACTGCCCTCCCACACGTGCTGAAATATTTTTATAATCTGAAAAAGGGATTACTCCATTTTGCTTGAAATAAGCAAATGAAGACGTAAGCAAAGCATTTTCATTGCCGCCAGAGAAACTAAGTGTATTCCTAAATTGATTTCCTTGTTCATATCCCCTGGCATAATTATGAAAAAGTGTGGGATTATTTGTCGGGTCTATAATTCTCGATGCCTCTACCGTTGGCCCCCAGTTACCAAAAATTGTTGTAGGATCATATACGCCCAGAGAACCTTGGGTGTATACGGATTGAACCTCTGGATATTTGTTTACTTCGTCAATGCCATAAGTACTGGAAAAACCAACCCGCATTTTACCAGCTTTAGCAGATTTTGTTGTAATTACTACAACTCCATTTGACCCTGCCTGACCATAGAGTGCAGTGGCTGCACCACCACGCAGTACAGATATACTTTCCACGTCATCTGGATTTATATCCGCTGCTCTGTTGGATAATCCTCTTAAAGAACTGCCCCTTGAAGAGCCGGGTGTATAATCGGCAACGTTAGTACTATTGTCTATTACAACTCCATCAATTACAAAAAGAGGTTGATTGTTTTTTGAAGGGCCGAGTGATTTAACCCCACGAATAACTATATGAGAACCTTGACCTGGTGCGCCGCCACCGCTATTAATTTGAACACCAGCAACCTGTCCTCGTAAAGCATTAACAATGTTTGTTTGTTTTGTTTGTGTTATGGCCTCACCAGATACTTCTTGTGCTGAATATCCTAATGATTTTTTTTCTTTTCTTATACCAAACGCAGTTACCACTACTTCTGACATAGCACCATTGGAGTTTAAACTTACATTGTAAGTAGTGCCGGTGCCTACAACAACTTCCTGTGATTGTCGCCCTGCATAAGAAAACACCAATACGGGGTTACTACCTGAAACAGTAATAACAAAGGCACCCAATTCATTTGTAATAGTGCCATTAGCAGTTCCCTTTTGAAGAACTGATACAGAAGGTAAGGGTGTTCCTCGTTCATCGCTTACCCTTCCACTTATTTGCCGGGATTGGCTAAAGGCAAAAAAAGGCATGGAGATGAATAGCATTATCCATGCGCATAGCATTGATTTTCTCATAAATCTAGATTGAAGATTATTGTTTGGTTTAAGCTTTCTGTTCGGTTAGCGAGTAGTTCAAAAGGGCGTGATATTTAATGTGCCTTGCACATTCCGGCAAAAATTACGCATAAAGCAGCACATTCAATCAAAAGTACCGGCAGTTTTTTTTTGCACACCCAATAAATAATGGCTTCAAAACTAAAAGGCCGCAAAAACGCAACCCATAGCGCTTAAAGACACAAGAAAGAATTCATTTAAGGCCTGCTCAATCCATTTATCCTTAATAAATTTGTGCCTCCCAAGGAAATGACAGGCAAATCTTAAATCGTAAAAATTAAATTAAAAAGTTATGGCATTTACCCTTCCTCCCTTACCGTATGCACCGGACGCATTAGAACCTCATATCGATGCGCAAACCATGCAGATACATCATGATAAACATCACCAGGCCTATGTTGATAATCTGAATAAAGCAATCGGTGGTAGTGAGCATGAAAATAAAAGTTTAGAAGAACTAATTCGCAATGCTGGTACCATATCGCCAGCGGTTCGTAACAACGGCGGCGGACATTGGAATCATACCTTTTTCTGGGAAATACTCGGAGCCAATAGTGGACAGCCTTCCGGCAAGTTAGCCGATGCTATCAACCAAACTTTTGGTTCATTAGACGCGCTGAAAGAAAAAGTAAATACAGCCGGTACAACACGCTTCGGTAGTGGTTGGGCATGGCTGATTGTAAAAGACGGTAAGCTTGAAGTAAGCTCTACTCCCAACCAGGATAATCCCTTAATGGATGTGGCCGAAGTAAAAGGTACTCCTATCCTGGGAATCGATGTTTGGGAGCATGCTTATTATTTAAAATATCAGAACAAACGCCCCGATTATTTAAAAGCTATTTGGAATGTCATCAACTGGAATAAGGTTGGTGAACATTTTGAAAATGCGAGCAAGTAATTGACAAATTGATTCACTTAAGGTGTAAAGAGCTTCTATTTATAGAGGCTCTTTCGATTTGCAGGAAAAAGCTTTAATACCTAGGCGAAAACCTTTTCACGGCACTGGATCGTATCCATGGCCGCCCCACGGATGACAGCGACTGATCCGTTTAACCATTAACCAAAAGCCCTTAAAAATACCATGCTTTTGAAAAGCTTCCACGGCATAGTGTGAGCAGGTTGGAGTAAACCTGCACTTGGGGCCCAGCCAGGGAGAAATCACCCACTGATAAACTCTGATCAGTACAATAAATGGAAGCGCTAATATTTTAAGCATGGTTTTCATTAATAGAACCAAGTTTTTGTTGTAATCGAGCCAGACAGTGATTCATGGCTGTTTTTATAACCTCAAAAGAAGCAATCGTTTTATCGGTGTACATAAAAAATACATGCCCTTTTTTACAAGTTCGTTGAAGTGCTTCCACCAGATCCTTTTTTTGCAGGCGGTAGGCTTCACGCATCAATCGTTTGAGACGGTTTCTATGCACGGCCTTTTTAAAATAACGTTTGCTTGCAGTTACACCTATTTGCGCAAAAGGTTCCTTCTCTTCAGGTTCAAAAATATATGTAACGCGTAATGGAAATACAGCAAAGCTTTTTCCTTTGGCAAACAGCGATTCTATTTGCTTGCGGCTTTTCAGGCGCTCTTTTTTTCCTAAGCCAAAAGTCTTTGCCATTGTGTAAAATAACAAAAAGCCCCACTTTGGGGGCTACAATTTTGAGGCTTTTACTATTCTCACTAAAGGAGACCTGGGCCTATTTTAGTTTCTTTTCGTCTGAAATCGTCAGCTTGTGACGCCCTTTAGCGCGGCGGCTTGCTAACACTTTTCTTCCATTCGCTGTTTGCATGCGCTTTCTAAAACCATGAACAGTTTTTCTGCGGCGGCGATGCGGTTGAAATGTACGTTTCATTTTAAAGCTTTTTTTTCACGTTACTAAATCGCCTGTGGAGAGCCAGGCTTGTTTCAGTACCTACAGGTCACCACACCCGTTGGTTTTGTGAAAGGACGGCAAAGGTAGGAGGTGATTTTGAGATTTAGGATGTTTTTGAAAATTGATTTTGGCGAAAGCTGTTAAAATAGCTGTAGGATTAGATTTTTTAATGCTTGAATCTAAAAAACAATTCCGGACGTTAAGGTAAATTTTGATTGACCCTGATACCATGCACAGGTACCTGATTGCATTATTTTTTCATCCTGGAAATTGGTTATATTGATGTTACTGACTCTTTTATATGCAGCTGAAGGTGAAGTATCACAAGCTTAAATGCTTTGATGCCACCTTCTCGCCAAAAAAAATAGTGGCTTTGCTGTCAAAATCTTCAGGTGCATCAGTTGTATAAAACTCTTTTTTACCTTGCTTTATAATTTTTGTTTCGATCTCAGGATGACGATGCAGGTAATCTTTCAGGCTTTCTGCAACAATTTCTCCTTGCGATAAAAGCATTACATGTGACGGTAATTGTTTTGCAATTTTTCTTTTTAGCAAAGGGTAGTGCGTGCATGCCAGCAGCAACGTATCAATATCTTTATCCTTTGATAGAATGTTATTGATATGTTTTTTGATGAAGTAATCTGCACCTTCTGTTGCATGTTCATTGTTCTCAACTAGCGGTACCCACATAGGACAGGCTTCCTGCTCAATCTTTGCTTCCGGAAAGAATTTTTGAATCTCTATTGGATAAGACTTTGATTGAACGGTACCATTCGTAGCTAATATCCCGATGCTGCCGGTTTTGGTATACGTTCCAATGACTTCAGTGGTAGGACGAATAACTCCCAGTATTCTGGCGTCAGGATTTAGACGTTGCAGATCATTTTGTTGAATAGTTCTAAGTGCTTTTGCGGAAGCAGTGTTACAAGCCAAAATAACTAAGGGACAGTTCTGCCTAAGCAACCACTCAACACACTGCAAGGTATATCGATAGACGGTTTCAAAACTCCTGGTTCCGTAAGGAGCACGGGCGTTATCACCCAGGTACAAATAATTGTACACAGGAAGTTTTTTTACAAACTCGTTGAGAACAGTTAATCCACCATAACCAGAATCAAAAACACCAATAGGGCCCATGGCGACAAGATAAAAGTTTAAGTGTGAAGGTAGAAGTAAAGAAGTTGGCGGGTTAGTGAGGACAAATCGAAGATGGCATTAAATGGTAACGTCATCATCGAAAAGCTAAAATATAAATCCCGCTTCTTTTGAAAGCGGGACCATGAAATCATTGCATAAATTTATTATTGTTTTTTACCTGAAGGCGGATTTCCTACAGGACCTGCTGTTTTCCCAGAACCACCACCAGCAGGAATAGTCAGGTTTAGTTTTTTAGCCACTAATGGTAACAAGTCGTCCGCGGGGGGCGCAACTAATAAGGCATCTTTAGTATATACATATGAATAGCCATTGTCTTTTGCCACCTGTTGTACGGCCGTAATAGCCTTAGCATAAATTGGCTCCAATAACTGGTCCTGCTTGCCCTGCGTTAGCTGTTGAGAAATTTGCTGCCAATTCTGCAACTCATACATATCCTGCTGCATTTCTTCACGCATTTTAGCACGTGCCGCAGCCGGAGTTCTTAAAGAATCCTTTCCATTAACAAGGCTGTCCTTGCGTTGAAATTCAGCTAATGTATAATTGAACCTTGGTTGTAAAGAATCGGATTGATATTTTTCCAGCGTGCCCTGAATTTTTGCGGTTTCAGGCATTAACCGAACTACGTCATCTACCCTGATGTAACCGGTTTTCTGCGCCGCAGCACTTCCTGCAGTAACAAAAATAATTGCAGCCACTAAAAATAATTTGATCTTGCTCATGAAATTGTTTTGTGATGTTTAGTTATGATTCTTTTTTATTGGTTATGGTTGTCTAAAAAATGTCTTTTTACAAATTTTTTTATTTGACTCCCAGTTCTTTCAAAATGTCATCGCTCTTTTCGAGTTTAGGGTCGGCAAATATAACCGTAATTCCTTCACTTTTATCCAGTATAAAGTCATATCCCCTTTGCACGGCTAATTTTTGCACGGCGTTATAAACTTTGTCCTGCACGGGTTTAATCAGTTCCTGTCTTTTCTTAAAAAGATCTCCTTCAAAACCGAAGTGTTTGCGTTGGAGATCTCTTACTGTTTTTTCTTTAGAAAAAAGTTGGTCTTCTCTTTTCTTTTTCAGTTCGTCGCTTAACATAACTTGTTCTGCCTCAAAATCTTTATACATTTTATCAAGGTCCTGTTGCATAGCATCTATATCTTTTTGCCACACGGCGGCCATGTCATCAAGGCTCTTTTGAGCTGTTTTATATTCCGGCATTTTATCCAGAATATATTTAGTATCAATAATGGCATATCGTTGCCCCTGGGAAAAAGCCACCAGCAAAAAGGTACAGGTTGCAAGAAGAAAAAACTTTTTCATTTGATGAGTTTAATCGTTGAAATTATTTGATTATTAGTAATGGTTTATTCAGGCTCAAAACCTAGCATAAAGGTAAAGCGGGTTGCATTTTTCCAACGGTTCTCGCCTGGCAGCAAACGATCAAGTCCTATTCCATAATCAAATCCAAGTAATCCAAACATAGGGAGGAAGAAACGCATACCTACACCTACACTGCGGCGTAAACGGAAAGGATTGTATTCTTTAAAATTATACCAGCCGTTTGCCGCATCAAAGAAAGTTAGCCCGTAAATAGTGCTGCCCGGATTAGTAACCAAGGGGTAACGTAACTCTAGTGAATATTTATTGAATATTGTAAAGAACCGGTTCGTGCTCGTTTGGTCTGGGTTGTTTATAGAAGGATTTGAGCTTTCAAACACAGGATAACCACGTAAGGAAATTACATCATATCCCAACAGGCCATAACTATTTGTTAACCCATCTCCACCTAACTGAAATCTTTCGAAGGGTGAAACCGCTAATTTACTGTTATACTTCCCCATAAAGCCAAACTTAGCTGCCAGCTTTAACACAAACTGACGGTTCTTATCAGCACCTGTTGGCTTGCCAATCGGTACAAACCATTCCGAAGTGAAGCGCCATTTATGATATTCAGGATGTTCATAAGGATTGTCAGATTTAACAAGGTCAGGGTTTAGTGCAGAATAAGGAGGTGTCAATTGTACACTCGCTACAAAATTAGAGCCGCTCCGGGGAAAAGTTGGGTCGAAAACAGACGACCGCTGTAAGGCTATTTTTAAACTTACATTGTTGGATATTCCATTGTCAAAGCCAGCAAATATTGGATAATTCCGCATTGTGTACTTTGTGTAGTTCACCGAATAAACAAGACTGAAAAAGTCATCCGGCCATTTTAATTGTTTACCCAGTGAGACAGATACCCCAAATGTTTTTAAATAATTTGTATCTGATTTTGCTTTGTCGAACTGACCTGTACCGTAGTTATAGGCATTCGAGAATTTACTGCGGTATAAAGCAAACGTAAAAGAGTTACGCTTTTTACCGCCGAGCCAGGGCTCTGTAAAAGAAAAGTTATACGAGTTATACGCTCTGCCATTTGACTGATAGCGTAAGCTTAACTTTTGACCATCTCCCTGTGGCAACGGATCCCATGCTGATTTTTTAAAAATGTTTTTAATAGAAAAGTTGTTGAACGTGACGCCGAGTGTACCTGTTAAACCAACACCTCCGCCCCAACCGGCAGAAAGTTCTAACTGGTCAGATGATTTTTCTTCCAGTTCCCAGTTAATATCCACGGTTCCATCTTCCTGGTTAGGAACTACGTTCGGATTAATTTTTTCCTGGTTAAAGTATTGAAGGTTGGCTAATTCGCGTTGAGAACGAATAAGATCGGCCCTGCTGAACAAATCACCAGGCTGCGTTCTCAATTCACGTCGGATAACATAATCCTTTGTTTTTTCATTACCACTTATTGTGATGTTTCTGTACCTGGCCTGCGGACCTTCTACAATGCGAATTTCGTAATTGATGGTATCATTGTATACAGATGTTTCAACCGCATCTGCACGGAAAAATAAATAACCATCATCCTGGTACAAACTTCCAATATCGCCACCTTCCATGGTTAGCTGCTTGCCCAAACGTTTGTTGAGAATGTCGATATTATATATGTCACCCTTGCGTATACCCAAAATAGTGGTCAATAAAGAATCAGGGTATTTTGTGTTTCCTCTCCAACCAATATCTCCAAAATAATACTTATTACCCTCGCTAACTTTTACATCTACCTGCAGGTTTCCATCTGCGCCTTGATACAAAGCTGTATCAACAACCTGTGCATCACGATAACCTAAAGAATTGTAATAATTTATTACGCTTTGCAGGTCGTCTTCAAACTTCTTTCTGTCAAACTTGGCACTACTGAATAATTTAAACCGGAAATAAGGATCTATTAAAGTTTTGGTTTTGGATACAGATAAAAAGCCATAGTCTTTTAAATACTCACTAAACGTAAGCGATTGGTTCTCTCCAAACGGACTTTCTGTTTTAGAAGATTTTAAAGTGAACTTACTTCTTTCTTTTGTGCCTTTTAATTGCTTTTTCAATTGCAGATCACCTACGGTTTCATTCCCATAGAAATCAATTTCATTTACTTTTACCTTGTTGTTTTTATCAACGTAAAAGGTTAAGGAGCTTGAATTTTTAAAAGTAGGATCAGGTTTTTCTTCAATACGCACCTGCACGTTCATGAAACCTTTTTCTGTATAATATTTTCGTATGGCATCTATAGCATTGCGGCGGGTGTTTTCTGTAATGATGGTTTGCTTAACAAGGCCTGCCTTACCTTGTAATTCCTCAGCTTCAGATTTCTTAACACCAACAAATTTAAAATTGCCCAGCTTTGCTCTTTCCTGCACGTTAATCTCCAGGCCTATCCTATCGTCACTAACATCCGTAATATAAATCTGCACATTGCTAAAAAAACGTTGACGCCAAAGGTTAGCAATAGCCTTCGAAAAAACGTCACCGCCAGGCAAGGTCACCTTATCTCCCCTTTGTATTCCTGAAATAGACAATACAATGGCTGTATCCAGAGTGGTAAGGCCAGTCACTTTCACGGAATTAATTGTATACTCTTTTGGCACTTTTGCATTTTGTAAAGCCAGAAGGTCAGGGTCTACAGAAGTTACCGTTGTATCCTGAGAATAGGATTCAATTGCCAGCAAAGCAAAAAAGCATAAAGAAAAAAATCTGGATAAATATCGTTGCATGGATAAAAAGTTCAGTCGTAATGCAATTAGTACTCGCAGTTTGGGTGGCAAATTAACGGTAAATTTCAATCGGTTTTGTTAAAACAAAAGGCAGATTAAACCCTCATCTGTAGGTCGCCCAAAAAGCTTTCGTCCACCATTTGGTTGTTTGGATATGAACCTTGAGGAGTCAAAACCACTATGCAATATGGAAATTTTTAACAAAGGCGATTAACTCTCTATCACTTGTTCACTTGTCTTACCAAACCTTCGCTCTCTGTTTTGGTAATTTATGAGGGCCTCATATAAATTATGTTTTCTGAAATCAGGCCAGCGAACGTTAGTAAAATAAAGTTCGGCGTATGCTAATTGATAAAGAAGGAAATTACTAATGCGATATTCTCCACTCGTACGGATCATCAATTCGGGATCGGGAAAACCGCTGGTACAAAGATATTGCTGCATGATATCCTGGTCTATTTCCTCAATATTAAGTTTCCCATTTTTGACTTCCCAGGCTATATTTTTCACCGCGTTTAAAAGTTCCCACCGCCCGCTGTAGCTTAAAGCCATAATAAGGTTAAGTCCTGTATTTTCTTTTGTAATTTCTAAAGCTTCATTTAACTCATTGCGGGCATATTCAGGAAGCATGTTCAGGTCACCAATCACATGCAACCTGATATTGTTCTTGTCCAAACTTTCTACTTCATTTCTTACAGTACTTACCAGTAATTCCATTAAGCCTACAACTTCATATTGCGGACGGTCCCAGTTTTCCGTAGAAAAAGCATAAAGTGTTAGAAACTCTACTTCCAATTCCGCACAACCTTCTACTATATTGCGAACACTTTCTACGCCGTGATAATGGCCAAATAGTCTGTCCTGGCCTTGTTCTTTTGCCCAACGGCCATTACCATCCATAATAATGGCTATGTGTCGCGGCAGGCGGCTTTTATCAATCTGTGCCAACAATTCAGACATTGGTCAAAAGTAGATAAATAAGAAATATTTATGGCTTAACGTTTGTTGGATTCGTTTTGTGACATCAAAAAATAAGAAAGCACAGAACAATCTGTGCTAATATTTGAATGTATCAACGGGGTGCTTTAGTTGGCCGAAGGACACTTATAAGACTGCAGGTTAAAGCTGACATAGAACATAGCCGTAACAAACTGGTCCTTATTCTCGCTGTTTCCTCTTTGTCTTCCCTTGACGCCAATACGATCACCGGTTTCATAAGACCTGTCTGAAAGCAGGTAAGCAGGATTGGGTGATCCATCCGGGTTCGGAGGGAAAGAGGAAATGTCTGCATAAGTTGTACTAACGTCGTCAAGGTAATCAGTCTTCGTGAAACGGTATACCACTTCAAACCCTATATTGATTCTATCGTTAATAGAATATTTTACGCCGACACCAAATGGAATGGCCAAAGCCATGGAGCTGTAAGGCTTGCGATCCTTGTAAGAGGTATCATTCTGTCCTTCTGTACCTGCCTGGCGAAGATTATATTTCTGCCCACCTAAATAAGCATAGGGATCATAGTTAAAGGCGCTAACTCCGAAGGTTATGTAAGGTGTGAACCTGAATTCCGGGTCGCCAGGCATAAAACGATAGAAATTAAAATCGCCTTGCACACCCAATTCCCAAATGTTGGTATTGAAGCTCAGGTTTCTGCGGTGCATAAATTCGTTATGTGTGTTGTAAACATCGGAATAGCCCAGTTGTGCAAAAGTTCCACTAACACGTAAGGCTATATAGTTCCCAAAATTTTTGCGAAAAAAAATGCCTGCAGCCAACTTCGGACGGTTTAATTTGGCTTTCGTATTAAGGTCTCCAAAATAATGTGCGGCTCCAATGCCAACACCAAATTCCCCTTCCTGTACAATAGAGTTTTGGGCAAAAACAAACAAGGGTAGGGAAAGAATAACTGCAGCCAGTAGTTTTCTCATGACTATATAATAAGGTTTACTTCGATTTTAACGCAAAATAGGATGCTTTGGTATCAATGGCAAGAATTAATTGCGCTTATCTAATCCCCACGAAAGCTTATTTCGCAAAGTCTGAAGAAAATTGTTTTCATTAAGTCTTACCAAATTAAGCATAAAGTTTTCCTTTCGAACGGCCAGCAAAACATTTTTATCTACAATCTCTCTTCTTGAATCAAGGGCGCAAATAATATCATCAGCACGGCTTTCTACCTCAAAAGAGATAATCGTATTGTCCGGAATCACAATGGGACGTACGTTCAAATTGTGGGGAGCAATAGGTGTTAATATCAAACTACAGGCATCAGGAAAAACTACTGGTCCCGCACAACTCAATGAATAACCGGTAGAACCTGTAGGTGTTGCCAGAATTAACCCGTCTGCCCAATACGTATTTAATAATTCCCCATTCAGGTAGGTATGGATCTTAACCATGGGAGATGTGTCTCGTTTATGAATAGCAAATTCATTTAAAGCATAGGGGACGTCGTTAAATAAAGGAATGTTGGAATCGAGGTGAATTAGTGTTCGACGGTCAATAACGTAGGAACGTCTTGCCAAAGCTTTGACCGCATCAACCAGCTCCTCGCGGCCAATGCTGGCTAAAAACCCAAGGCGGCCAAAATTGATCCCTACTACGGGAATATTTTTATCCCTGACAAGGGTTACAGTGTCAAGGAGTGTACCGTCACCACCGAGACTAATTACGAAGTCAATTTCGTCTGTCAGGTCGTTATGCGTTAAAAAAGTTTGGGAAACATCAGGTAAGGACAGGTGCGCCTTAACTTCATTAAAAAAAGGTTGAAAAATAACAGGAATAATGCCTTCCTTGCGAAGTTCATCGAAAAATAACTGAATATATTGCTGCTGTGTCGATTCCAGCACCCTGCTATAAATGGCTACCTTCAAAACTTTTTTTTTGCTGTAAGAGGCCGCAAGTTTTGAGTTTACCTTGGCAATTAATCAAATCGTGCACCCCGAATTTTGAAACTTGTGAACCTGCTTCTGAAGTTATTGTGTACCTGTAAATATATACTGTTTTACTCTAAAACAGTATAGGCACTTCTTAGTCTGAAATGAGAAAAGATGCATAAAAACTCGAAACAGAAATCTTAAATCTTAAGGTAATTCATGAGGTTATCATAATTGGTTCGGAGCTCATTTTCAAACAATTCTTCACCAAAATAATATTTTACATTGTACTCATAACGTTGGAAAGTGCCGATGATATCAGAAACCTCCAGTTTACTCACTCTGATAGTAATTTGACTTATGCCCGTTTCAGGATCTGTGAACGTATTAAGTTGAGTAATCTGCGCATCATTAGATTCTACAATGCGATTTATTTCCGTAAAAGAATAATTCTTGCTATCCATTTCTAACACGATCAAAGCACCAGGTTCATTGAGGCTCATAAAGTTTGAAGCGTTACGTAACAGATCGGTATAGGTAACAATGCCAAGCAATTGTTTTTCTTCCACCACAGGTACTACGCTTAATTTATTAACCACCGCTGTTTGAATTGCCTTTAGAAAATGATCATTGGCCTGAACAGAAGTAGTACCATTAGTTATAGCTAATTGATTTAAGGTGGTTTCATCATCGCTTTGCAATAATTGTTCTTCGCTGATAATTCCAAGATAACTATCATTTTCAACTACAGGCAAATGTGCTACATGATAATCATTCATTAGCTGCAACGCATGACATACTTTATCTTCTTTGTGCAGGTAAGGTATAGAGTTTGATATAAGTTCGCGGGTTAACATAGCTAACGGTTATAGTATAAAGACAACCAACCTTATGCAACTGTTGCAGGCTCGCTCAGCTTTTTCAAAAATTTGTCTAAAATAACATTGAACTCTCCAGGTTGCTCCATCATAGGTGCATGGCCGCATTGATCAATAATATGGAGTTCGCTGTTTGGTATAAGCTTATGAAATTCCTGTGCCACAAAAGGAGGCGTGATGGTGTCGTTGTTGCCCCACACTAATAACGTGGGTTGTTTAATATTATTGAGCTCTTCTCCCAGGTTATTGCGAATAGCACTTTTTGCTAAAGCGATAATCTTGATAACCTTCAACCGATTGCGGGTAATTTCAAACACTTCGTCTACTAATTGCTTGGTAGCCATTTTAGGATCGTAAAACGTAACCTCCGTTTTCTTTTTTATATATTCATAATCACCACGACGGGGATAAGTGTCTCCCATTCCGTTCTCAAACAAACCGGAGCTGCCTGTGAGGATCAATGATTTCACGCGTTCAGGATGTTTTAGAACATAAACCAACCCAACATGTCCACCCAAAGAATTACCTAAAAGGTGAACATTTTTATAATCTCTTGTATCCAGGAATTTGTGAACATGTTTGGCTAAGCCGCCCACAGTTGTATGCAGAATATCCAGGTCAAATAACGGCAGTATAGGCACTACCACTTTGTACTGGTGACGAAAATGTTCGATTAAGTCTTTAAAGTTGCTTAGGGCGCCAAACAGTCCATGCAGTAGCACAAGCGGCTCCCCCGCACCTTCTTCAATATACCTAAACTTACCTTGCTCTTTGATCGGATACTGCATCAGCTAAATAGTTCTAATTTTTGCTAAAATAATTGTTTTAACTCAAACGACTAAGCTTCTGCCATTAATACAAAAAGGAATAGTGTGTCGAAGAATTTTTCTTAGAAATGTTTTGAAAGAATTGTAAAAGTTGCTCAAACATATCTTTAAAAAATGGAATAATTGCACCCAGCATGTTCATCAATTTGGGGGCTATGGGTTGAATATAGCGAAACGTAGTTGAAGCATGTGTGGTTTCTGATTTTATCAAATGCAGTTGGTTTGCATAAAATAAAATGATACTAAAAATGAAAAAATAAATCAGAATGTAGAAAACAACCCCTCCCAACCTGTTCAGCCATCCAAGCATGGCCACTTTCACTACCCCTTCCACCATTTTTGCGCCTAGGCGAACTAACAATACAACAATAAAAAACACAATCAGGAAAGCAATCACTGGCAACCAGCGCCCCGAAATATTTACAGTATCACCAATATATGTTGCTGCTATTGCTGATAACTTTAAAGCAGCTGCCAACCCTATAAAAAACGCAAGAAAAGAAAATACAGCTACAATCAGTCCTTTACGAAAACCTTTATAGACAGAAATAATTAAAAGCACTACAGCAACAATGTCTATAAGCATGCATAAAGACTTTTACTTTGCCAGCAACTCTTTTACAATGGCAGAAATTGTTTTACCATCAGCGTGGCCGGCCAACTTTTTTGTAGCGGCCCCCATAACCTTTCCCATATCAGCAGCAGAAACAGCCCCTGTGTCCGTAATAATCTGTTGCAGTTCTGCCTTTAATTCTTCACTGCTCAATTGCTTCGGTAAATACTTTTCAATAACTGCAATTTCATCCTGCTCCTTTTGTGCAAGGTCTGCACGGCTTTGCTGTTGATAAATATCTAATGAATCCCTTCGTTGTTTCATCATTTTTTGAAGCATAGCAATTTCTTTTTCTTCAGAGATCTCTCCACCAGCACCCGGTTCCGTTTTTGCCTTTATGATCTCTGCTTTAATAGCTCTTAACCCTCTCAACTTTGCTTCATCTTTTGATTTCATGGCGTCTTTCATTTCTGCCATAACTTTTTGTTCTAGGTTCATAATGAAATTTAAAGTTTATGTTTTTGGTTACCTGCACTTGAACTTCTGTCAGCGTCCCTTGCGTCGCACTCTTGTACACCAACAATGGCGCAGCTTTTTGACAATGATTAATATTTGATAGCGAGATCAATTGACTCTTTACATAAGTAGGCAAAGTAGTTTGTAGTTTAATGGCAGTTAATTAGAATTGACTACCACTCAATTTATTTCTCTAACTTATTTTCGCTCATTTGCTGTTCCTGAAACTTTGCATAGAACTGCCTCGCAAAATTCTTCATATCATTTACCAGTTCAGCATTTTTTGTAGCACGGTCAAAGGTATCAGCCATAGTCATGAAGGTTTGGTAATAAAAATCAGCCATTTCATCCACCATCATTTTTTTAGTCCACAGGTCAATGCGAAGCGCTGTTTTATCTCCACCATCCCATAAGGACAACATAAATGCTTTGGCCTGTTGGGGTCTTTCAATAGTACTTTCTGAAGCTTTCCACTCGATGCTGCTCGGAACACGTCCTTCATCCAGTTCAACATCGATCACTATACTTGATTTTGCCATCTTAAAATTTGAGGGACGAAGGTAATCAATGTGCAAATGTGGCAATGTTGGAATACTGATGGTTTTGGCTCAAATATTCCATGGTAGTGTTTATGTGTCTTATCTTTTTGTTGCTTCCATAATGGATTGCCACAGCAAATCCGCACTTTTTTTCCACGTATATTTTTGGGCAACTATTTTCCCCTTTTCAATCAGGCTTTGTCTTAAGTTTTCGTCTTTATAGATAAGCATTAACTTATCAGCTATATCAGTATGGACTTTAGGATTAAAATAAAGAGCTGCATCCTCTCCTATTTCCTGCATGGAAGTACCTGCAGATGTAAGTACGGGTACATGAGATTTCATTCCTTCTAAAAGCGGCACACCAAAACCTTCAAAAAACGAGGGATAAATCATGGCATATGATGCTCCAACCAGTTCAACCAATTCTTTTTCGTGCACGTAACCGGTCAATACTACATCATGTTTGTATCTATAGGATTTTAATAACTGCCTGAATTCATCCTTTTTCCAGCCCAGCTTCCCCGCCAGCACAAGTTTCCATTCGCTTTTTTGACGTTTTTTGAAAATAGAAAAAGCTTTTAATAGGTTAACAAGATTTTTACGCGGCTGTATAGCGCCCACGTAAAGAAAAAATTCCTTTCCTCCTGTATATTTTGCTTTAGAACTTAATTGCTCATCAAACGAGGCGGGATGGAAGACATCTTTTACACCATTATATACAACCTGTATTTTTTTGGCATCTGTTTTATACTGTTTAATGATGTCATTTTTTGAAAATTCTGAAACAGTTGCAATCGTTTTAGCTTTTTTAATAAACTTGGGAGTAAAATACTTGTAATAACGGTAGTGGCTTTTTTTATAGCTATCTGGTTGATGTAAAAAGCCTAGGTCATGTATAACCAGGCACTGACGAACCCCGGAAGTTAACGACGAAAACCCATCGGGAGAAACAAATACATCAGCTTTTATCTTTTTAAGTGCCAAAGGAACTTTTATATCATACCAGTATTTCCATAGCAACGGGTGACGTGTCGGCGGAGAAATTACCAGCGGATAAACATTGTCATTAAAAACAAAATCTTCACTATAAGGACGGTCAAAAAAGAAATAGAATTGGTGTTCAGGATGGTTTTGGGTTAAGATAGTTAGCACCTCCCGGGTAAAATATCCGATGCCCTCCAATTTATCTTTCAATAGCAGCCTTGTATTCACAGCAACGATCATGGCTGCCAAAGATAAATTTTAACTCAAGTACCCTTGTTTATTTAGAAGTAATATACTTTCCAAAGATCAAAAAATGTCTTAGTCTTTTTGGCACTATAATTTCCCCTATATACATGAAGAGCAGGATAAACTGACCGTTGCTAGCCTATATGCAAAACTGTTGTTCTTTGTTTTAATGAAATTGGGAAGAAAGCTGGGGAACGTGTTGTAAATATTCAACAACAATCCTGTGAATTTGGGGAATTAAGAGTTGTTATATGTTTAAAATTGAATTGGTATCATGTTTGTGATCATAGTAATGAACGTATTTGATTCACCCTTAACCATTTTCAAAAAGATATTATAAACGACCTCTTAGGTGGAAGAGGATGGTGGCTTGTAAAAGGGGCCTTGGTTCGGGGCCCCTTTCTTTTTTACCGCGGTGAGCGGTTTTTTATTTTTATGACCCATATTGCTGAGTGTCGTCAAAAAGCCCTATTGAATTTTTATCTTTTTCGTCCATGAATCCATTTTTTGTTCTACAATCTCCAGGGGCATAACCCCATCTTTTAAAAACTCATCATGAAAATCGGAAAGTTTAAACCTACTTCCCAGTTCGTTTGAATACTTATTCCTAAGCTCCCGTATTTTTAACGCTCCTATTTTATAAGACAATGCCTGACCCGGGATGGCCATATATCTTTCAATTTCTGCAATAGCCCCTTCTTCGCCGATAGCTTCATTATCCATCATATATTTAATGGCTTCTTCTCTCGTCATTCCTTTTGTGTGCATACCCACATCCACAACCAAACGGATGGCCCTATGAATTTCATCGCCTAATGCACCCATATATTGAAAGGGATCGGTGTATAACCCTAATTCTTTTCCCAAAAATTCACAATATAAGGCCCACCCTTCACCGAATGCTCCATACCAGGCAAAGCGTCGGAATTTTGGCAGATTTTCATTTTCCTGTTGCAGTGAAATTTGGTAATGATGACCGGGAATAGCTTCATGAAGAAATAATGATTCCATACCCGATGTGATATTAAATTTTGAAGCATCCAGAATAGGAACATAAAATATTCCGGGCCGGCTTCCGTCTGCTGTGCCCTGTTGATATTCAGCACTGGCGGATGCTGCACGAAAAGCTTCCGTCTGACGAATCTCAAAACCGGTTTTTGGTGTACGGCCAAACATCATTCTCAAATTAGGCTCAATACGTTGTTGAATAGAACGAAAAGCATTTAACACCTCATCGGTTGTTTTATAGGGCATAAATTTCTTACCCTTCTTCATGTAGTCAAAAAAAGCTTTCAAATTTCCTTTAAAACCAACACTGTCTTTAATGTGCTCCATTTCATTGCGAATCCTTTTTACTTCTGCTATTCCCGTATTATAAATTTCATCGGCGGATTTGTTAGTGGTTGTCCAAAAGCGTGTCAGGTAATTATAAGTTTCGGGTCCTTCTGGAATAGCACTGATACCAGTGGTAGCCCGGGCTTTAGGCAAATATTCATTTTGCAGAAACGTTCCCAACTTTTGATATGAGGGAAGTATATATTTTTTCAGTACAGCTACCAGATTGCCTGACACCGAATCTTTTTGTGCCTGTGAAAAAGAAGAGGGAAATTTTCTTAATGGACTAAAGAATACATTGCGTGAAGTATCGGGATTGGCGAGGTCTTTCATTTGTGGGATTATTTTCACTACTAGTGCCCGTGGGAGTATGATATTAGCGTTAATACCCCTTCTAAAATAGATAATAGCAGAGTCGGCCCATGCACCAAAAACCCTTACCCGACTGATCCAGTTGTTATAATCTGTAACTGTTTTAAAAGGCTGGCTTCCTTCAGCAGAACCTAATTGTCCCATATCCAGAGGTAAGCCCCAAAACTGGTTGAAAGGAATATAATTTGAATGAAACTTTAAACCTTCGAGCTGCACCTCCATTTCTCTTTTAAAAATATCGTAGCTAATGCGGTCATTTTCATTTAAATCATTCCTGTTGTATTTAGTAACCTGGTTTAGGTAACTACTATAGAACTTTTTCAAGGTGTCCTTAAAAGAATCTGTGAACAAGATAGTAAGCCTGTCATTGTAGCGATAATCTCCGCTTTGTGTAGCTTCCAAAGGGTATAGTTTCATGCGGTCTTCCCAATAATTATCAAACAATTTCGATAACTCGTCATTGTCTTTGGCAGCAGAACCGGAAGAGGATGCAACTTTAGTATCGGCGTTGTTACACGATATGAAAAAGAAAACAGCAATTAACACGAATACATATTTCATCAATCAATATTTCTTTAAAAATATTTAAACGAAGAAGTGCCAGCAAGACTTTTTGTTAAGCGGTATAAAATAAAGCTAATTACTTATAGATCCATTTTAATGAAATTTGCCCTTTATGATGTTTGATCTGAAAGAATTAAAGCCGGTAGAAAAGCAGTATTACCTGCAACATGTAATAGCTCCGAGGCCTATCTGCTTTGCATCTACCATAGATAAAGAAGGGAATGTCAATCTAAGCCCGTTTAGTTTTTTCAATATGGTTTCTTCTGATCCACCTGTAGTTGTTTTTTCACCTTCAAAAAGAATAAGAGACAATACAACAAAACATTCCTTGCAAAATGTAATTGAAGTGCCCGAAGTAGTGATTAATATTGTTACATATGATATGGTGCAACAGGTTTCACTTGCCAGTTGTGAGTATCCAAAAGGTACGGATGAATTCATCAAGGCAGGCTTTACCAAAGAACCCGCTACACTGATAAAGCCTCCCATGGTGAAAGAAAGTAAGGCAAAGCTGGAATGTAAAGTGCTCGAGGTAAAATCATTGGGTGAACAAGGTGGCGCGGGCCAATTGGTGATATGTGAAGTATTACGTTTGCATTTAAATAATGACTTGCTTATGGATGATAAAAAGTTTGATCAAACTAAATTAGAACTTGTGGCAAGACTGGGGGGAGATTGGTATTGTAAAGTGTCGAAAGAGAATTTATTTGCCGTTCCAAAGCCTAATGTTAAGCTGGGAATTGGCATCGATGCCCTCCCGGAAAGTATTCGGCTGAGCAAAATATTAACAGGCAATCACCTGGGACAATTAGGAAATATGCATGAAATGCCCCTCGTAGAACCAGCCTTTGATGATGAACATTTAAAAAATATTGTCCAGTATTTTTCTATTAACCCGGCAGAAATGGAGAAAGAAGTACACCTATATGCAGCCAAACTTTTAGATGAAAAGAAAGTGGCTGAGGCCTGGCAAGTATTGTTAGCAACCGAGAATATTGCATGATCCCCGTAACCTGCCGCGTTAATTACAATAAAGGCTGATTAACCTTTTGCTGCCCAGCCAAATACTTTTTTAAGAATGTCTGTAGTACGGGCAACAGGATTCGCCCTGATGTTAGCTTCTTCCTGTGCAATTTGATCAAACAAAGCATTCACCGCTTTACCAACCACATAAGAAGGCAAATCGGGGTTTAATTTATTAAGAGTTGTTGGGAAATTATTGTACGTGTTAATCATGTCAGAATAATATTTAGTGGCACTAAACTTATCCAGTGAGCCTTTAATGATTGGAGTAAATGCAGTAACTAATTTATTTGTTGTTTTGTCACGAAAGTATTGGGTTGCAGCATCTGTTGGTCCCTTTACAATATTGATGGCATCAGTAATAGTCATTTGTTTAATAGCGTCTACAAATATGGGCCGCGCATACCCTACTGCGTCTTCTGCAGACCGGTTAATTTGTAAAATAGCCCTGTCAACCAATGAACCCATACCAACCTGCCTCAAGGCGTTCTCAATTTTCTGGGCGTCCGAAGGCAAAAACAATTTATACGCCTGGTTACCAAAAAAGCCATCCTCCTTGTTTAAAAAACTGATGCCCCGTCCAACGCCCTGGTCAAGCGCTTCGCGTATTCCCTCGGCAGCTTCGGTTTGCGTAACGCCAGTGCCGGTTGATGCAGGCAAGTTTGAAAGTGTTTCACAGGATAATAAACCCAGGGTCAGGATAAAGGCAATAAAGTAGCGTTTCATTACAATAATTTACTCCTGTGTTTTCAAATTTGTTGCCAGAAATAAAAATAAGTGATAACTAACCTTTTATACTTTAAGATTTTGCTTGCGGCTTTGAATTTTTTGTCGCAGGTATTTAAAAAACCGAGTGCGTTCTCTTTCACTGACAGTACTGATAAGTGTTGATTTCTTTAACAGGTTTTGAATATAGCCATACATATTGTCACAAAAGGCCACATCCCTTGTAATCATTACATTGATTACATTGTGTATTAGAAAGGCGGTTTTCTTTCCATTTAAAATTGCCAGTAAGGAGTTCTCTAGAATTACAATCTCATTAAAATACATCTGGTAAATTCCAAGTGGCTTGTTAACGCCTTCGTCTACATTAAACTTGTATCCTTCTGTAGCCTGAACCTCCAGGTGATCAATCGTTTTTTCCAAAGCCTCATAAACAGCAAAAATTTCGTCTTCACTTGAAAACAAATTTGAGTCATGGTAATATTCTATCTGGCGAATAGTGCTATTAATGCTTTCAATATTCCACACTTCAATTGTATGAAGCTGATTATAATAACCTAACGCTTTTTTACCCAATTCAAAGTACTCATCGGGGTAATCACTTACACTAAACTTTTTGCTGGCAAACGAAGGATGATGCACAATGTTTTTCATCCAGAAATAGTGTTTAAAAGCAGCAATTTCTTTGAAGTGAAAGTGATGGAAAAGCGGCAAGTCTTTAGCCAGGTAGATTAATTGCTTTTCAGCAAAATCATTCATGTATTTTACTTGTTGAACAGCCGTTTGCAACCATTCCTCGAATCGAAACGATTCACTTTTAACAAAGTTTCCTGTAAACAAAAAACCATTGGTTTGCAAATTCAATAAGTTATCTAAAGAAATCTGGAAACGGTTACAAAGCTTGTAGGTTTCCTCAAGGCTCAGGGCTTTCTCACCTCTGAGCCTGCGGTAGGCGCTATCTGTACTCACATCTAAAACAGATGCAATTTCGTCTACCATGGAAATGTTTGAAGACAACTTGCTTTTAATGGCCTGAAAGATCTGTGCTTGAATAGGAATTGTACTCATCTAAACTTTTTTAAAACTGCCCGGTATTTTCTTAAGAAGTGTATTGAAGAAGATATTCCTTTGCTTTTCACTTACATTGCTCAGAATAGTTGCACGACGAATGAATGTCTGAAGCTTTTTATACACATTGTTACAAAATTTCTCGTCGTGTGTACTCATATAATTCAGTACATCATAATTGAGGTACACCGTCTTTTTTCCATTTAACATTACCAATATCACATTGTCTCCTAACACTAACCGGTTATGAAAGAACTGAAAATTGACTTTTTTGCTTTCCCGGTTTTCTCCAGGCAAAAATTTACTTCCTACTTCTGCCTGTGATCGCATATGTTCTACCACGTTTCGCAAAGCATCATACAGGACATCTACATCTTCTTGTGATTTAAAATAGCCAGCCTGCCTGTAATATTCAACCTGCTCCAAATATGCGTCAATTGATTCTACGCTCCATATTTCTATCGACGGAATGGAACTATACAGGCGGATAATTTCTTTACCCAACTGTTCAATTTCATCTGTAAGCATGTCAGCCGAAAACTTTACGTGCATAAAATCAGGGTGCTGCACAATCGATTTCATCCAGAAAAAATACCTGAAGGCAAATACAGGACGAAACAGAAAATTGTGAAACAAGATAAAGTCCTTACTTAAATAGATAATTTCTTTATTGTCAAAAGAAGCTACAAACCTTAATTTATTGACTATTTCCTGCAAATAATTTTTGAAGCTGTAGTTGCTATTGTCGACGTTAATAGATTCAAATAAAATACTATTTGCATTGGTCTTCAACAGTTGATCAAATGAAATGTCATACGCTTCGCATAAGATCCGGGTTTCTTCCAATACAAGTGGTGTTTCGCCGCGAATCCGCCTGTAAGCACTGTCATTGCTTATGTAAAGCAGCTCAGCTATTCTATCGGCAAGGGATATTTCAAAAGGAAGTTTTTCTTTAATGCGTTGAAACAGGTATTCCTGTAAAGATGGGCCGTGCATCCTGGTAGTTTTGGTAAATCCACTCTAAAGTTTCGCTTATCAAGTTAATTCAAAATACACAAACACGCAATTGAACTTTTAGGCAATTTGCAAAAACTGCAATTTTCAATTTTGCTTCCGTAAAATTCAATTAGAAATAGCTTTTATGTCACAATAGTTTAGTAGCCTAAATTATTTATTATGAAAAAGAAAAATTTACTTATTGCAACGGGCCTATTAATCAGTCTTTCTTCTTTGTACTCATGCGTAACAGTGGCTCCGGTTAATGGCAGTTTTGAA
>DAIQPL010000159.1:0-8948 GCA_036787395.1 Flavisolibacter sp. | reverse complement strand
GTAACTTACTACTGCTAAATCGAATAACCATGACACTTTATGATTTTATACAACTTCGTCAAACCGAAAAAACGAAAACGGTTTGGGAGGGTCGGTTCTTAGGCACTAAAGTAGAAAAAGAGGAAACAATTGTTCTTTACGGAGTTTATGATTTCTTCTGCGAAGTGCACTACGACAACAAAAAGAATTCGATTGTAAGATTGAAGCCTTTCAGGGCAAAAGAATTGTTAGGGACCTTCTTTTCTTCGCAGCTAAATTAAGCATAAGGAGAGTTGCTTTATGGGTTATCAATGTGCAGGTAGCAACACTTTAAATGTGGCCCCTTCACCTTCCTTACTTTCAGCCCAGGCATAGCCTCCGTGGTTCTCTGCAACTTTCCGTACAATGGAAAGCCCTACGCCTGTACCCTTATATTCGGTATTGCCGTGAAGGCGGGTGAATACATTAAAGATGCGTTCAGCATCCGCTTGATCAAACCCAATACCGTTGTCACGAACTTCAATTTGGTAGTAGTGTTTGTCGCTTTCATTTCCGGTTAAACTTAGGGATATATCATTGCCCGTTGTCCTGACAGATTTGATCCATAGTTGCGGAGCCACACCCGGTTTGCTGTATTTTAAGGCGTTCCCAATCAGGTTTTCAAACAGTTGCTGCAGCTGTCTCCTGTGTCCTTTAATTTTAGGCAGAGATTCAACAATGATCACTGCATGCTTTTCCTCAATGGCGAGTTCCATATCCTCCTTAACCAATGTTATTATCTGGTTGAGGTCCACACTTTCTTCGATAGCAGCGCCCCTGCTTATGTGCGAATAGAGCAACAAATCATCAATAAGCGTACCCATTCGTTTAGCACCGGTTTCTAATCTTTCAAAGTAGCGTTGGTTTTCTTCATTCAACTGATCCTGCAAACCTGTTTTCAAGCGATCAGTAAAGAAGTGGATTTTGCGGATGGGTTCTTTCATATCGTGTGAGGCAGCGTAGGCAAATTCTTCGAGGTTGGCATTTGAACGCTTTAGTTCATTGTTGATGTTTCCCAATTCTGCTGTTCTTTCTTCTACCAGCCGGTTGAGCCGCGCCTCAAATTCTTTTTGCTCTGTTATATCCTGGACAACACCAAGTAAACGGACAGGTGTCTTTTCTTCATTATAATACATCTTTCCTTTCACTCTTACCCAATGTATGGAACCATCTTTCTTAACCACTCTTCCGTCATAATCTAAGTTGCCGGTTTCAATCGCCTTTTTATAGGCGCCGTCTCTCACCTTCAAATCCTCGGGATGAATAGCAGCGATATAACGGTTCCGGTCAGCCGTGGTTCCCACATCAAAAATGTCAGCCATTCTTGCCGAAGCAAAGAGCTCATTGCTAAGGAGATTGATTTCATATGTTCCCAACTCAGCGGAGTCAATAGCCAGCCTTGCCCGCTCTTCAGCTTCTTCTATTTTTTTGCGGGCCATTACCTGCCCCGTCACTTCATGCGCTACTACCATCAAACCATTGATACGTCCATCTGCTTCCTTCAAGGGTTCATAGGCAAGATTAAAATAACACTGCTCATCGGTGCCATACCGGTTAAGCACAATACCAAATTCACTGGCATAGAAGGGCTGGCCGGTTTCAATAATATTGTTGATAATGGGTTCCAATACTTTTCTGGCCTCGGGCAGTGATTCAAATAAAGGATTCCCTATAAACTCCTCCCTGGTTTTCCCTGCCAGCGGCAGGTACGCTTCATTGGCAATTTCTGCTACAAAATCTTTTCCTGCAAAAACAGCTATCGCCACTGGCGCCTGTTCCACCATGTTACGAAAGCGGGATTCGCTTTCTTCTATTTTTTGATGAGCAAGATTAAGATCAGTTACGTCTGCAGCGGTATTCATTATGCCATAAACCTTACCCTGGGCATCAAACAGGGGTGTAAAGCTGTAGTTGAACCAATAAGGTCTCAGCTGCCCATCTACGAACAAGTCTACTCTCTGGTTCCTGGCATGAAAGGGAACCCCGGTATCATATACCCCATACAGTTGCGGAAGAATATTTTGTTCTTTCAACTCCGGTAGCGCTTCCATATAAAGTTTTCCTACAAGGTCCGGGCCCTTACCCCATACGTCAATGATTGATTGGTTAACAAACCGAATGCGAAACTCCCGTCCCACATATACACCTATCGGGAAAGGTGCACTTTCCACTACTGCACGCACTTCCTGTTCACTTTCCTCCGCTTTTTTACGGGATATAACCTGCCCGGTAACATCGACAGCTACTGCAATGATGCCTGATATAGTTTCATTTATTTCCCTAAATGGTGCGTAAACCACATTTATGTATACTTCCTCTATTTTTCCATTTCTTGGAAGCAGAATTGGCCGCTCATCAGCCGAAACTGTTTCACCGGTTTTATATACCTGGTCAAGCAGTTCTTCAAAACCAAAGCCCTTTGCTTCTGGCAACGCTTCAAATACAGGCTTTCCCAAAATTTTTTCACCACGTGTGCCCCATACTTCAAACATGCGTTCGTTTGCCAGTTCCACCATAAAAGAAGGCCCTTTGAAAATGTTCATCGCTACGGGAGCGGTCAAAATAATATTGCGCAGGTTTTGCTCGCTTTCTTCTAATTTTCTGTGGTGTTGCGTCAGTGATGTTACATCCTGTATTACACCCCTGATTTCATAGGCTATTCCTTCGGCGTTGAAAAATGCTTTTCCTATTGATCGGAAATGCTGCTCAGAGCCATCGACAGGATGTAAAACCCGGTAAGTTATATCGTGGCTGCTGTTTTCTTCAGATACGATGGACTGCCGGATTGCCGTTGTCACCCGTAACTGGTCTTCCGGATGAATAGCAGCGAAAATGGTATCCATTCCCATTTGCCCTTCCTGGAACCCGAACCACTCCATTACTCTTTTAGTATAGGTTCCGGTATACGCCTTTAGATCTACCACAAAAGTTCCCAGCTCTGCAATTTCAATAGCCATTTGCAGCTCTTCCCTGCTTTTTTCAATTTTTTTTCCTGCCATTACCTGTTCGGTCACGTCCGTGTTGACGACCATTATTCCCGATATGGTTCCATCTCCATCCCGGAGAGCATCATACACAAGGTTTACATACCGGGTTTCCTTAACACCACTACGGGTAAGGGTGGCCGGCGCGCCAAAAGCAGTAATAGTTTTGCCTGTGCTGTAGACCTTATCTAAAAGGTCTTCGTAGCCCTGGCCCCTTGCCTCGGGAAGCGCTTTATACACCGGTTTGTTCAATACTTCTTCCTCTGTTTTATCCCAGGATTCGAGCATGCGTTCATTCACGATCTCTACTACATAATCAGGACCACGAAAAATGCACATAGCCACCGGCGCCTGTAGTATTAAATTGCGTAGGCTTTTTTCGCTTTCTTCCAACTTCTTTTGGGCCAGTACTTCCCCGGTTACATCTACCGATACGTCCATAATGCCATATACTTCCCCGACAGCATTTAAAACCGGCGTATAACTAAAGTCAAGGTAGCTAGTCACTGGCTTGCCACTTACCAACACCCGCACTTCCGCAGCCTTGCCCTCGTAGGGTTTCCCGGAAGTAAACACGTCGTCCAGTATTTGTAAAAAAGGTTGCCCCACCAGTTCAGGCATAGCTTCCACTATGGGCTTGCCTATTATGGAAGCATCTTTCCCTGACATGGCAATCATGGGTTCATTGGCTACTTCAATCTTCATTTCCCGGCCGGTAAATAAAGCCATAGCAACGGGCGACTGTTCGATCAGCCTGCGGAACCGGAGTTCGCTTTCCTCTATTTTCTTCCTGGCTGTTACCTGCCCGGTTACATCCTGTAAGGTACCGGTAAGACGATAGGCCACCTTTTCCTTGTTAAACCATGCTTTTCCTTTAGCCCGTAAAGTTCTTTCCGGTTTATTCCGGGGATGGATAGTATATTCTATATCAAAGGTGCCGCCTGAAGCATAAATGAGTGACTGGGCTAAAGCAGCCTTAACTCTTTCCCTGTCTTCGTCTGCAATGATGTTAATAGCAAGATTGTTGTTCGTAGCTTGTTTTGCTGTGAGGCCAAACCATTCGGTGTACCGGGCATCTGCAGTGAACTGATTCGTAATGGGGCTGAAATCCCACGTAGCCAGTTCTGCAGCTTCAAGGGCAAAAGCTACATCCTGTTTGCTTTCCTGTAGCTGTTGAAAAGCCGTAATTGTATTTGTTGTTTCTGTACACGTGACAAACACACCGTTTATTTCACCATTATCAGAATAAGCGGGACTATAGCTGAATGTCCAGTAGATGTCTTCAATTTTTCCATTGCGGTAGAAAGGCACTAACTGGTTTTCATAAAAAACAGGCTCCCCTGTTGTCATTACTTTTTCGATAAGAGGGCCGATAAACTCCCATATTTCCGGCCAAACCTCTTTGCCTCCTTTTCCTAGTGCGGGGTGCTTACCTTCTTCACCAAGGCTGGGACGAAAAGCATCATTGTAAAAACAAATAAGTTCTTCGCCCCAAAAAAGAAACATGGGAAAGGCCGAGTGAAGAAGAATACCAAGTGTTGTACGTAAACTTTGGGGCCACTGATCCGGTGTGCCAACAGAGGTTTGTGACCAATTGTAATTGCGGGTGCGTTCGCCCATCTCGCCACCGCCTTGTAAAAAAGATAACGTGGGCTTTTTTTCTAGTGTTTCAGACTGCACATGAAGGGATTAAGGGGGTTTGAAAGTACTAAGAAATACATTACGAGACCTAAAAGAAAAATGCCTTTTTATGTAACTACTCTGGATTAGCCAGCCCTGCTGCCAGGTAAAAAAGTACGGCCTATCCAAATGCAGTATAATTTGGCAAACCAGCCATCTAAAATTATTTTTAAGCCACCGGCTTGCATCAGCTTTGTTTAACGTTTCCTGTAAATAATAAAAAATGAAGGCAGAGAGATATTTGCTAATGAAGTTTTGCCTCTCTTTACTAACCGTATGGCTTTTGCTCAGCGGTTGTGCTACCGCTAAATGGAGCAATAGATCACTCTATTTTATACAGATGTCTGACCCACAATTTGGTATGTTTACTGCCAACCGGTCTTTTGAGAAGGAAACAGTAAACTTCGAAAAAGCCATCAGGGAAGCCAACCGGTTGAAGCCAGCTTTCGTGGTTGTCACCGGCGACCTGGTGAACCGTAATGGTGATGTAGCCCAGGTAGCCGAATACAAAAGGATAACGGCACTGCTTGATATTTCCATTCCACTGTATAACGTACCTGGCAACCACGATGTGGGCAATACTCCATCGCCTGCCGACATTGCTGCTTATAGAACCGCGTTTGGAAAAGAGTATTACAGTTTCCGGTATCAATCTATGCTGGGTGTTGTCCTAAATTCGGTATACCTGCACAGTCCTCAAAATGTTCCGCAGCAGGCAAAAGAACAGGAAGAATGGCTGATCAAAACTTTGGAAGAAGCAAAAGGAAAGCAGTATAAACACATTTTCATTTTTCTGCACCACCCCTTGTTTTTACAACAAGAGAACGAGCCGGATCAATATTTTAATATTCCCCTTGCGACCCGAACAAGATACCTGCAGCTTTTTAAAAAGAACGGCATTCACCACATTTTTGCAGGGCATTATCATCGCAATGCGCTTGCCACCGGCCCCGATCTGGAAATGATTACTACAGGTCCTGTAGGTATGCCTTTGGGCAAAGACTCTTCCGGCTTTCGCATCATCACAGTCAGCAATGCGGAAGTAGTCCACCGGTATTACAGTCTTGATTCTATTCCTTTGTCAATGAACAAGTAGTGCTTGTACTATCTAACTTCGGTTTGAAAAGGAAAGTCCAACACGTTTTTCATTGGGCGGGCACCTACTTACCACCGGAAGCCTGAACTTCTTCAGCTAATAAGCTATCTGCAAATAGTTTGTAGCTTTACCATGAACCTACCTTTAAACGTGCCAGTTTTTATTATTCAAGCTAACTACAATGGAACCGATATTAACCGCACCTGCTGCAACAGCGACTATTGCCAGGCCGTCAACAACCTACCGTGTTGAATCCATCGATTTATTGCGCGGCCTTATTATGATCATTATGGCACTGGACCATGTAAGAGATTATTTTCACGCCGCTGCCTTTACCGATGATCCTTTGAACCTGCAAACAACAACACCCGTTTTATATTTTACCCGGTGGATCACCCATTTCTGTGCACCCTTATTTATGTTTCTTAGTGGCACTTCTGCTTTTTTGGTAGGCATAAGGAGAGGAAAAAAATATTTGTCGCGCTTTTTATTGACACGTGGTTTATGGTTGGTGTTTCTTGAATTAACGATTGTATGCTTCGGCTGGTTCTTTAATGCCCGCTTTACCATGGAACTTTTAGGCGTCATCTGGGCTTTGGGCTTCAGCATGATTTTTTTGGCCGCTTTGATCCATTTGCCGCGATGGACAATAGCAGCTATTGGGTTGCTGATGGTATTTGGTCATAACCTGCTGGATAGCGTTCATGTTCCCGGTCAATCGGCGGCGTCCTTTGGTTGGTCGGTGGTACATGAATTCAACTTTTTTTCCTTTGGTCCACTGAATGTTTTTGTGGCCTATCCACTGGTTCCCTGGATGGGCGTTATGGCCCTGGGCTATTGCCTTGGTGGCATCTATAAAAAAGAAATGAATTCCGGAAAACGGAAAAAATTTCTGCTGACCCTGGGCGCTTCTTCCCTTATCCTATTTGTTGTTCTCAGGTACAGTAATGTATATGGTGATCCTTCTCCGTGGAGCGCCCAGCCCTCTGGCGTATATACAATTCTTTCATTTTTAAAAGTATCTAAATACCCGCCTTCGCTTTTATATGTTTTGGTTACTGTTGGAATCGGGCTAATCTTTCTTTCTGTTTCTGAAAATTGGAGAGGGTGGCTGTCCGAAAAAATAAAAGTGATTGGCCGGGTTCCTATGTTTTATTACCTGGCTCATTTATACCTTATTCACCTTTCGGCTATGATTGCCACCACCTTTGCCGGCCATAAGTGGAGTGACATGACGTCTTTAGGAACCTGGGTATCTGCTGAATCGAAATTAAGAGGCTATGGATTTTCTTTAGGAATCACCTACCTCGTTTGGCTGTCTCTAGTTCTGATCCTTTATTTTCTATGCAAGCGATACGATCGCTATAAACAGGCCCACAAAGAAAAATGGTGGCTGAGTTATTTATAGAGTTGAATTAAAGAACTAATGATTTTTTGTATGCCAATAATCCAATGATAAAACATAACAAACAAGCAACCGCAAAATAACCATAGGTTAAATTACTGTACCTGATAAGCGAACAGTAAAAAATAAAAAATCCCAGTAGGACCGGAGTTGCTATCCATAAAAAGAGCCGTATCCATTTCTTGTCTATTAAAAAATCAAGAACTTGTTCGGAATTGTAGTCGGTTATGATTTTTAATTTTTGTTGTTGTGCCTTCTTTATGGTTTCAAAGAGTAAAATGTAAATAATCACCAGGGTAATTAAGAGCGCAACCGGGAACCATTTACGGGAAATGTCGAATCCCAGTATAGAAACAGCATCGTTATTTTTATTGATCTCCTCCACTGAAATTTTATCTACCATAGACAAATCATAAAACCCGTATAAATTTTTTAAATCCTGTTGCTTTTGTTTACTGGAAGAAAGGTCTTTGATTAATACAGAATCAAAGCCCGCAAAATGAAGAGTGGATGGAAAATTTATTTTTTTTAGTTGTGCCGGTACGTGTAAAGAAAAAGAATATGCCGCTCCCTGGGCGTTACTGTTTCTCATATTTTGACCAAGAACCAATACAAGGTTATTATCCTGTATATGGGCTTCTGAAAACTCGTAAGTCGAAAACAATATCCTTGAATTTTTATTGTCTGTTATGCCATATGGGTTAGTACCATCACCAACAACCGGTGCATTGCCACCATTGTCATCAGGAGCAACGTTTCCATTACCCGCGGCAAGCGGTTTTGTTTTTGGCAGCCCACCGTTAAAACCACCACTTAGTACATTGGAAATACTATCGAGTTGTTTTTTTAGAATCTTGCTATCAAAACCTGTTAAAATGGAAGCCGTATCATTAGAAGCATATGCCAGAAAAAAATCTAACGCCGACGCCACTGTTCCCTCGCCTGGGCCCTGTACATGGCGTTCTGGTACTGTCATTACCACAAATCGGTTCTCTGCATCTCCGCCGCCTTTGGTGCCTTTCGTAAAATTGGCCCCGTAGACCTTTAATAAATTTACCAGTTCGTTCCTGGCATTGATATGTTTTGTCGCAGAAGATGAATCATTGTCTTGAAGAAATTTTACTCTTTCTAATTCGTAATTTTTAAATCGTAAAGCATCGTCACCTTTTTGAGCCACCTTATTTATCAGGTTGAGATAAGTTTTATTACGGTTGCTCTCCCGCAGGTCCAAAAAATTTAAAAAGATTAAAACCATAATTACCAGGAAGGTTAAAATCACCTTGGTAAAGAAAAGCATTCGCTTTGCTAAAATTTCCATGATTTATTTTTCAGTACTAAAAGATAGACTATATAGGTTCAATCTAAAAGAGAAGGTCCTTCAGTTCCTTGTTGATAGCTGTTATGGTACCGGCAGCAGTACATCGGTTAAACATCGTTGCGTCGCACTCTTCAACGGTTTGATCGTCCATGGAGCAGTGATGAAGTTTCAAACTGACATCAGTAGTTTTGCTTAGTTCTTGCAGTGGCCTTGTGCGTCATACGGATATAACATTCACTCTTCCTTTGTCGTACTGAGAAATGAAGGGTTTGTTATGGCGTTTGCTTATAAGAGCTTTCTTCCTGTGTCACTTTCTTTTGTTTGCGGAAAAGAAAGTAACCAAAGAAAAGAGCAGAAAATTCAATGGCCCATGCGGGCTGAATTTTCAGGCTTTTCGTTTAGCCGGATGTTTTTAGGTAGATGCCTTTATTTTCAGTCTTCCCTTTT
>DAIQPL010000158.1:0-8979 GCA_036787395.1 Flavisolibacter sp. | reverse complement strand
GGTGGTTTCTAAAACTTCTTCTATCTACACCGTTAAACCTACGGTCATCAATATGAAAGGAGCTGTATTTTCCAAGCCAGACACAATTGTGCAGGAAAGTCTTGTACTCCAATTACAAAAGGTGGAAGGTCAAAAAGCTTCCCTGGGTATCAAGGAATCTGACGCCGTAATGAAGTATGTTACATTAAAGGCTTACAAGTTTCCCTTTATTAATGTTCTTTGGCTGGGTACTATTCTTATGGTAATTGGCTTCCTTATGAGTATGGCCTGGCGTATTCACACCAATAGAAAGAAAACACTTAACAGGGAAGGCGAAATAAGAAACATTGAAGTAGCTGAGCCGGAAATCGCCAGAAATAATTAAGTCATCTTAAGCCTTAGAAAGGACTATTATTTTAGAAGTTTACGTCAATTATTTTCTATCTGATATCGCCCATTTTAAGCTTTTTTAAACAGCGTTTAGCCTAAATTGCTTGTCTCTTTGATTAAGTAATCTCCTTTCGTATATTTAAATATGCCCCGGTTTTTATCCATACTCTTTTTAGTGTTTTTGATTGGTTCGGCACAGGTTGGCAGGGCTCAGCAAGATTCTACGCATCCTGATCCTTCCAAGTGGGGTGTAAACGATACCATTATGGTACCTGCTATTTATTACAATGGTGAATGGATGCCTTATGGCGAAATGGAAATGGTTTACATTTCCAAACTACCACCCGATAAATTAGCCAAGGTTTTAGAAGCTTATAACCGTTTGCGTAATGCTGTATATGTTACTTATCCCTATGCCAAATCTGCAGCGGTTATTATCAATGACGTAAATGCAAAACTGGTTGGTGTTACAGCAAAAAAAGAAAGAAAGGCCTATATAAAATCAAGAGAAAAAGAATTGAAGAACAAGTTTACAGAGCCTCTTTCCAATCTTTCTGTTTACCAGGGTAAGGTATTAATGAAATTAATTAACCGCGAAACCGGAAATAACTGCTACGAGATTATCAAGGAATACCGTGGCGGCTTAAATGCCCGGTTATATCAAACCGTTGCTTTCTTTTTTGGCAGTAGTTTAAAACAGGAGTTTGACGTACAGGCAAATCCTACTGACCGCCAAATCGATGCTATTGTACAGGAAATAAATGGATCCTGGTATTACAATTCTTACAAACCTGGTTACAGGCCCGGACAATAAAGTTTATAGTTTGTGGTTTGAAATTCAGATTTGCTTATAGGCCCAGTTCAATAACCTGTTGATGTATATAATTTGATTTGCAATTTTATAAGAGCAATAGACTAAAAAGGATTGAACTACACAATTACTATAAACCACAAACTATAAACTCCAAACTCTTTTTATCTTTCCGCCATGAAATTGGATGTATTAGCGATCGGTGCACATCCCGATGATGTAGAACTGGGATGTTCAGGCACCTTAATCAACGAAGTAAAGAATGGCAGAAAGGTAGGAATAATAGATCTCACTCAAGGCGAACTGGGTACAAGAGGAACGATAGAAACCCGGTACAAGGAAGCCGCAGATTCTGCAAAGATCATGGGCATTGCTGTTCGGGAAAATTTAAAAATGCGTGATGGCTTTTTCCAAAATGATGAAGAGCACCAGATGATCTTGATAAAAACGCTTCGTAAATATCAACCTGAAATTGTGATTGGGAATATTTGGGAAGACCGTCATCCCGATCATGGGCGTGCGGGCTGGCTGATTTACGATGCTTGTTTTTTTTCAGGCTTTCGACAGGTGAAAACATTTGATGATAGCGGAAAGGAACAGGAAAAGTGGCGACCTAAAATGTTGCTGCATTATATTCAAGACCGTTTTTATGAACCCGATATTGTAATTGATGTAACGGAAGTATGGGAACAGAGAATGCAATCCATTAAGGCCTATAAAACACAGTTTTATGATCCAAATAGCAATGAGCCGCAAAGTTATCTTTCCAATCCTGATTTCCTGGATGCTATTGTGTCAAGGGCACGCCTGCTGGGTAAAAGGATAGGTGTAAAATATGGTGAAGGCTTTGTTTCTAAAAAAGATATTGGGTTAAACAGTTTAGATGCGCTGGTGTTGAATGAAACGTAAGAGCGTTTTTAACCTGCATCCGATTTTTCGTATCAATCATTATCATTTCTTCCTTTCATAATGGATCTTCCAGTTAGGCTTCCAGGTTTGAGCACCGTCAGTTGACGCTTCCCAACTCCAGTCAAAAGATGCTGATTTGATGTTATAAAAAACCATCCGGTTTGTCATTTTTCCAGTCGGGCTGATATTGGCTGGCACTTTTCTTTCTTGTGTAGTTAGAATCATGGAGTCTCCAAGCATGTTACCTGTTAAATGAATGTAGCCACCCTGGTTATCGACCCATGTTTGTTGCCATATTTTATAATTTACATTGTATACACTCCAGCTTTGCCCGAGATAATTGATTTTAGGATCAACAAAGTTTTCATGTATAGTGCAATTGCCAAACATTTTTTCAATTTTGTTTGTTCCATGAAGGCTATCGTTCCAGGTAAGGTTCCATTCTCCAATCCAGAAATCAAATTGTGATGCTTGGGGAGCAGTGCAGGGCTTTTGAGGAGCCTGGGCAAAAAGATTGGTAACAATAAACAGTGATACGAAAAAGAAGGCTGATTTCATAAGCCGTTTTTAGGTCTATGAATCTAGCTTTTATAACAATTGAAAGAAATGAAATTATGTAAGCGGTTTTTAAAGCAGCATCTTTTGCATTTTATGATGCCCAATGCCGACTTCAAAAAATTCATTCCCGTTTATTTGATAGCCACATTTTTGATAGAAACCAATTACAGGGTTACGGGCATGCAGGAGCAAAAGAGTAAAGCCCTTCTGACGGGCCGTTTGTTCCGCGAAACGAATAATGGCAGTGCCAATGTTTTTGCCCCGGAGGTGTGACTGTACCGCCATCTGTCGTAATTGTATAACTCCATTTTGTTTTGGTGTTAATATACAGCAACCAATCATGTGGTTTTCTTCAAGAGCTGCAATAAAGAAATCGTCTTTCTCTTTTTCAGGCCGAATATATTGCGGAGGTACTCCAATCGGTTCCAACAAATCCTTGCACCGTAGTTGAATCATTTGTTCATATTCCTTGCTATTATGTTGAATTGTTTTGATGATCATTGTCCTTATATTGGCTGTTCAAAATTATATCATGCCGCAAATCAGTCCGGAAGAAGTAATGCAAAAAGTTTCAAAGGGAAAACCTTATACTTTAATGTTTTTAATTACAGGCAAAGCCTTAGAGTTAGAAGAAAATATAGTCAATCAATTGCAAATGCAACACCTGGCACACCTGTTTACTTTAAAACAGGAAGGCAAGGCTTCTGTTTTTGGACCCGTTTCCAATAACGAACGCCTTCGCGGTATTATCATTTTTAATACAGCGAGCAAAGAAGACATTGCCGGGTGGATGGCTAATGATCTTTATATAAACGGTGGTTATCTTACTTATGAACTCTATGATTTCTTTACTATCCCCGGCCAGCAAATCTCTAACTATTAATTGTGTTTCCTTATGTCGCTTAATAGAGTACAATTTGAAATAGCTTTTGTAGATGGTTCTCCACTAAGCGCTTTCATTAGATGGCAAGTTCTTTAGTTGATTACTGACAAAGTTGGTTCTGTCAATTGGATCCAGCCAAACTGGGCAATACTCTAAACATTTCGGTCGCAACCGCATAGTGGAAAACCTAAAATAATGGGCATAAATGTGTTGGGATAATTTTCCCCATTAGTCAGGGCATTATTTTGGTATTTATTAAAGCATCAAAAACGTTTTTTTATGGAATCCTTTGACAGAGATCAATTAGACTCAAAAAACACAAGCGAGACCAGAAGCGATAAATATACAGAGGCCAATGACCGGTCCACTGAAATGACTGATATGGACAGATGCCTTGACAAACTGGAACATAAAGGTTATACTGACCAATACCGGGTGGAAAAAGGAAGGCTGGTATCTACAAAGGGCAAAAAAAAGTATAAGGCAAAGGATGTAAAGGCCGCTAATTTTTTCCGCTTCGAAGGAATCACCAATCCTGATGACATGTCAATCCTTTACGCTATAGAAACAACAGATGGAAATAAAGGCACACTGGTTGATGCATATGGATTATACGCTGATGACGATACCGGTGAGTTTATGAAAGAAGTTGAGATCCACAAAAAAGTTACCGAGGGAAAACTTGATTAAGATAATTTTTACCTCAAAAGCCACGTACTAATTAGTGCGTGGCTTTTTATTGATAAGAAGCAAGCGGAATATTTTACTTATGAATTTGAATTGCTCATTAAGTGATTTGCGGTCTTTGAACTTAAAATATTTGTGCATTTAAAGCGTGACACTTCAAGTATTTTCCAGGAATTTCTGAACTTTACCGGTGAGTCTTGTTTTTTGCACATTGAAACCATAAAATCAACCACGAATGGAATTTTTGAAACCAACTTTTGCACTATTACTAACTGGGTCGTTTGCTCTGTTATCCTGCAATAATGAAGCGGGTAGTAATGAACAAAAATCTGAAGAAAAAAAAGACAGTGTTATTTCTAATACCGGTAACCCCCAAGCTATCAGGGAAGAAGCTGTTACCTATTCTTCCAACGGCACTACCTTAAAAGGATATGTAACATTCGACTCATCGGGCACAGGCAAACGTCCTATTGTGCTGGTGGTACCTGAGTGGTGGGGTCTTACTGAATATCCTCGCATGAGAGCTAAGCAACTGGCTCAGTTGGGCTACCTGGCAATGGCAGTAGATATTTATGGAGATGGAAAGACAGCTGGCAATCCTACCGATGCACAGAAAGCTGCAACACCTTTTTACCAAAATGTCCAATTGGCTAAAGCAAGATTAGAAGCTGCTTTGGCCAAAGCAAAAACCTATCCTCAGGCCGATACTTCACAAACTGCTGCTATCGGATATTGTTTTGGTGGCTCGGTTGTATTAAATGCGGCAAAGCTGGGTTCTGATTTCGACGGTGTAGTAAGTTTTCATGGCGGCCTGGAAGGAGTGCAGCCAAATAAAAATCTTTTGAAAGCAAAAATTTTGGTGTGCCATGGCGGTACCGACAGTTTTGTGCCGCAGCCACAAGTAGATGCTTTTAGAAAAGGCCTGGATTCCATTGGTGCGAATTATACCTTCAAAACTTATCCGGGAGCTACACATGCCTTTACCAACCCGGATGCCGATAAAAAAGCAGCAGAGTTTAAAATGCCAATAAAATATAACCCCGCCGCAGACAGTGCTTCATGGAATGATATGAAAACGTTCTTTGGACAAATATTTCATTAAATAAAAGAGAGAGGCGAAATAGTGTAGATACCGCAAGACTTCTGTACAATATTTTTATAGTATCAATTGGAATTCGTTGGCAGATATGCATGCAACACATGACTTTTTGTAAACCTCGACATCTATCAATACCCATTATCCTCTACCAAATACCCACTGCCTTTAGCTTAGTATCACCGTTTACTTAATGTATACGTGATGTTATACGTTGTTCCGTTTTGCTGCACCTGGTCATAACCCCTGATGGTATACCCATCAAATTGAGTAATGTAAAGGTTAATATCACCAGAAGGGATATAAATATCGAGGCGGTTATTACTTAATTGCCAGTTTAGATTTTCCCATGGTGAATTACAGCCTTGCCGTGACTGCCCATAGCCACTGTAATCAAATGCCAAAACAATGTCACGTTGGCAATAATTGTAAGTGTTATAAATATCGGTTTCAGTGTATCCATCATTGTTCCAGTCATTCGGAATATTTGAGCTAATGCCCGTCACTGCCCAGGTACCAATCAATTCATTTGTATTGGTAACCGTATCTTCTTTAGTACAACTGCTGAATATAAACAGGGAGGTGAGTGCCAGGAGGGAAAGTAAATTCTTTTTTGTAAACATATTCATGTTTTAAAGGTTAGGGACAGGCACGTAGGACTAATCTGAATTATTTCAGTTTAATGTTGTAAGAAGGCTTTGCGTTTTTTAACAAGAAGGAATTAAATTTTGGACCGCCTGTTTTGTATATAAAAGTGAATTTTATTAAGCAACCAAAGCGAAAAAATAACCCAGGTAAATCCCAAACACAAACCAGCCATTACATCGCTCGCATAATGAAAGCGAAGCACGATGCGGCTGATTCCAATAGCCATAGAAAATAAAAGGAGAAAAACAGATAGTGTCCACTTCCATAGCGGCTGTATATTTTCTACCCAAAGGACATATATGATGATGCTGAAGAAAATAAAGGAGCTTAGCGCATGTCCACTCGGAAAGCTGTAACTACTAAGCGTTTCCAGCAAAGGAAGGTCAGGCCGATGCCGTTTAAAAGAATTCTTAAGCGCCAGTTTCAGAAGGTCGCTTGAAAGGCCTATAATGGCTATGTCAAGCGCCAGTCTTTTTTGTTTTTTCAAAAAGAGAATTACAATCAACAAAACATAGGCAGGAAAAAGAAAAGTTGCAGAACCAAAGAAGGTTATAACTTTCATTAATTGTATCAAAAAAGGAGTAGTGCGATCGTGGAGGAAATTAAAAACAGTGGTATCAAATAGATCTTTTTTTCCAAGTACTACCACCTTTGCAAGAAAAGCAAACAAAAAAATGGCAGCCAGGAATAAGAATGCGGTTAGCAACACTTTTATAGGTATCTCCCTTGCTGTTTGTTGCGTATTGTTCATATTGCTACAATAAAAAAACCCTGATCCAAAGATCAAGGTTTATGGTATATGTAGGAGAGATTATTTATTGGTTGTCTTAACTACGTCCCACCTGTTTGACGTTGCTTTAAGAATTATTTTTTTTGTACTGTTTTCAACTACAACGTAATATTTCGCGTCGTTACTGTCTTCGAGTCTATAAACATCTGTTACACTATAATCTTTATAATTTTTAGATAAATTAGCCTGTAGGCCTTTCGATAATTGTCTGAAAGTTAAAGGCTGGGCCACCACTGTCAAGTCACCTGCAGTATTGTAATAAGCAAATTGTTTTTCTCCGTCTATTGTAAATTGTGCAATAGTAAAACCGTTTGCCTGCGACCAGCTAAGGTCTTCAGCATCGAGGAATCTTGTTTTAAAATCCTGGAGAATGCTACCGGATACTTTTACTTCACCTGCAAAACTGTAGGTAGTTGCTAATGTAAGAGCCATGGTAAGGGCGAGAATGATACGTTTCATAATTTGAGGTTTAGGTTGTTTTTTTAAAGTTTATTTTTTAGCGAGATTTTTATTTCTCATTTGTGTACACAAAGTTTTGACGTTTTTTCTTTAATGTAAATAAGATGGTGTACGAATTGACGATTTTACCGATAAAACGTGTTAATGCCTTTAACAGATTTTATTTTAACCGCCAACCATTTTCTTGGAGATGCTAAGCTTGAGCAAGTTGTTAAAATCTGTTCTAACTTTAATAAAAGCGGGAAATTGCAGATCGTTAAAAACCGGTTTTGCGGGCGGCTATGAAACGTGTGTTAACTATAGTTTTATTAATGGTAATGAAAATATCCTTTACGCAAGGATATGAAAGTATCGACTGGAAAGTTCAGTCTATTGATGCTCCAACACCTGATTCATTAGCAAGGTTGTTAAGCGCACCATATACTACGGATTTACAAAAAGCCCGGGCTATTTTTAGCTGGATTGCGCAACATGTTTCATACAACACTTTTATTTTTAGTAGTGCGAGGCGATTTTCTTCATCTAAATATGTGGTAGAGCCAGACGATACTTCTTTTACATGGAAGTCAGCTATTGAAATGACAGCTATAAAAGTTTTAAAGAAAAGAACTGCTGTTTGCGATGGTTATGCCAAGTTATTTAAAACGTTGTGCGATTATGCCGGCATCCGTTCAGAAATTATTACCGGTTATGCAAGAGGTTATATTGAAGGTGAGAACCGGTTTCGTTCCAATCATACATGGAACGCAGTGATGATTGATAGCGTATGGAAATTAGTAGATGTAACCTGGGGCAGTGGCTTTGTTAGTTATTCTAATCAATTTGAGCAACGGATTGATAATTTTTATTTTTTAACGCCACCGCATCAGTTTATTCGTGATCATTATCCCGATGATCTAAGGTGGACTTTGATGGATAATCCTCCGGCTATTAGTGAATTTCACCGTATGCCATTCAGGTCGAAATCTTTCATTAAATACAGCATTAATTCATTCTTTCCTTTAAAGGGTATTGTGGAAGCCGGAATAGGAGATACTGTAAGGATTGAAGTAAAAATGAAGGATGCTAAAAGAGATAAAAACATCTCTCCTGATCCGTTCTTTGATTCAACTATTTTAGAGCAGTCTCCGACATCAGCGTTTTTGTTGCCTTCAGACACGGCGGGAAATAGATTCTTGTACAGCTATGTTGTCGGCCCGGCGCCTGTTGAGTGGCTTAACATTGTGTACAACAAAGACGTGATTATGCGATACCGCCTTAATATTAGAAAGGACATAGCTGCCAAACTAGAAAGCGAATAAAACTATTTCAAAATCTTTCCCACTAGATCAGTCATTCTCCGGTAGTGAGAACCTTTCCAATAAATCTTTTTACAAGACCTGCATTGGTAAAATTCATTGAACCAGGCAGCAGTATTGGTCTGAAGCTGATCTATAACAGATTCTTTTTCTACATTTTCAATGATGCCGTTACAGGCCATGCACCGCTTAAAAGGGGTGATCTTATTTTTAAGGTCAAACCTGTATAAAACTTCTCTCAATTGCTCCGGTGTTTGCTGCGACCGTAGCCAGTAGCCTAGCCGTATTGATTTATGTTTTAGCAACCCTATATCTCTTGTTAATACCGCCCTTTCATCGCCGTTGGCTATTGCAGCGATGGTTTTATCGGTATAATCATTCTGGTATAAAGTATCAAAACCAAGCAGGCGAAGTAATCTTGCCAACTTACCTAAGTGCACATCAAGAATAAACTTTGGTGGTAAAAAAGAG
>DAIQPL010000157.1:0-8985 GCA_036787395.1 Flavisolibacter sp. | reverse complement strand
ATTCACTTCCGCATGAAGTGTATTTTAGTAAAGAGAGCATTGTAATCCCAATCCGCTTCTTCCGATGCACAGCAAAGGAACATGAAACACCCCTTGTTGCTAAACCTTGTACCTACCTATGTCGATTACAGGCAAACAAATGAAGTCTGTCCCTGGTAAACTGTTGTTTACACTAATAGGATGCCTGTTCTTGTCTGCCACTGTCTTTAGCCAAAATGATAATTGTTCGAACGCCAGTATCATTAATTTGATAAGAAATGGTTATGAAATAGGCATTTCGCCTTCTGCCACCGTCGATCTTTCCGGCGCTACAGTAGAAGGTGGTGAAAATTTTGCTCCGGCAATTGCTGCCGCAGGCCAAACCCAAAAATCCATCTGGTATAAATTTGTCCTTCCCACTACTCATGCGCTTCAGATTAAGCTAGCACAAGTTGGTGGCACTATGGCCCCGGACGATGTAGGATTTGCCGTGTATAAAACGGGCAGCTGCCTTCCTACGATTTTAGACCTTAGCAGCAAGCTGGCTCCTGTGGCTAGCTTTGGCGCCTCAAGCAACCCGTGTATAGAACCTGGTGTTTACCTTATTCAGGTATCGGCCAAAGGCGGGACTGTTGGATCTGTATACCTTACTGTGGAAACACTTTATAGTCCTGCCGCTTATGATTTTGGCAACCAGGCTTATGATTTTGGCACGCTATCAGAAGGAGTAAAAACGGTGAGTTATGAAGTAGAGTGCCAGTCTATTGAAGATGTCACGGAAGCCTGTCCTTCCTTACCTAATTATCAGGAATATACCAAGAGCACGGCTCATGTATTTACAACGCCAGCTTACTTTGATTATATAGCTATTTTACTTTCACACCAGACAGGAATTGGCAATGAAACTTTTGGACTGGCCATTTATAAAGGGGATATACGTACTACTGCAGTTGACGCGGTAGGGGAATGCCAGCCGATTCAGACAACGGGTCCCGGCGCAGCACGCCGTGTGTTCAAATGTGGTGAACTGGAGCCTAATACGCTTTACTCTATCCGTATTTTTTACAGGCAAACCTTTACAGATAATGTTCAGTTATCTCTAGCGGCCGGCGGAATACCTGGCACGGGTATAGAAAACCCGGAACCTCTTTTAGGCGTAGCCAGAAACTTTGGAACTATCTCTGGCAGCAAGACCGACACCTCCATCGTGGTTTATGGATATCTTGGCTGCAACAGCAGGCACTCTTTACATCCTTGTGAGACCTCCCTTCCTTCCAATGGCATTGTGAACCCGGTTAATGGATATACTTATAATCTGAGCTTTTTTCTTACGTTCACCCTGACCTCCGTTACCTATTTAACGATACCCGCCAGTACTTCTGCATGTGCAGCTCCCCTGTTTATGCGCTTATATAATCAAGGTGTTTCCACTAACTGCAGTAGTCTCACTACATCCAATATCATCAGCCAGTTTACGCAATCCAGCCCACTGATCGGTTGTCTTCAGCCAGGCACTTATACATTGCAGGTGTTAGGGACCGACTCCATGGATATATCGACTCCCTACAGTTATGGATCCCCTAATAATTCCACCTCGCCGCTGTGCCTTTTATCTAACCTGGCCCGACCGTTTAATCTATTTATCATTGCCGCGACGATACCGCCACGCAAAGCGCTTGACACTACTACATGCAGCGGTAAGCCTTACACTCTGTCATCAGGCCTAAAAGCAGATACAACAGGTGTTTATAACGATACCCTAAAATCGGCTAGTGGCTGTGATAGTATAATTCACATTATACGGCTTACCGTAGTGAAAACAGAGACGAAGACCTTAATTGATACATTTTCACTCTGCCCGGGCCAGTTTTATACTTTGCCATGGAATAATGCTCTTGTAGGTATAGGTGATTACAGCGATACGTTGCGTTATGTTACCGGGTGTGATAGTATTGTAAGAAAGATAACCGTACGGGAATCTAAGAGTACCATTGATAGCATCCCGATAAATATTTGCCCGGGAGGAAACTATTCTCTCCCATGGGGCGGCGTGGTCAGCAGTCCAGGTGAATACCGGGATACTATTCGCTATCGAACAGGTTGCGACAGCCTGGTGAGGGTTGTAACTGTATTCTCTAATGCTCCTCCCCTGATTCAAATTGATACTACTATATGTACAGGAGGCAGGTACACTTTTTCTTCAGGTGCGACCATTAACACTACCGGGTTTTATAAGGATACCTTAAGAACGCGGTCCGGTTGTGACAGTGTGCTCCTGGACATACACCTGACGGTTAAAACCGTTTCTATTGAGCCTGAAAATGTTTTTATGTGCCCGGGAGGCGTATATAACCTTCCATGGGGAGGAACGGCTTTTAACCCGGGAAAATATCGTGATACACTGATGTATGCTAGCGGATGCGACAGCGTTATCAGGGAATTAAACCTGGCTCTATCAGGTAAACCAGATAGTGTGATAACAAAGAATACCATTTGCACGGGACAATTATTTCCTTTACCATGGGGCGGTAGTGCTGACAGTACAGGATTTTACAGGGATACTTTAAAATATGTCTCGGGATGTGACAGCCTGATCAGGATCATTGATCTTACAGTTACCCCTATTACCCGAAAGACGATAAACGCTTCTATTTGTACTGGCGGTAGTTATACGCTTCCCTGGGGGGAGGTTGTAAACACTGCCAATACTTATGTAGACACCCTTAGAACAGCAAAGGGATGTGATAGTGTTATTTACACAGTGAATATTGGCATCGACAATATAGTAAGTTCTATTGATTCTTTTAACCTCTGTACCGGCGGATCGCTGACCTTACCGTGGGGATCTGTTGTGACTATGCCAGGTATCTACTCCGATACGATTCGTCATATAGTAGGTGGATGTGACAGTGTAATTAGGAAAGCTATTGTATCATCCAATACGCCTACCAATTTTTCCATAGACACCAGTATTTGCGGAGGACAGGTTTATATTCTTCCTTCGGGCCATAAGGTGAGTAGCAGCAATATTTATAGGGACACTATAAAGACAAGGAGGGGATGTGACAGCCTGATTTATTCCATCAACCTTTCTGTTAAGACAGTAAAAAAGTCGGTTGAAAATGTTTCTATTTCGGCAGGAGAAAGTTACACGTTGCCTGGGGGAACTGTTGTTAACTCTCCCGGCATTTATACAGATACTTTAGATTACTGGAACGGCTGCGATAGCCTAATCTATACAGTAAACCTAAGCATAACGACACTTCAGCTTCAAACCACGCCTGTCTCTCTTTGCGGCAACCAAAGTTATATGCTGCCATGGGGACCCACGGTTTCGACAACAGGTGTTTATCGTGATACGCTTCAGGGAGTTGGCGGTTCAGACAGCGTGGTAAGGATAATTAACCTGACAATACAAAAACTAAATGTTCAAAGCTCAAGTATTTCTATATGTTCCGGGCAAAACTATACTTTGCCATGGGGAAGGGTGGTAAATACGCCCGGACGGTATGCAGATACAATACATTATTCCTCTGGTTGTGACAGTTCAATCAGAATCATTGATCTTTCTTTTAATGCATCTAAAAAGCAAACACTTAACGCTTCCATTTGCAGTGGTCAAAGCTACACGTTGCCGTGGGGAGCAGTTGTTACTATGAGTGGAATCTATAGCGATACCTTGAGGAACACCGCAGGATGCGACAGCCTTATTCGTACTGTAAACCTTACTACCGATGTTCGTCCTGCAGGACGCATAACCAAGTCAAATGATATCGATTGTATTAGTGGCTCGTCACAGCTAACCGCACCCGCCGGAGGAACATATCAATGGACACCAGCAACAGGTTTAAATGACGCGGCTATTTATAATCCTGTAGCAACACCTACAATTTCAACAGTGTATCATGTTCGGGCAAATCTTGGAAATGGATGCCTGCTAGAAGACAGCATTCTTGTTAGGGTAACCACCGATGTTCAAGATGGCTACCTTGTACCCAATGCATTTACTCCTGATAAAGATGGCAAAAATGATTGCTTTGGAATTGCCTACTGGGGAGCTGTTACAGACCTTAACTTTACTATTTACGACCGATGGGGCGGAATTGTTTTTCAGACAACGGACCCTTCCCGCTGTTGGGATGGCAGTTTTAAAAGCGTCCCACTTTCTACCGGTAGCTTTGTTTACCTGATAAGTGCTAAAACGCCTTGCGGACCAGTTATTCGAAAGGGCACAGTTACCCTTATCAGGTAAATAATGTACAAGAGGAATCAGGCATTATTTAGCGGTAATAGAAAAGCTGAATGCGGTATCCTTTTTACAATAGTTAAAGCAGTTCGCTATATTAGGCTTTCTCTGTTTTCCCCATAAATAAATACAGACCAGATTTGCTCTTGCTTTATACAGAACAGTTTGTGCTAGGCCAAAAGATGCTCTTATTGTCCCTTGTCACTTACCAGCCTGCCTGCAATCTCTTCCAGTTCCTTCAAGCGGGTATAATTGATGGAATAAAAAACAAATTTCCCTTGCTTTTGCGTGTTAACGATCCCTCCGCTTCGCAGAAGTGCCAGGTGCTGCGAAACCACAGGCTGCTCCATACGTAGCTTGATAAAAAGCTCAGTTACTCTTAACCTGCTATGCTGATGAAGTAATGAAAGTATTTTTTGTCGTAATGGGTGGTTGAGGGCCCGGAAAACTAATGCGGCTTTTTTGAGTTGCATAAGCTCATCATCCGAGATAACCGGAAAGGTGGAAGTGTCCATGGGGTGCTGATTTGAGAGCCAAGATAGAAAATGAAGACCAGCATTGCAAGTCCAAAGAGCAGGGTTTAAGCCGCTTAAGTATATACCCACCCGCCATATAAAGGGAATAGCATAACTTGGCAGCCTGATTCAGTCTTGTTTACGCAAAAAAGAATCATGGAGCCTTTTCTAAATCTTTTCAGAAAGCCTCTGAAGGCCACTAAAGCCGCACTGCCGGATGAAACAAAAAGACTGGAGGATCTTTATGCTTATGAAATACTGGACACGCTTCCCGAACAGGATTTTGAAGAGCTCGTAGCTCTGGCCGCGCAGGTATCCGGTTGTCCTATTGCTTCCATCACATTTATTGATAAAGACAGGCAATGGTTCAAAGCGAGCAGAGGTCTGCCGGTGCCTGAAACCCACAGAGATATTTCATTTTGTACACATACTATTGCCCTTGAGGGAGATCTTGTAGTTGAAGACGCCCGCAAGGACAAGCGCTTTGCCTCTAACCCCTTTGTGACGGCTGGATTGGAGGTTGTTTTCTATGCCGGGACACCCATTTATTCTGGCAACGGCTACAAGCTGGGTACCGTTTGTGTAATTGATCAGAAAACCAGGTCACTGACTGAGGCACAAATGGCTTCTTTAAAGACAATTGCCAAACAGGTAACGCATTTGCTTGATCTTAGGCTGCGCACCCGGCTTTTACAAGAGCGTTCTGAAAGATTGATGGCAGAAAACCAAAAAAGCTTCGAGGCCTTTTTCGCCAATGACACCCTGCCTAAATGGATTTACGAACTGGAAACATTAAGGATACTGCAGGTAAACGAGGCCGCTATTCAGCGGTATGGGGTATCAAGAGATGTGTTTCTGAAACTGACAGTGTTTGATTTCAGAGATAGCAATGAGCCAGAGGAAATACGGCAACTGGTGCAGACGTTGAACGAGGGACAGGCTTCAGTAAGTTTTGAAACAGTACACCGCCTAAAAAACGGCATCAGTTTACCTGTAGAAGTGATGATCTCCAACATCAGTTATGGAGGCAAGCCCGCAAGACTGGCAACGATGAACGACATCTCAGAAAAACATGCGCTACGCTTGAAAGTGAACGAAGGCAGAACAGAAATACAGTCTAAGCAAGTGGCTAGTACCCCAGTATTAGCAGAGATGGGCAGGGAAGTTCACCATCGTCTCAATGAAGTGTTGTCTATTACTAAATTGTATTTAGAGATAGCCGGTAGTAACCCCGATATGAACGATAAAATGATTGGGTTAAGCCGGGAAAATATTAGCAGGGCTATAAAAGACCTAAGACTGCTGGAAAAAACAGAAGCAAAAGACTTCAATCTTGTAAGGTCTTTAGACGAGATAATTCACTGCTACCTATCGGCCGGAAAATTCAAGATAGAACTGTTGGGCTCAAGCGATATCGACGATTTGCCTACAGATATTAAAATAACGGCTTTTCGCATTATTGAGCAAGCGTTAGACAATGTGGCAAAACATGCTGAGGCTACGGCTGTTTCCATTGATATCAGCATGAACCACAACCTTTCCATCACCATTATAGATAACGGAAAAGGGTTTGACCCTTCAAGCATCTCAGAAGCCGGCGGCATCAATAGCCTTCGTAACAGAGTGGAATTCTATAATGGCAAAATTGAGGTGGCGTGTCCGCAAGGTATTGGTTGCCGGTTTTATGTAGAGTTGCCCGTGGAAAATGTTTAATGGGAATGACGTCTTAATATCAATAGCAAATTTTAAGGTCAATAAACACTGAATGCCGTGCTACAACGGCATTCAGTGTGAAAAGTGTTCGCATACATTCAAAATAGGAAGGTGATTCATATCTTACTACTGGCAGCACTCACTCACCATATCAGAACGGAATCCACCCCTTGCACAAAAATAGTATCTTTTGCCTGAGGCATTGTGTTCTCCCAGGCTAGAGCATTTTTGAAACTATTTCTTCTGCCAATTCATAAAGAATAATGATTAAAAACAAATAATTACTTATGATTAAAATGCGATTTGTTTTGGGGTCTGAAGATATTCTTCGAGTTATTACGTCGTATACAATTGTACTGAACGCAAGGACAATCAGCAGGAGTCCAAGTATACCCATTAATTTTTCCATAACATCTTATTTGCTATGTTTTTTTAAAATACCCAAAACCAGGTGATCCATATCTTACTATCCGCAGCACTTACCATATCATAGCTGGTCTCACTGGTTTGCACTAGGTAATATCCTTGTGCCTGGGCCATTTGTGTTCTTGTAGCCAGAAAAGGTGCCGCAGCGTTAGCAGGCACTGTTCCCAGTGTGCCAAGGAAAGTGAAAATAACCCTACCATCGGTTGTAAAATTTGGCGGCCTGAAAGCAGCACCGTAATTAAGAGCATTATTAACTACCGGGCCTAAAAGGTCGTAGTCAATGCCATTACTCGTTCCATATTTTGCCCAAAATAACATATACTGAAATCCCGGAACCGAGCTCCACTTATGAGCATCATCTACACCATTCACACGAAACCCGCTAAGAGAAACCCAATAAGCATCCTGCGTTACAGAAACCTGCCACCACTTTTTTGCGGCGCCTAAGTCTACCTTCATGGGCTGATTTGCTCCAACCACTGTTGTAGGGGTACCGTTCACGCTAAAGCCCACGGTTGTAGTGGCAGCATTCCAGGTAATATTGGTAAAGCCGGTTATGGTTTGTGAACCAATAACCAAAGGGTTAACAAAGGTTATTCCCGTTAAAGAGTAATAAAATGGTGTGGTGAACGACTGAGCATTACCTGCGCCGTCTATCCAAACCAGGGTTATGGTACGGCTGGTTTCATTTACATTAATCTCATAAGTAGTGCTTCCAACGGTTATCCTTTTAAAGTAATTAGGGTATTTACTAATATTCTGAAATGCAAAGCCCTTACCTAATTCCTTGTTATTATAAGCATCTGCTTCCTGTTTGGTTGCCTTGGTAAATACGGCGCTGCTTCCATTAAATCTTCCAACGAGCTTCATAGTATCAGTAGAAGTAGAGTCGAAATAAAATTCAAAATCTGATTGGAGACCCGTACCTACCGGTCCGGCGTTGACCTCTGATAAGACAGTTACGTTTTCATTAGGATCAGCCAAAACATGGATATAGGAATACGTATCAAAAAGAAGGCTGGGTTGCTGAAGGGCCTTTAAACGATAACTACTTTCCTTTAGGGTCACGGCTGAAGTAGAATCAAAAGTAGAGTACATGCTGACCCTGTTTTGATCATTGAACTTTAAATAGAAAAAATAAGTGCCCCCGCTTTTCGGAGAGATAAACGCCTTCCATCCATTTTCCGCCCCTACCAGTTGCTTTTGGTAGGACGACAAAGCTGCATTTAAACGCGCATCAGGCGACTGGCTAAATGCGGTATCGTCTTCCTTTTTACAGGCGGTAAAAAGCGTTACCACTGAAAGGAAGAAAAGTATGCCATTTTTGATTTTCATATTAATGCGATCTGTTTGAATAATGATTAGTAGATCATGGATACAATTGCAGCCCTTGACCTTGATTGCAGGCTGTAAAAGTCAATTTTCCAAACCTGTTTATAATAATTCACTACAATTGTTTCTTTGTCTCTTAAACTTTTTTGGGCTTCTGCCTGGGTGGTTCCCAAAGGAGATGTACCGGCTGGAATGCTGTTAACGATTTTGTCAAAGCCTGTCCGCCCTTCAATCAGCATCATAGCAATCATCTCTACAAAATCTTCATCGGGGCCCGACATGGAATAGGCTGTAACAAAGCCGTCGCGGTTGGCTTCCCCATCCGTCGTATTGATCCAGTCTGAAGTGTACAAACTTTGACTAATTCGCTTGTACTCGGCAGGATACAAAATATTCTGATGCAGGACGTGTGCAAACTCGTGCTGAATGGTATGAAGCATCTGTTTGATTACATTGGAATCAGAAAGCACATAGCCAGGCATTCCTTTCGTTCTAAAATAATTAGTCTGGTACAATACTACTTTGCGGCCTCCTTCAGCAGTACCCAAAGTAGCGGAGCCATCGAGGTTATAACTGCCACTACCAACGAGATTAAAAAACTTAGGCGCTAAAGTTTTCATGAACAGATCGCCGGCTTCAGCAACATAAGTACTGATCCACACTTTTTTTATAGAACTCATGACAGGAATCACTTGTTCTTCTTTAGGTGGCACCAGCGTTTTGTCAAGTTCCAGTTCAAACTGATCCCATTTATATTTTACAGCAATGTTGTAA
>DAIQPL010000429.1:0-2968 GCA_036787395.1 Flavisolibacter sp. | reverse complement strand
GGGAGTGGTGGGAGAACCGCAAAGGTTTGTATACCGTGTAGTGCAGAAATATTAGGATGTAGTTTTTCAGTACAAGCTTTTTAAGGCCACCAGGATGTTTACTTGCATACAAAAGATGCTGTAAACCTTGGTGGTCTTTACGTTTAAAGCAAATAAAAACGGTTTTGTCACAATTCATAAATCTCCGTCACAGAATAATTACAAATCGTCGGATTTTTTCTTGTTAATTCTTATCCATTTGCAATACTTTCTTTTCAATTTGCATAGGATGTCGAGACGATGTTTAACTTACTTTGCTGTAATGGTTTATCTGATCACAATAAAAAGTAAGTGATCACAACTCTAATTATACACGATCTTTAAAATAGTCATTGAAAAAATGTGCATTATGAAAAGAAGAGTTTTAATGCTTGTAATAATGTTTGCAACACCGTTGTTCTGGGCATGCAGTAAAAGTACAGCAGAACCAGCCCCGGTTGTTATACCACCACCAACGCCGCCATTGCCCCCCGTACAAGAGCGGTTTACCATCAATCCCACACTTGTTACTCCAAATGCTTCCAAAGAAGCTGTAGCGTTATACAATTTTCTGCGGGAGAACTATGGCAAAAAAATTTTATCTGGAGTAATGACGCTGAATAGCTTTGATGAAACAGGATGGCTCAAGACAAACACCGGGAAAGAACCTGCTATCGTAGGACTTGATTTTATGCACTGTAACAGGGGATACACCTGGTACGATAATAAACAGCCCATAAAGGACGCAAAAACATATTGGGATAAAAACGGCATCCCTGTATTAGTATGGCACTGGCGGGATCCTTCCAGAACAACCGAAGAATTTTACACTAAAAATTCCTCTAAGCCAAACGGAACCACTTTTGATGTTTCTAAAATTAATGATACCGCTTCCTCAGAATATAAAGCCATGCTAAGCGATATTGATTTTGTAGCCGGTATGCTAAAAGAACTGCAAACGCAAAACGTACCTGTAATATGGCGTCCTTTGCACGAAGCTGCAGGCGGCTGGTTTTGGTGGGGCGCAAAAGGAGCCGATGCCTGCAAAAAACTATACCAGGTTATGTACGATCGCATGGTGAATTTTCATGGCCTAAAAAACCTCATTTGGGTCTGGACAAGAGAACCCAATGATAACGCATGGTACCCCGGCGATAACATAGTGGATATAGTTGGACGGGACATATACAAAACCGGTGATCATTCCTCTCAGATAGCAGAATTTGAAGCGATGAACACATTGTATGGAACAAAGAAAATGGTTACACTCAGCGAAGTTGGTTCTATACCCGATCCTGATAACCTTGTAACTGACAAGGCTGCCTGGTCATGGTTTATGCCATGGTATGGAGATTTCACCCGCAGTGCCACCCACAACTCACTTGATCTTTGGAAAAAGCTGTTTGCCCATACTTATGTAATTACATTAGATGAAATGCCTTCCTTAAAATAAAAGGCTTTCAATCACAGTAATCAACAGGAGCGTCTTCTACTCACGAACTGTGAATTTATCTAGTTCACTTACATCATGCTTCTCCTTGTGTGATCCTTTTTTTGTATTCGTTCTAAATATTGTTTCTTAGAGGACGCTATGGCTGAAGAACGCTATATCAGTGATAAGGGCTGCATCATCATTTCCCAGCAAGGCCAGGAGCCCGTTGAAGGGGAGTTGGTAACCATGGAAGACGGGCAGCCTGCACCAGACGGAAAATATGTATTCAACACGGAGGAAGAACTAAAATATATTGAAGTAACCGGGTCCGTTGTACACTTCTATTACAAACGGAGGCTAGAGAAAGGCATTAGTACCAATGCTAATTTTATCATGGTCATTTTGTTTTTGATATTGCTTTTTATTGCCTTTAAGATATTGGGCCGCTACGGTTAGTCATTGGGAATTTCGTTGGGTTCCTCGATGGCTTAGTAAATAAAAAGGAAAGCACGGTCCTCATTTGCAGTGAAATAAAATTCAATGTGAATACATGGTATAAACATTGATACCTTTTAAAGCTGGCAAATAAACCTCTTTATCAACTAAATTTTATGCTATGACACTGATTGGATTTTTAGTTTTACTAATAATAGCTGCTATATGCGGGGCAATAGGACAATCGTTGGCGGGTTATGACTTGGGCGGATGCCTTGTGTCAATAGTGGTTGGTTTTATTGGAGCATATCTTGGATTATGGATTGCGGCAAAAATGGGATTACCCAAAATCTTCGAGATCTCTATTGAAGGCAAACCTTTTCCTGTTGTATGGGCTGTAATTGGCTCGGCCCTATTTACACTTATTATGGCTCTTTTGCGAAGAGCATTTGTGGGACGCAACGGTTTGTAATGCTAAATATAAATATTGTTAGCCGGCTGCATTACTACCATGAGGCTTTGGTTGTGTCACTCACTTCATCGTTCTTATCACTGGTAAGCAATACAATGTTATTTGCCGTGTACACAGAATAGAGGCCGCAATCACGCAACTTATCTATCCACAGTTGTGCATAATATCTTTTCTATTTTATTCATCGAATCAATAGCTTTTCAATAAAAATTTTTTATGGCAAAGTCAACAAAAAAAGGTGCTGCAAAAAAGAGCTCAGGTAAGCGAACACTAATAGCTCCTAATAAAGACAAGAGGTATGTAAAAAGAGATGCGAGAGGACGCTTTACAGAAAGCGATGATCAAAGCAAATCTTTGAGCCAGGACCGGAAGAAAACCGCTAAAACTAAAGTAAAGTCCGGATATGGTGACAAAGGTGACCAGGCGCCAAAAAAGAAATCAGCCGCAAAAAAATCGGCATCAAAAAAGAAATAGCGCGGGCTGTTCAAGAGCCATCTTTTCTGAATAAGTTGATGAAAAAATCTCAGCTGCTCTTTTTTTTATTGCTGCTGCTGCGATCACCTGATTTGCGCAAATCTTCTGAATACTGGTCGTCCTGCTGATCCCGGTTT
>DAIQPL010000156.1:0-9060 GCA_036787395.1 Flavisolibacter sp. | reverse complement strand
GCGAGGCAACTGCTATTTATCCTTCCGGCGGTTACTCAGGAAAGTTTTTAAATGACTTAATGGTCAGGGAAGCCGTGCCAGTTCTTACGGTTGAAACCAAAACTCATACAAGGGAAAATCTTATTGTATTTGATAAGTCTACTAATCAACAATACCGGTTTGGAATGCCGGGGTCGGAAGTGCGGGAAGAAGAATGGCAGCAGATTTTACAATTGATCCAACAATCCGGAGCTGCATTCATTATTGCCAGCGGCAGTTTGCCACCGGGGGTGCCCACAGATATTTTTGGTAGAATAGCTTCCATTGCTAAAAATATAAATGCAAAATTGATCATTGATACTTCGGGTCAAGCTCTAAAAAAAGCGGTAGAAGTGGGAGTGTATTTATTAAAGCCCAACCTGGCTGAACTGAGCTCACTCGTAGGAATAGAAGAAGTGCACCATGAAAAAGTCTACGATATTGCCAAAGACATAATTTCAAGGAAATGCTGCATGGGTGTAATGGTTTCTCTCGGACCGGCCGGCGCCATGCTCATTACCAAGGACGAGGTATTTCATGCTATCCCTCCCGTAGTAAAACGATTAAGTACAGTAGGAGCGGGAGATAGTATGTTGGCGGGAGTGGTATTGAGTCTATCAAAAGAAAAAACCTTAAAAGAAGCATTACAATATGGTGTCGCCTGCGGTACCGCTGCTACACTCAATCCGGGCACTGAATTATGTAAGTTGGAAGATGTAGAAAGACTTTATAAAATAATCAGCCTGCCAGGACCCCTAAAGCCGGGCAATTCAATTTAAAATACACCTGCCCTGAGAAACGATCTTTTTTCAGGTACGTTTAAATACAACACTCCACCTAATAGATGGAGCGCTTTTAATCTAATAATTACTTTCACTGATGAGCTAAAATAAAAGTCCCCCGAAGCAGCCGGGGGAACTTTTTTTGTCTCTCACAAAGCAGAACTATCTTAAATGAATTGTATTCGCTGAACTGTTTTTAGACGCGGTTACTTTAATAGACTGCTCAGTATTTCGTTTCGCTGCTTCGGATTCAGAATTATTTTTTGTATGAAACACGGCGGCCAGGGTTGGGGCAATTACCAGGGATACAATAGACATTAACTTGATCAGGATATTCATGGACGGTCCTGACGTATCTTTAAATGGGTCTCCTACGGTATCACCAGTTACTGACGCTTTATGAGGATCAGAACCCTTATAATATATCTGTCCATTAATATCTGCCCCTTTTTCAAAGCTCTTCTTTGCATTGTCCCAGGCACCACCGGCATTATTCTGGAACATTCCCATTAATACACCGCTTACTGTTGCGCCTGCAAGAAAACCACCTAACGCTTCCGGGCCTAATAAAAACCCAATAATCAGGGGCGAAATAATAGCAATAGCACCCGGCAGCATCATTTTCTTAATAGAAGCCTCAGTAGAAATGGCTACACATTTATCGTATTCGGGTTTGCCTTTGCCTTCCATAATTCCTGGAATTTCTCTGAACTGGCGGCGCACTTCTTCCACCATACTCATAGCTGCCTGTCCTACAGCACGTATTGCCAGGGAGGAAAAAATATAAGGGATCATTCCACCTACAAAAAGCGAGGCTAATACATCAGCCTTGTAAATATCAATACCACTAATACCAACCACCCCAACAAAAGCAGCAAACAAAGCCAGTGCTGTAAGCGCTGCCGAAGCAATGGCAAACCCTTTACCGGTAGCAGCAGTAGTATTTCCAACCGCATCAAGCGTGTCTGTTTTTTCACGAACATCTTTAGGCAGCTCGCTCATCTCAGCAATTCCGCCGGCATTATCCGCAATAGGTCCAAAAGCATCAATAGCTAATTGCATAGCGGTTGTTGCCATCATACCGGCAGCGGCAATGGCTACACCATATAAACCTGCAAAAGCATAAGAACCATAGATACCACCCGCTAAAACAAGAATGGGCAAAAAAGTTGACTCCATACCCACAGCCAGACCGCCAATAACATTTGTGGCATGACCGGTACCAGACTGGCGAACGATACTACTCACCGGGCGTTTGCCTATTGCCGTATAGTATTCCGTGATGATGCTCATCAAAGTACCCACTACAAGTCCAACTATAATAGCGCCAAATACATCCAGTTTATTAAAGGCAAAACCTCTCAGGAACATATCACCTTCAGGCAAAATAAAATTGCAAAGAAAATAGGAAGCGATCGCTGTTAAAATGATCGACCCCCAGTTACCCATGTTAAGTGCCCTTTGCACAACATTTGTATGAACACCGGCTTTGTCAGATATGCGAACAAACCAGGTTCCGATAATAGAAAATAAAATTCCAACGCCGGCGATCAGCATCGGTAATAATATAGGAGAGTACCCATCAAAAGTATCATTCAAAGCAGACCTGTTTCCATCAGTAACTTCATGACCTAGAACTATTGTTGCTAAAACCGTAGCTACATAAGAACCAAACAAGTCAGCACCCATGCCGGCAACGTCACCCACGTTATCACCTACATTATCGGCAATTGTGGCTGGATTACGTGGGTCGTCTTCTGGAATCCCGGCTTCCACTTTACCTACAAGGTCAGCGCCAACGTCTGCAGCTTTTGTATAGATGCCACCACCTACGCGGGCAAAAAGGGCTATACTTTCAGCTCCCAAAGAAAATCCTGTCAATACTTCAATAGCACGGGTTACAGCATCATCCGTAGCCATTGCGTCAGGCGCAAGCCACTTAATCAGTACAATGAATAAACCACCCAAACCCAAAACAGCTAATCCTGCCACACCCATTCCCATTACAGCGCCTCCGGTAAAAGAAACATCCAACGCTTTTGCCAAAGAAGTACGGGCCGCATGTGCGGTACGAACGTTGGCTTTCGTTGCAGCACGCATTCCTATATAACCTGCTAAGGCGCTAAAAAAAGCACCTATAAGGAATGCTACCGCAATAAAAGGGTGTGAATCTTCGCTTCTACTACCCATAAAAGCTAGTAACAAAGCCACCACTATTCCGAAATAAGTAAGAATCTTCCACTCAGCTCTTAAAAACGCCATGGCACCTTCGGCTATGTAAGCAGCGATCTCTTTCATCCGGTCAGTACCAGCATCTTGTTTACTTACCCAGGAAAACTTCCAAAGCGTATAGAGTAAGCCAATCAATCCCATTACGGGAACCAGGTAAACGTAAGAATTCATATTGCGTTTTAAGTTATTTTAACGGACGGCAAAGATAGGGGTTGGGGTGAATTTTTGTACAAGGCTGATCAAATGAAAATTGATTACATACATTACAAAAGGAATGGTTATGAACCAGGCTGTCTGCTACTATCATGCTTCTCTTGCGTCGCACTCTTCGGCGTTTAGTAATTCTGTTTTAGCAATAGAAGCTCAATAAATGTTAGCAGTTAGCAGCCCTTGCAATTGGCAATAGAAGGCCTGCTATTAATGGTAAATTGGTAACTCCATTTGTAGTTACAATTCAATCATCTGGATTGGCTGTTCTAAACCTGCCAGATGCTGGCTCAGTCTCTTGCAATTGGTATCCGTAATGAAGATCTGGGTTTCTTCATCGTTACAAACCCGTACCAGCAAATTAGATATACGCTCTTCATCCAGCTTTTCAAAAACATCGTCTAACAATAATAGAGGAGATAAGTGTTTTTCTTCTTTGATAATTTGCATTTCGGCCAGTTTCAATGCAAAAAGCAAACTTTTTCGCTGGCCTTGCGACGCAATGGTTTTAAAAGGCAGCTCACCTAATTTAAAAAAGAGATCGTCTTTATGAATACCGCCAGATGTGCGCTGCACTACCAGGTCTTTTTGGCGGGTATGTTTCAATAATTCTTCCATACTAAGCTGGTGCATTTCGCTTTCATAAAAAAGCGTAATGTCTTCGTATCGCTGGCAAATGTCGTTGTACAATTGTTTTACAATTGGAAGAAACTTTAATAAGAATTCCCTGCGTTTTAGAAAAATTTGCCCGCCCTCTTTTGCCAGTTGTTCGTCCAACACATCAAGAACAGAAAGGTCTTTGTTATAGCTGTCATTAAAAGAGCGTAGAAAGGAATTTCGCTGCTGCAGTATTTTAGTATAGTTGATAAGGTTTTGCAGGTAATCATGGTCAAGTTGGGAAAGAAGGGTATCAATAAACTTTCTTCTTTCATCGCTGGCGCCAATTATTAATTGAATGTCATCGGGCGCAATTATTACACAGGGGTAATGACCAATATGCTTAGAAAACCTGGTGTATAGGTTATCGTTAATTGAAAATTCTTTTCTCCCCGTTTCTCGTAAAATACAAACTGCCTTTTCTTCTTTGTCATTCAGGTTAAAATAACCTTCTACCCGAAAACCTTCATGTCCCTGGTAAATGTTCATACTATCCTGGCGCGTGAAATAACTTTTGGTAAAGCACAGGTAATGAATGGCATCAAGCAGATTTGTTTTTCCTACACCATTACGGCCACAAATACCAACAATGCGTTCTGTAAAACCGAATTGTTGATGAAAGTAATTTTTGAATTGATAGAGTGATATGGAGTTCAGGTAAAGGCTCAAAAGTTTTGTATTTGTCGTCTTGCGTTTTGAGTTAGGCGTCCAAATATCGAACTAATCTTTATTTATTATTACTGATAGTTAACCAGGCTTTTGTTTTGTGTCAGTTGCTTTAAATGTGAAGAACCTTTTTAAGCTTTTGAATTTTTGCAGCAATGGGCACATGCCAGCTCTTAAGGAAAAAGAATTTGGGAAAGTCCATTACAATACCTGTTTTGGTGTCTGTTCTAAATTGCCGCATAGAATACCAACTGTATAAGTGAGTGTTGGCGCCTGCTGCAAATAAGCAACAACCGGGGACGATAATAGCACGCAGCCATACCCAAAATATCCCTAAAATTCTCACTTTAAACAAGCTGTTCCAACTTCCTACCCAAAACTCCAAACCTAAAACTCTTAACTAAACCCTTATTCCCTTATTTTTGCGGCTCAAAATTGCAGCCTTGGCTACTAAATTTTCAAGAGAAACTTACTTGTACTGGTACGAGCTAATGCAGCTCATCCGCCAGTTTGAACTAATGTCCGAAGAGAAATATAAAATGGAAGGCAAGATCCGTGGCTTCTTCCATGCCTATGTTGGCCAGGAAGCCATTGCTGCCGGATGTATGACAGCTACCAAACCCGAAGACATGTTTATCACTGCTTACCGCGATCACGGGCTTGCAATTGCTAAAGGCATTTCCGTTAATTCCTGTATGGCCGAACTTTATGGTAAAGCCACAGGTTGTGCTAAAGGCAAGGGCGGAAGCATGCACTTTTTTGGTAAAAAAGAAAATTTTTACGGCGGTCATGGTATTGTAGGTGCACAGATTGGAACGGGCGCCGGCCTGGCTTTTGCCGAGCAATACCGGGGAACCGACAACATTGTTCTCACTTTCTTTGGCGATGGCGCTGCCCGCCAGGGTATACTGCACGAAACCTTTAACCTGGCTATGCTTTGGAAATTGCCGGTAGTTTTTATTTGCGAGAATAACAACTACGCTATGGGAACGTCAGTTAGCCGCACTTCCAACATCACTGACATTTACAAACTGGCTGATGCCTATGAAATGCCTGCCGATGTAATTGATGGAATGAGTGCAGAGACGGTTCACGAAGGTGTTTCAAGGGCAGTTAAGAGAGCAAGAGAAAAAGGAGGGCCTACCTTATTGGAAATTAAAACCTATCGATATAAAGGTCACTCTATTTCGGATCCGCAGAAATACAGGACCAAAGAAGAAGTAGAAGAATACAAGAACCAGGATCCTATTGCGGCTTTATTAAAGACGATGTACGACAATAAGCTTGCAACCGAAGAAGAAATCAAGCAAATCAACGAAAGAGTAGAGCAGGCTGTAAATGAAAGCGTGAAATTCGCAGAAGAATCTCCATGGCCTTCTGATGATGAAGTATTGAAAGACGTATATGTGGACCAGAACTACCCGTTTATTACAGATTAAATCATTGCACCAAAAATAAATTTTGATATTCATGGCTGAAGTAACACATCCGCGCCACAAAGCTGAAAGTGAAGTTGTGGTAGACCGTGCCAGAGATTTCTGGTCAAATTATAATCGTCCCATCTTAATTGTAGCTGCTGCTGTTATTCTATTAGGCGGTGCTTACCTTGCTTATAAATACCTTATTAGTGCGCCCAAAGAAAAGAAAGCGGCTGAAGCTATTTTCAAAGCAGAAGAATATTACCGCATGGATTCTTTGAATAAAGCTTTGAAAGGAGATGGTCAGTATCCCGGTTTTGAGAAAGTGATCAGCCAGTATGGTGGCACCAAAGCGGGTAATATGGCTAAGTTTTATGCAGCCACTGCTTATTTAAGGACCGGCGATTATGCAAAAGCAATTAAATACCTGAAAGATTTTGATACTGATGCTGCACAGGTAAAAGCCCGTGCTTATAAGCTTTTAGCTGATGCTTATGCTGATCAGAATAAAAACTCAGATGCTTTAAGTTATTATAAAAAAGCGGCGCATGAGTTTGAAACCGACGAGCAAAGTTCTTCAGAATATTTATTTATGGCCGCTTACTTTGCTGATCGTGTATTAAACGATAAAAAAGAGGCGATCGAATTATATAAAGAGGTGAAGAAGAAATATCCTCAAACCCAATATTCACAGGACGCTGATAAGTACCTGGCGCAAGCAGGCGTATATACTGTAGAGTAAAACTTATAAATGGCTGACATTTCAAACAGTAAGCTATTACAAGCCGTCGAGGGCATCCAACAATTGAAGGATGCCCTTGTTGTTTTGGTGAAAACAGAATGGAATGCTACTATCATTGATGAATTAGAACAAGGTTGTAAAAAAGTATTGGAACAATATGGGGTTTTATCAAAAACAATTGTAGTTCCTGGTGCCATAGAAATTCCATTTGCTATTCAGCAGTGTTGGGGCAGTTCTAATGCACCCGCTGCTTTTATTGCACTCGCTTGCATTATACGAGGCGATACACCCCATTTTGATTATGTATGCCAGTCTGTAACAAATGGAATCACCCAGTTAAATCTTACTATTGAAGTGCCCACAATATTTGGTGTATTAACGGTTGATACCATAGAGCAGGCAAAAGAAAGGATTGGAGGCAAACACGGACATAAGGGAGAAGAGGCGGCCATAACGGCCCTGAAGATGATGGTGCTCAACCAGCAATGGAAGGAAGGAAACTTTTAAAATGAAGGTTCAACTTTTTATTCCCTGTTTTGTAGATCAATTATATCCGCAAACGGCTTTCAACATGATAAAGGTGTTGGAGAAAGCCGGGTGCAATGTTGTTTATAATGCCAACCAGACATGTTGCGGGCAACCCGCCTTCAATGCCGGTTTTTGGGATGATGCAAGAGAAGTATGCGCCAAGTTTTTAAAAGATTTTGCTTCAGAGGAAATTATTGTAGCACCCAGTGCGAGTTGTGTTGGGTTTGTAAGAAATTATTATTCTAAGCTGTTTGAGAACTCCTCTTTGCATAATAAAGTAAAAGCAATGGGGCAAAATACATTTGAACTTTCCGAGTTCCTGGTAAATAAATTAGGTATTACGGATTTTGCGGCAACACTAAACGGCAAGGCAACATACCACGATTCATGTGCGGGTTTAAGAGAATGCAAGATCAAAAATGAGCCGCGTCAATTACTTACGAATGTCAGGGGTTTGCAAATAGTAGAAATGGAAGATGTGGAAACCTGCTGTGGCTTTGGGGGAACCTTCGCTGTAAAGTTTGAACCCATTTCAATTGGGATGGCGGAACAAAAAGTGGAACATGCCTTAGCTACAGGAGCCGAATATATCATCTCAACAGATCTTTCCTGCCTTATGCATTTGCAAGGTTATATTGATAACAAAAAGCACAATTTAAAAACGCTTCACATTGCAGACGTACTGGTAAACGGCTGGTAAATAAAACAGCCGGCCTCAATTCAACGAGACCGGCTGTTTGCCCTGCACATACGAAATACAATTCTATATACGTATGGATTTTGTTTTTGGATGTCTTACCAATAATTTATTTAGGCATCAACACGGTATCAACAACATGGATGACACCATTGCTTTGAATTACATCTTTAATAGTAATCCTGGCGGTTGTTCCTTTTTCATCTTTTACCCACAGGCCATCCATATTTTGCATGATCCATAATTTCCCCCCTTCAACCGTGGTTAATTCTGCCGTTCCTTTCCCTTTCTTTATCCATTTCATTAATTCTTTACTGTCTAACTTTTCTGCTATAACATGATACGTAAGTACATTAGTGAGCGCAGTCTTATTTTCAGGCTTCACAAGATTTTCAACACTACCGGCAGGCAGTTTTTCAAACGCTGCATTTGTAGGCGCAAATACAGTAAAAGGACCTTTACCTTCTAAAGTTTCCACTAAGCCTGCGGCTTTTACTGCTGCTACCAAAGTGGTATGGTCTTTTGAGTTTACCGCATTTTGAACAATGTTTTTAGAAGGATACATGGGTGCACCACCTACTTCAACTGTCATTTCAGATTTCATTTTGTCCTGGGCATTGACACTTTGCGTTAAGATAGTGCTGGCAAGCAGTAACACTGCTATCGAAATTTTTTTCATTCTGGGAATTTTTAATTTAGAATAGTTGTTTGTTTCTTTTTGAAATACAGGAATAATTACGCAGGCCGAAAAATTCTGGATTTAGTTGTTCAAAATATTTTATTCTTGCACTTCAAATGTTTAACGTTATGGCCTACTGGCTGGTAAAGTCTGAACCTTCTGCATATAGTTGGGACCAATTTCAAAAAGAAGGACAAACGTTTTGGAACGGCGTTCGTAATTATGCAGCCCGCAACCATTTAAAAGCGATGAAAAAAGGAGATGAAGTTTTCTTTTATCATAGCAACGAAGGCCTGGACATCGTTGGCATTGCCAAAGTGGTAAAAGAAGCTTACCAGGATCCAACTACAGATGATGATGCCTGGGTAGTGGTAGATCTAAAACCGGTTAAGAAATTAAAAACTCCTGTAAGCTTGCAACAAATAAAAGGAGAA
>DAIQPL010000021.1:0-26364 GCA_036787395.1 Flavisolibacter sp. | reverse complement strand
AACTCTACTCTTGTTTCTAAAAGGCCATTCAGAAGTCCTCATCACACCATTAGCGATGTGGCCTTAGTTGGAGGCGGGGGCATTCCGCAGCCAGGCGAAATTTCTTTGGCACATAATGGAGTTTTGTTTTTAGATGAATTGCCCGAGTTTAAAAGAACGGTGCTGGAAGTAATGCGGCAACCTATGGAAGAAAGAAGAGTGACTATCTCCCGGGCAAAGGTAGCCGTCGATTTCCCGGCCAGTTTCATGCTTATTGCTTCCATGAATCCATGCCCATGCGGTTATTATAATCACCCGGACAGAGAATGCACTTGCCCACCTGGAGCCGTACAGAAATACCTCAATAAAATTTCAGGGCCTTTATTGGATAGGATTGATTTGCATGTAGAAGTGACACCGGTTGCTTTTAGTGAACTTTCTTCTACCAAAAAACAGGAAAATTCTGCCGCAATTCGTGACAGGGTGATAAAGGCGAGGGAAATACAGGAAAAGCGGTACGCGGTTTATGAAGGCATTTATTGCAATGCGCAAATAAGCAGTAAGATGCTGAAAGAAATTTGCGTGATCAATACTGCGGGTCAAAATTTATTGAAAGTAGCTATGGAAAAACTAAATCTCTCCGCCAGGGCTTATGACCGGATCTTAAAAGTGGCCAGAACAATTGCAGATCTGTCACAAAGTGATGATATTAAAGTTGAGCACCTCGCAGAAGCCATACAATACCGGAGCCTTGACCGTGAAGGATGGGCAGGATAAGTAATTATTTACGCTTGCTTTTTTCTCAATAAGCAGAATTCTCACAAGAATATGGCTTCTATAGATACTGGTTTTACTTAAAAGCCCATTGTTGCCACTTAAGAACAGGAAACATAACTTCGCAGGCATATTATTAAAATGTGAATACACCTTGTCTTATTTGTCAGAATAACAAAGACAACCAATCATTTTTGGTTAAAGAATTACAACTAGGACTTCAGGAAACTTTTTCTTACCAGCTATGCAGCCAATGTGGCTCGATGCAATTGGTAAATCCTCCTTCAGATTTTTCTAGATACTATCCAAATGAGAATTATTATTCTTTTACCAGGAAAAGGAAAGATGTAAAAGAGCCGGGCGTATTGCAGTCTGTTAAAGCCTCGTATCTTTTATATGGAAAAAATAAATTTTTGGGCAAGCTGCTTTCTATAGGTTATAAAGTGCCCGAACATTATCACTGGATGCGAAATGCTAACGCGGTACCTGAGGATGCCATTTTGGATGTAGGTTGCGGCAATGGAAGCCTGCTTACACAATTGTACAGAATAGGTTTTAAAAATCTTACAGGCATTGACCCATTCATTGATAAAGACTATGACGAGGGTATTATCAAGCTCTATAAAAAGGAAATTTTTGACCTTCATCAGCAGTTTGATCTTATAATGATGCATCATTCTCTTGAACACATGTTTCAACCACAACAGGCGTTAAAAAAAGCTTTTGAACTTTTGAAAAGCGGAAAAGATTTATTGGTCCGCATTCCTGTTATGGGTAACTATGGATGGCACAAATATGGAACATACTGGTGCGGTATTGATGCTCCACGGCATATTTTTATCCCTTCCGAAAACGGAATGCGGACGCTGGCAGAACAAGCTGGTTTCCTTATTCAAAAAGTGGAGTATGACAGCAGTGATTATGTTATCTGGAGCAGTGAGCAATATAAATTAGGCATTCCGCTGCATGCGTCCAATAGCCGAATGATGGGTAAATCAAACAGCATTTTTTCTAAAGACCAGATCGAAGATTTTAAGAGAACCATTTCTATAGAGAATCAGAAAAACAACGGTGATACGGCTGCCTTTTATTTACGCAAGCCTTAATAGCGGCGTTCGCCCCGGCATTGCTTCATTATTTCAATCACCTGGCTAAAAAGGTTCTTCCGGGTAAACCGAAACAATTCTTCCCTGTGCCTAATAAAAAAGAAAAACAAGGACCAAGCAAATTTCCCATGCCTTTTTGTCTCATATAGCTCATAAAAACGCTCATAAAAAAAATATTCTTCCTGCTTTACGTGTGCTTTCATGATGCCAATCCAGTATAACTGTCTTTCAAAATCCTCGTAACGCCTTGTTCTATTTCTCGTTGCTGTTTTTTGTGCAATAGTTTTGGTTAAGGTAGCAGAATGCTGACGGTATTTTGTCAATGGAATATCTAAATACGAGATACCACTTGTTGCTGCGGCTTTAAAACCCATCCAAATGTCATGAGGAACTCCTTCAGGTATAGGGAGAACGTCAGAAAGAAACTTTTTTTGAACCATCATTGTGTGCCCCCATACTACGTTTGATAAAATAAACCCCTTTGTTTCTGTACCACTGTACATGTTACGAAAGCCAGACAACTTTTTAGCTAAAGGTTGGCCAGACTCATCAATTAATTCACTATCAGAATAAACTAACAGGTGTTGATTTATATGTTCATACAGGGTTTGAACTTTTTGCGGTAACCATATATCATCCTGATCTGAAAAAGCAATGTAATCCCCTTTTGCCTGTGCCACCGCAAATTCAAAATTTTCAATAGGACCTCTATTTTGTGTTCCTAAAAAAAGATAAATGTTTGAACAACTTCTAAAGCTTTCCAAAATCTTTTGTGTACCGTCCGTTGAAGCATCATCTGAAATCACAATTTCAATGTCTGGGTAACTTTGTTGAAGTAAAGAATCTATTTGTTCTTTGATAAAACGTTCTCCGTTATAACTGCAAAGAACAATGGATATTAATGGCGATTGGTTCATAAAGTCCTGTATACATCAGTATATTCTTTCGCTGCTTTATCCCAACTGAAAAATGCCGCTCTTTGTTTTATTAATTGCTGGGGTTGCGTTTCGTAATAATGCTGCATTCCTTTTTCGAAGGTTGACTGCATATCGGAAGGGTCAAAACTTTTAAAATAATAAGCCGCATTTCCTCCTATCTCCGGGAGGCTGGTTGCCGTCGATAAAAAAACGGGTTTACCAAACCACATAGCTTCTATAATAGGCAGCCCAAAGCCTTCGCCAATGCTGGGAAAAACAAATGCTTCACAATTTTGATAGTACCAGAATTTTTCCTGCTCACTGATGGCACCTATCATTCTAACCCTGCTATCTACTCCAAACTTTTTTGCTTCCTGCAAAATAACCTCCTTGTAAGGAAGGTCATTCATGCCAGCCAATATCAGTTCATAATCATTGTTGCGTAACAAATAAGGTAATACATGGAAATTTTTACGGGACATAAACAAGCCGATGCTGAATAAGAAAGGTTTGCCTGGTAGGTCGGCCGGAGGTGCAAAGTTTGTATTAGAGGGCAGATTACAGCCATTATAAATGACCTTACCTGGTTTGTCTTTTATATCGAGGTATTCCTGAACATATTGACGGGTGTACTCCGATATGTAAGTTATAAAATCGGCTCTTTCAGCTCTCTGCCTGATCAGGCGTAAATACCTGGTCCGGTGTCCTTTGTTTTTTTCTTCTTCTTCTAAAAAATTCAGATCGTGTAAGGTGAAAACAAACTTTGTGCGGTTGTTAAAAGGCCTGTACCAGGATAAGGTAGTGGTAGCATGCCATACATCGAATTTTGAGGTACCAAAACGATAATATTTATCTATTGACCTATGTTTTATATACGATATGTTGTTGCCAAAAACTCCTATGCTTTTTTTTGGAACATAAAAATTAAGTTGCAAATCTTTCCATTCCCTTTTTGATAATGCCTGTCCTAATTCAGTTGAAAACCTATATAGCCCATTAAACGGATGATATTTTAACCGGTGCATGTCTACCAAAACCTGCTTCATATAAAAGGCAATATAATTGAGTTCCACCAATTAGGTAACACGTTGTAAAAGTGTAGTTCTTTCTAATCATTTATCTACCTGTTGTAGCAACGTAAATGAGGCTGACCGGTGCATTCAATAACATGATCCAGAACTTTGACTGATCTAGATAATTTGAGTTTCCGGTATTCTTTAAAGGGTATTTTTGAAAAAAATCGTGCATGCAACGCATACTAAGTATTTTGTTTTATCCTTTAATAGCATTAGTTGTGCTTTTGCTAAAAATACTTCCTAAAAGGCCATTTCATTATTACCCGGTATTAGATAAGCTTTTTGTTAAGTTGGGAGTTTACCCTGTATTGCATCATTATTATAATCCTTTTGTTATTCCAGGAAAAGATTTTGACGAACAGAAATACATAAAGCCAAGACTGCTTACTACAATTGATTTAGATCCACAGGCACAATTAAGCCTTTTAAGGTCGTTTGACTACCAAAAGGAACTTCTTCAAATTGAAATTCAGCAGGATGAAGATAAGAGCAGGTACTCTTTCAAAAACGATACCTATACTGCCGGAGATGCAGAAATGTACTACAATATGATCCGACTCTTTCAGCCTAAACAAATTATAGAGATTGGCAGTGGAAATTCTACAAAAATGGCATTGGAAGCCAAAATGAAAAACAAGCAACAGAATAATGATTGCAATATCACTTGCATAGAACCTTATGAAATGCCATGGCTTGAAAACACCGGTTTAAAAATAATGAGACAGAAAGTAGAATCGATTGATCTAAACTTCTTTAAGCAACTGCAGGGAAATGACATTTTATTCATTGACTCAAGTCATGTCATACGTCCTGAAGGAGATGTACTTTATGAGTACCTGGATATTCTTCCCAGCTTAAATAAGGGTGTTATTATCCATATACACGATGTATTTACACCTTTTCACTATCCTTTAGAATGGATAAAAGAGAGAAGGATGTGGAATGAGCAGTACCTGGTAGAAGCTTTTTTAAGTTATAACCAATCGTTCAAAATTCTGTTAGCCAACCATTACTTATTGAACTTTTATAAAGACGAATTTCTACAAGCCTGCCCTGTTTTGAAAAAAAATAAAAATAATGGAGTAGGCTCTTTATGGATAAGGAAAAATATGTAAGATGATGGTCCGTTTTTCCCTCAATGACATTGTGTTTGTGTTTGGAATTTGCGTGTTAGCCGGTTGTATAAAAAAATGTTACTCATTATTTGATCAATTGCTGCATTTGTATTACTCATAGCCCGCGGAATTCAAACTTATTTACAAGTAGCTAAAATTGCATGTAACATTTGATCTATGCTTAACTTTAGTAGCTATGACAAACGTTTTGCTTTTGGAAGCGTGTCAACATATTGATAAGGTTAATGCCTGCCGCTATACCTTATTAAAATACCTGGAAGTTTATAATTTAAACCCACCGGCCAATATTGCTGTATTCGTGTACACGGACCGGCCTGCACTGTTTGAATCTTTTATACCCTTTTTTCATCAATTTGAAATAAAAGAAGTTTCACAAATACAATTAAAAGAATGGAAAGGAGAAACAGGATTTTATCAGCGGGTTATAATTCAAATCATATCAGAGGTAATTGCCCATATTGACGGAAACATCCTATACACTGATGCTAACACTTATATAAAAGCACCGCTCGAAAGCATTTTTGACGAGATACAAAAAGGTAGTTTTTTTATGCATAGCGGCATGGGCATTATCAACAAATCCACTAATCCTGACCTTATAAAATTAAACAAGTTCCTGGCAAGCGGCTCTATAAAGCAGAATGATGACACTCTTTCTGCTCAGGGCCTGAAAATGTGGAGCGCCAGTGTATTAGGGATCAGCAGTAAATATAAAATGATACCAGATAGCGTTTTGGAGTTAGCCGATGTTGCTTATAAACAATTTCAGAAACCGGTCATAACTTCATTTGCCTTTAGCTATTGCTTTCAGAAGATAGGTGAAGTAAAAACCTGTGATGAATTTGTTTATGATTATCAAAATTTAAAGGAATTCCGGCAATTGCTCCGGCTTTTTTTCAAAAGAAATGAAGAAGAAAGCGTCCCTAATTTAGTTAAGTTAGTACATCATTTAGATGCTGCCACAATTCAAAAGCAGAAGAATTCTTTTGAAGCCTTACCATTTTATAAAAAATGGCTGCAGGTCATTGCAGGGAAGAATTGGAACATTAGGCAATACGAAAAGAAATTTTAAAGGAGCTTCGCATCATGAAAATCTTACTTCGCTATCTCAGGCCCTATAGAACATTGGTAATTGTGGTATTAGTACTAGCTGCTATGAATATCGGTTTTTCATTGGCAGACCCTATTATTTTTGGAAGGCTCATCAACCTTGCCACCTTTCATCAAAACAAGACACCCTTCAACTGGCATGATTTCCTTTTTACTACCAACACTGTCGATTATAATAAAGCAGGAGAGCCCCAAATTATTTATGGTGTTATCTGGCTTTTACTTGCTTCTATTACCGTGGCTATGATAAGCCGCATTGCCAAAAACTTCCAGGATTATTGTTTAAACGTGATTGTTCAAAAGTTTGGCGCCAAGGTTTTTACTGATGGTTTAAAACATGCTATGAAACTCCCCTACCAGGAGTTTGAAGATCAGCGCAGTGGAGAAACTTTAAGCATTCTGCAAAAAGTAAGAACAGATACAGAGCGATTCATGAATAATTTTGTAAACATTCTTTTTACGGTTATCATAGGCATTTGTTTTGTGGCCATTTTTGCGTCTCAAATTCACTGGTCTTTACCTTTAATTTATTTTGGAGGTATTGGATTGCTCATGGTTATCTCCAATCTTTTAAGCAAAAAAGTAAAAACAATTCAAAAAACCATTGTAGCGCAAACAACCTCACTTGCAGGCACCACTACAGAGTCCCTTCGCAATATTGAGCTGGTAAAAAGCCTGGGGTTAACGGGCCAGGAAATAGAACGCCTCAATAAAAATACTTACAAGATTTTGGGACTTGAATTAACCAAAGTGAAACGGATCAGAAGTATTGGTTTTGTGCAGGGCACGTTTGTCAATACGCTACGCCAGGTAATTCTATTTATGTTGATGTGGGTAGTTTTTCAAGACAAGCTAACCGCAGGAGAACTGGTTACTATGCAAATCTTCTCTTTTTTTGTATTTGGGCCCTTGCAGGAAATTGGTAACATCATTTTAAGTTACCGCGAAGCTGAAGCTTCATTGAACAATTTCCAGACCCTTATGTCCAAGAAGCCTGAATCGATGCCAGCCAGTCCAAAGCACCTTGGGCCTATTAAAGAACTCGAGTTTAGGAATGTGAGTTTTAAACATCAGACAGCCATGCACAAGGCTATTGACAATATAAATTTCAAAACGCAAAAAGGAGAAACCATTGCTTTTGTGGGGCCATCCGGTGCAGGCAAATCAACCTTAATGAAATTATTGGTAGGCCTGTATCGCCCCCAGGAAGGAAATATTTTTTACAACGGCAACGACGAAAACACCATACACTTTGATGACCTCCGAAACCAGATTGGGTTTGTAACACAGGACACACAATTATTTAGTGGTACCATTAAAGAGAACCTGCTTTTTGTAAATCCGGATGCCACGGAAGAAGAGCTGCTCGATGCCTTGAATAAAGCCTCCTGTCAAAAGCTTTTAATGCGTACTGAAAAAGGAATTGAAACTATGATTGGAGAAGGAGGACTGAAATTATCCGGCGGTGAAAAGCAGCGTTTAAGTATTGCAAGAGCCTTGCTTCGTAAACCAAAGTTGTTGATGTTTGATGAAGCTACGTCGTCATTAGATTCATTAACCGAAGAAGAGATCAACAAAACCATTCGTAGTATTTCTTCTTTTAATGACCAGATCACTATTCTGATAGCACATCGCCTTTCTACGATCATGCATGCAGACAGGATCTATGTTTTAGAAAGAGGAGTTATCATTGAAACAGGCACACATGAAGACCTTTTGTCTGAAAAAGGATTATACTACGCCATGTGGCGACAGCAAATTGGTGAAAGAAAAAATATAACGGCGCCCAATCCTGCCAATAACTAAAAATAAAAACGCCATGTTCATGGAGCTTTTATTAGATTTAGAATGACAGTGGAATATTCAACCGAACCATGAAATTCCTACCGGTATTAAAAACTCCCTGTCTTCCGGTAACCTGGTTAACATCGGCATATTTTAACCGGCTTAAATGACTTTGATATGCAATATCAGCCAGGTTATTTCCGAGGAAATATATGCTAAACAAGGTTTTGTTTTTGCTGCTGATATCAGTGCTTATGCTTGCATTAAGTAGTGTATAACCCGGAGTGCCGGTTTCCGTGTCAAAAGCTGTAAAAGGTTTATTCTGGTTAAATGTGTGATCTACCTCAAAATGTACAGAAAGGTTTTTTATGGCTTTCCCGTTCTTTAAAAATTCGCCTCTCAATTCACTGATCCATCGTGTGGCGGGAATAAATGGTACATTATTAGTTCCTTCAATAGGGCTTACAAACCGGCCTCTTACATAGGATAAAGTGTTTTCCCAATGCAGCCAGTCCAATGGATGTGGATGTATATCTATTAAAACTTCGCCACCGTAAAGGTTGGCATCTCTTTGACCAAATTGGAAAGCTGGAATCAGGTCTCCGCCAACATCTACCACCGAATCACTTCCGCTAGCAGTTCCAAGGCGGCTGTAAAAAATAAAATTGTTGATGCTATTATAAAATGCATTAGCGGTAAACAATACGTGCTCCGAATTAAGTTCCGTCCCTAAGTCACCTTGCCAGGAAGATTCCGACTTCAAGTCCTTGTTTCCGTATTCATAACGGTTGGTTCCTTCGTGTGTACCATTAGAAGCTAATTCAGGAACGCTTGGTGCACGGAAGCCTCTTGCCAGGTTGAGTTTTACTAAGAATTTTTCTGTAGCAGCATAACTTACTCCAGCACTTCCAGACATATTTCTAAAGCTTTTTTCAAAACTTCCAAACTTTATATTGCCACCTTCTTCAAATTGCTTAGAATCCAGGGAACGGTTATCATACCTGATGCCACCACTTACAGTTGACTTTCCAATTGTTTTTTGAGAATAAACAAAACCTCCAATGTCAAACAAGTTATATTCGGGTATCAATACTTCTACTCCTTTGTTCTTATTATTTTGAGCCATACCTGTTATGCCAATAGAAGTAGTCCACCCATTTTTATCATCAAAATGATAGGACGTGTTATAGTTGATTGTTTTCAAATCAAAATGTAAACTTTTTTCTTCAGGGTCATCCGGATTTCCAAACTCTTTACGCTGGTTTCGTTGCCACCCCATATTGAGCGTTATCTTTCCACTTCCTGCCTTAAAGCTGTTATCGGTGGTGAACTTCAGGTGCTGTACATCCTGGTAAGGAATCTGTGGATTTGTACCTTTAAAATCATTTTCGGTGACTGTTTGCTCAGCGCCTCCAGGCAATGTTTTAATGAAATTTCCATTCATATCTCTCTCGCCTTCTATTACCCCCAGCTTTTGATTAAAGCTGCTTACGATAAAATGACTAAAACCCCAGGCCCCGTTGTAGCCGATATTCGCTCCAAAATTGCGTTCGTTGAATTTTGAATTAAATACCCTGTCATCCCATTTATTTTTATAATCACCGGCTGCTTTATAATCACCCCAGGCTCCCCAATTAAATCCGTTAGTATTACCGCTCACACCTGCAAACAAAGAACGTTGTTTATTGTTGGTTTGATAACTGGACAATATATTTCCCTTAATGGAATTGTTTGGGGCTGACGTTGTTGTAATGATATTGATTACTCCCGCCATAGCATCACTTCCATAAATGAGTGACGCGGGTCCTTTTACGATTTCTACACGGCTTACACTGTTTTCATCAATTTCAATTCCATGTTCATCACCCCACTGTTGTCCTTCCTGCCGCACGCCGTCGTTTATTACTACCAAACGATTATATCCTAATCCCCGGATGATAGGTTTTGAAATGGCAGGTCCTGTTGATAACTGGTTTACGCCGGGCTGACGCGTGAGTGCATCTATGATGTTGGTGGAAGCCGTTGAAAGCAGCTCTGTTTTATTGACTTTTGTTATGGGAATAGGAGCTTTGCGGATACTGGTAGCGCCGCCGACAGCGGTTACAGTAACCCCTTCATTTACAATAATGGTAGAACTTAATGTAATATTATGTTCATTGTTGCCCGTAAGATCCAGGTGCTCAACAAGCGTCTTATATCCAGCATAAGAAACTTCTATAACCGTATGGCCAAGAGGAATGTTTCTTAAAATATAATAACCGGAAGTATCTGAAGTAGTTCCTGTTCTGGAATCTGAAAGAATAATAGTGGCTCCGGGCAAAGGATCTCCCGTTTTCGCATCCGTTACTTTCCCGGAAAGCTGCGTGCGGACTTTGACCTGGCCCCAGCAAATGAATAGGGTGAATACACCAACAAATAAAAGAAATAGCTTTTTCATGAATCTTAATCAAGTAAAAAATAGAATATCAAAACTTATGCTGCAAAAGCTAGATTGCCGGTGGTCCCCTGTCTACGCTTTGAGAGAACGAATACTGCGGATAGGGTGACACATAGATAGGTTCCTTATCTCTATTGGTAGGAATAAGAATAAATAAATACAGATTTTTTTCAAAAAGAAAAGACGTTGTTACTACTAAGTCATCAAAGTGGCAATGGAACGCTTTGCTATGTAAGCAGGAAGAAGACTGTTCAGGATGATCGCAGGAAACAACATCCTTGTGGTTTGCAATTACATCATGAAAGTAAGATTTGGGGGCAATGCTGATCGTAAAAACAACCAACAACGCAAAGGCTAAAAATTTTCTTATAGATGTCGTTAATTGCAAATTGCTTCTTTTCCCGGCTATATAAGCCAGTAAATTAAAAGGCAAGATAAACCAATTGCAACAAAGCTGCGAAAACAATTATACTAATCGTCTAACGCATTATGAAACCCCAAGGAATGGCATAAACTTACTTATGATTTCCTTATAACCTTCAAAGTGATATGGCTTTTTATAGTAAGAAGAGGCGCCCAGTTTAGCACAAGCCTCCTGGTCAAGCCGGTTTTCTGAAGTAGAAAGAATTATTACGGGAATATTGGCAAGATGTGGTTGCTTTTTTAAATAATTAAGTGTTTCTCGACCGTCCCATTTGGGCATGTTTAAATCGAGAATAATAAGAGAGGGCAATTCAGATTTGTTTACCGAATTCAAATAGTTGATTGCTTCTTCACCATCAGCAGCGCAAACAAGATCAGCGTTTGCTCCTGTTTCTGTTAAAGAAAGACCTAAAAAATAGCAATCATCAGTGTCATCATCAACGTATAAAATTTTGGAGGTGGTGGTCTGGGTCATAGGTAAGTTTTTGGTGGGAACCAAACTTAACCATATTTCTTTTTTGCATCAAGTTTTTCTCTTATAAGTTTTTCACAACCTAAAGAAAGCATACGGATACTAATGTAAAAACACACGGTGGATAACACATCTACAGACGCTCTATAATTCCGGCTATGCCTTGTCCACCACCCACACAGGCGGTTACCATTCCATATTTCTTGTTAGCTTTTTTAAGATCATTCAAAACCTGTATGGTAAGCTTGGCTCCGGTACAACCAAGCGGGTGCCCCAAGGCAATTGCACCGCCATTAGGGTTCACAATTTCAGGGTTAAGGCCTGCTTCCCTGATAACAGCTATAGCTTGTGAGGCAAAGGCTTCATTTAATTCAATTGTGTCAATATCTCCCAGGTTCATATTTACCTGCTTCATCACTTTAGGAATAGCGGCAACGGGTCCAATTCCCATAATTCTTGGATCCACGCCGGCGGAAGCGCAAGCAACCAGGCGGCCGATAGGTTTCAGGCCTAGTTGATTCATCAAACGTTCACTCATCACAATCACGAAAGCAGCTCCATCACTGGTTTGGGAAGAATTACCAGCAGTAACCGCACCACCTGCCGCAAAAGCAGGCTTTAACTTAGCTAAAGCCTCTATCGAAGTATCTGCACGGGGTCCTTCATCGGTATCCACCACATAAGTTCTTTTTTGTTTTTTACCTTTTTCATCCAGGTATACTTCTTCCACAGGCATAGGCAAAATGCCTTCCTTTAAAGTACCGCTAGTAATCGCTTTTAATGCTTTTTGATGTGAATGATAGGAAAATTCATCCTGTTCCTCACGGCTTACTTTATATTCTTTGGCCACAGCTTCGGCTGTTAAGCCCATACTCAGATAATAATCAGGATCGTCTTTAGCTATTGAATAAGCGGGCACTGTTTTCCAACCTGCCGTTGGCACCATGCTCATACTTTCTGTACCACCAGCAATAATGCACTCAGCCATACCCATGCGAATCTTGGAAGTAGCAATAGCTATTGTTTCAAGCCCTGAGGCACAATAACGGTTTACTGTCATTCCCGGAACATCGTAACCAATAGCTCTTGCGGCGATAATACGACCAACCTGTAAGCCTTGTTCTGCTTCCGGCACAGCGTTGCCTACAATCACATCATCAACCAGGTTTTTATCCAGTTGAGGTACTGATTCTAATAATCCCTTGATAAGGTCAATGGCCAGATCATCAGGGCGATAAAAGCGGAATCCCCCGCGTTTTGCTTTTCCCACTGCTGTTCTGTATCCCGCTACTATATATGCTTCCTGCATGGTTTAAATATTGAACTTAAAATTAAGCAATTCCTTTAATAGTTGCATCAACAACCAATTTAGAAAAGCTTAAATTCTTCAATTCTTATCTTCGCCAACCCATGTACAAGATCGCCCTAAAGGTTTTATTCCTCTTGCCCGCGGAAACTGCTCACTACTTTTCCATGAACATGCTGAAAGTTTTATGTTCGATTGGCTTCATCAGGAAACTTATTTACAACCAGTTCAGTGTTTTTGATCCCAGTTTATCGAAAAACATTTTTGGGCTGAATTTTAAAAACCCTGTTGGCTTGGGAGCAGGATTTGATAAGAATGCACGATATATAAGAGAATTAGAAACTTTAGGTTTTGGATTCATTGAAATCGGTACTGTTACTCCACGTTCACAGTCGGGTAACGACAAGCCAAGATTATTTCGTTTACCTACCGATAAGGCGCTTATTAACAGAATGGGTTTTAATAATGATGGCGTTGATATTATCGCCTGCAGGTTAAAAACCTGGAAAACCCAAAACTCAAAACTCAGAACCCAGGACTTAAAACTTATTATTGGCGGCAATATTGGCAAGAATAAAACAACCCCGAACGAAGATGCCTGGAAAGATTATGAAATTTGTTTCAGGTCTTTACATCCATATGTTGATTTTTTTGTTGTGAATGTAAGCTCTCCCAATACTCCCGGCCTGCGTGAGCTACAGGAAAAACAAGCCCTTAAAAAAATTCTAACTCATTTGCAGCAGCTGAATCAAAATTTACGGCAACAAAAACCCATTCTTTTAAAAATTGCGCCCGATCTCACCTGGCCACAGATCGATGATGTGATTGATCTGGCCACGGAAATTAATTTAGATGGGCTGGTGGCAACAAATACTACCATTAATAGGACTGGTCTTAAAACGGATCCCTCACAACTCCAAAATATTGGACCTGGTGGTTTAAGTGGTGAACCTTTGCAAAACCGTTCCACTGAAATCACTCTATACATACACGAAAAAACGCGGGGAACGATACCAGTTATTGGCAGTGGCGGAATTTTTACCGGGAAAGATGCCCAGCAAAAATTAACTGCAGGCGCCCAGCTTGTTGAAGTGTGGACCGGCTTTATTTACGAAGGCCCGTTTATTGTAAAAAGAATTTGTAAGGAAATTTTGTAATCACTTATTTACGCAAATGGAACACTTACTTACCACTGAAAGTCTGATCAGTTTTATTGTCCTGGTTATTTTAGAAGTTGTTTTAGGTATTGATAATGTCATTTTCGTAAGCATTATTATTAACCGGCTCAAAGGTGAGAACCGCCCTAAAGCCCGCAGGGCCTGGATGATAGGAGGTATTATTACCAGGAGCATTTTGCTCTTGGGATTAACCTGGCTATTGTCGCAAAGAGGCAAATCTTTATTCACTTTGTTTGGTAAAGGATTTGACCTGGCAAGTCTTGTAATGCTTGTTGGTGGTTTGTTCCTCATTTACAAATCCGTAAAAGAAATTCATGGGAAACTGGAGGGAGAGGATATGGATGGATATGTAAGCAATCCCACTTATTTATCCCTTGGGCAAGCTATAGTCCAGATCATGCTTATTGATACGGTCTTTTCGTTCGACAGTGTTATTACAGCTGGCGGAACAGCTAAGTATGTCGAGATTATGATCGCTGCAGTAATCATTGCTATGCTGGTTATGTTTTTATTTAGCCCGAAGATCTCAGCTTTTATTCATAAGCATCCCACACTAAAAATGCTGGCCCTTTCCTTTTTAGTAATGATCGGGTTAAGTCTTGTTATTGAGGGATGGGATGCAGAAAGCGCCGGAAATCTTCATTTGAAAAATTACATCTATTTCGGTATGGCCTTTTCGTTTATTGTTGAGGTATTAAATATGGTAATGCGAAAAAAGAATGCAAGGAGAAAAGTTGTACGCTTAAATGAACCCATGTTAAGGACAGAGGAAGAAAATGTATCTGACTCTGCACATTAACTATTGTATATATAGCAAAGCCGCCGCTACAATACCTGCTGTTTCTGTTCTTAATCTTGTTGCCCCTAATGTAACAGGTAGAAAATTATTTTTAATAGCTGATTGAATTTCATCTGGGGTAAAATCACCTTCAGGTCCAATAAGAATGAGTGATGAATAATCGGTAATAATTGGCGAATAATGCGGTAGCGCTTGTTTTTGTTGAGGCAGACAATGTGCAATAAATTTTTTTTGAAATGGGCCCAGTTGAATAGCTTTTGGAAATTCAACAGGTTCATGCAACACCGGCATCCAACACTGTTGTGATTGCAACATAGCACTTACAATAATGGTCTGCATCCTCTCCTTCCTGAATTTTTCTTTTTCTGTTCTTTGACACACAAGCGGAATAATCTCTCTAACACCTATCTCTGTTGCTTTCTCAAGAAACCACTCAAAGCGTGAGGAATTTTTAATTAATGAAATAGCAATACTCACCCTATGTCCTTTGACCTTTTCCTCAGTTAAGGAAGTAATTTTCACAGCACATCTTTTCCGGTTATCGTCTACAATTTCACCATCTGCTTTTTTTCCTTTACCATTTGTCAATAAAATGCTATCCCCTTTGTTCATGCGCAACACCTGTATCACATGTTTTGATGTCTCTTCATCCAAAACAATAGAATTGCTTTCAAGATTTTCAACATAAAAAAAAGGTAAAGCCATATTGCGAAGAAATAAAAAAAGCTCTAATCCTGCGAGCAATAAGGAATAGAGCTTTAGGTATAAAAGAATGGTTAGTACTAAAACGGATCTTCATCACCCTGCAGATCATTCATCTTACTTCCTGTTTGAATGAACATTCTGGCACCACCACCGCTATCAATTCCGGAAACTGGTTTGAAGTTAGAAGGTAAGCCAGTCCCAAAATCACCCCCACCATCTTCCACAAATTTCTGAATATGAAGCAAAGCCCTCAGCTTAATCGTTTCCAATGTGCCATTCCGGTGCTTTGCAATTCTTACATGCGTTTCCCCCCGGTTATTATCACCCATTTCATCCTGGGTAATATCGTAGTACTCGGGACGGTACAGGAACATTACCATATCGGCGTCCTGCTCAATTGCTCCAGATTCGCGCAAGTCGCTCAATTGCGGCATCTTGTTTCCTTCCTTGCGCTTTTCTACCTCACGACTTAACTGCGATAAAGCAATAATAGGCACTTGTAATTCTTTTGCCAAGCCCTTAAGTGACCTGGAAATGGTTGAAATTTCCTGTTCACGGTTTGAGTTTCTGTCTCCGATACCACTCATCAACTGCAAATAGTCAATAATGATCAACCCAATATTACCGGTATTTTTCAAACGCCGGCATTTGGCTCTTAACTCAAAAATATTCAGGGCAGCAGTATCATCAATATAGATGGGTGCCTGCGCCAGGCGCTGAATACCTTTGGCATATAACTGCTTCATTTCATGTTCTTCCATTTTGCCACGGGAGATTTTTTCAAGATGTATCTCGCTTTCCGCGGCAAGAATACGCTGTACTAACTGGCCTGCACTCATCTCCAGGGAAAACAATGCCACCGGTGTGGATTTAGTTGGATGCAAGGCCGCACTGCGGGCAAGATTTAGAGCAAAAGCTGTTTTACCAACTGCAGGACGGGCAGCAAGGATAATAAGGTCAGTATTTTGCCATCCATAGGTTATTCTATCCAGTGAAGGAAATCCGCTGGGTACACCAGTAATGTCTTCGTTTTTGTGACGAAGGTCTTCAATACGCTGGATAGTTTTTACAAGCACCGAATCAATGGACTCATAATTGTTTTTTAAGTGATTACTAGTCACTTCGTAAATCTTGCTTTCTGCCTGATCCAGCAAATCAAAAACATCGGTGCTGTCTTCGTATGCATCAGAAATAATCTCGCCGCTAATGCGTATTAATTCCCGCTGAATAAATTTTTGAAGAACAATCCTGGAGTGGGCTTCAATATTGGCCGAAGAAACAACCGCGTTCGTCAACTTGGTTACATAATAGGGTCCACCTACCAAATCCAATTCTTCCCTTGTCCTCAATTCCTCCACCACCGTCAAAATATCTATAGGTTGACTTTTATTGGCCAGCCCTTGCATAGCCCTATAGATACGCTGGTGTGCATCTACATAAAAACATTCCGGTTTTAGAATTTCCACAACGGCATCAAACGCCTTTTTCTCTAGCATGATGGCGCCCAGTACAGCTTCCTCAAGGTCTTTTGCCTGTGGCGGCACCTTGCCATAGATCATGGTGCTTAAGTCCAGGGGCGTTTTTCTTCTGTTTTTTTTATCGCGGTTGAGGTTAGTAAGATCCATATAGTTTTTCGTCAATAAAGGTTAAACCATTGATTTTTCGATCAATGACCTATGGGGCCTCAATTAGTTTTGGTATTAATTTATTGTTATGAGTATGTAATCTAAATGTTCCCAGTAAGTCAGACGGCGAATATAAATGCATGCGTAAGTTATAAAATCAAATATTCGATGATTATTTTAATCAACACGATATTCAAGCAACACCAACATCTCCACAGCAGTTATACACAGACCTTTTAGACATATCCACAAAATTGGTTTTTTTCTCGCAGCTTTTGATGCCTTGTGCACAAATTTTGTCAAGAAATATAAGTGCTCAATATTTTGGCTATGTGGTCTGAACTACAGAATGGACTTTGAGCCCGTTTGTCATTTGCGCTTACGAGTATTTGTGTAATGAAACAGGGACTGGACAAGGAATTGCTGAATTACGTTTTTTAAATGTTACCAACTTTGATAGAGCTATGCCCTTCCGTTGTGCCACGCTTTTGAGCGTTCAAACCCTTACCCAATATGGATCAGCCATTTAATTACCATGGACGGGCACAATAAATTTTTCTGCAAGTGAACGACACAACAAATAGATATAGTTAAGTAAAATCCAGTGCTGCAACAGCTTTCCTTACAAAAACTATCACATAAGTTCCTGATTATCCTGTGGTCTTATCTTTGCTCACTTACAAACTATTTCAATCAATGACGATTTCTTACAAGTGGTTAAGCGAATACCTGCCTGTTCAAATAGAACCTGAACGCCTTTCAAAGATTCTTACATCTGTAGGACTGGAAGTTGAGAGAACGGAGGACTTTGAAGAAGTAAAGGGCGGTTTGAAAGGCCTGGTAATTGGTGAGGTACTACAAACCGAGCAACATCCCAATGCCGATAAATTAAAACTGGCCAAAGTAGCCGTAGGCACAAGTGAACCGTTACAAATTGTTTGCGGCGCTTCCAATGTAGCACAAGGGCAAAAGGTAGTAGTGGCAATGGTTGGCACTACAATTTATCCGTACTCCGGCGAGCCATTAACGATGAAAGTGGCTAAGATTCGCGGGGTGGAAAGCCAGGGAATGATCTGTGCTGAAGATGAGATTGGCCTTGGAACTTCACATGCCGGCATTATGGAATTGCCACAGGACGCCCAGGTGGGAACCAGTGCAGAAGAATATTTTCGACCTTACAGCGATATCATTTATGAAATTGGTTTAACCCCAAACCGCATGGATGCAATGAGCCATTGGGGAGTAGCAAGGGATGTTTGTGCTTACCTGTCACATCACGATAAAAAAGAAGCAAAACCCATTTTGCCACAAAGCCAATTCAAAGTAGATACATCATCCCTGGAAGTTGAGGTAATTGTTGAGGACAAAGAAGCCTGCAAGCGTTACTCCGGAGTATGTATTGCCGGCGTTCAGGTAAAAGAATCACCTAAATGGATACAGGATCGATTGAAGTCAATTGGCCTTCGCCCCATTAATAATATTGTAGACATCACCAATTTTATTCACCATGAAACAGGGCAGCCACTCCATGCCTTTGATTATGATGCTATAAAAGAAAAAAAGGTAATGGTAAAAACCTTGGCAGACGGAACGCCTTTCACTACGTTAGATGAAAAAGAAAGAAAATTAAGCAGCGAAGATCTAATGATCTGCGATGCCGTTGAACCAATGTGTATAGCGGGGGTGTTTGGAGGTTTGCATAGTGGCGTTACAGAAAAAACAACTAATATTTTTTTAGAGAGTGCCTACTTCGATCCGGTGTTCATCCGCAAAACTTCTTTCCGACATGGATTGCGCACTGATGCGGCTACACGTTTTGAAAAAGGAATTGATATTTCCAACACTGTAAACGTAGCCAAAAGGGCTGCTATATTGATTAAAGAAATAGCAGGAGGCATCATTGCTTCAGATGTTATTGATGTGTACCCCGACCCTCAAGAAAAAAAAGAAGTTTCCATTAAATATCATTACCTGAAAAAACTTAGCGGCAAAAGTTATCATCCGGATACAACAAAAAGCATTTTGCAAAGCCTTGGATTTTCAATCGAAAGAGAAAGTGTAGATACGCTTACAATAGGTGTTCCTTATCATAAGCCGGATGTTTCCTTACCAGCAGATATTGTAGAAGAGGTTTTAAGAATTGATGGTCTTGACAACATTGAAATCCCGGGCAATATCAATATTTCTCCTTCCATTGAAGAAAATTACAAAGCCGAACAATTAAAAGAAAAGATTTCAAATGTTTTGACAGGCCTTGGCTTTACCGAGATATTAACCAACTCCATAACAAACGCTGCTTTTTTTTCCGAAACAGAATTGAAAACGACCGTCCGGTTATTAAATAACCTGAGTAGTGAATTAAATATCATGCGGCCTTCGATGTTGCATACTGCATTGGAAGTAATTTCATTCAACATCAATCGAAAAAATTACAACCTGAAATTTTTTGAGTTTGGCAAAACTTATTCAACACCCGGTGAAGAGAAATACAATGAAGTTTTTCATCTTTCGTTGTACCTCACAGGTCAAATAAATGAAACGCACTGGAAAAACAAAGCTATTGCTTCAGATATTTACTTTATCAAGGGTATTGCCGAAGCCGTCCTTTCAGCTCTTGGCGTAAAAGCCGTTTCGTTTGAAGGTGCAAAAAGCAATGAGTTGCAAACTGGCCTGGTGGCAATAGTAGATGGTAAGAAGGTAGCAGCGTTGGGAAAGGTTGCCAATACATTAGCGTCAAAGTTTGACATTAAACAACCTGTTTTCTTTGCTGACTTCTATTGGGACGAAATTTTAAAATATGCTGGACGGCAGGTACAATTCAAGGAAATTGCCAAATATCCGCCTATGGAAAGAGATTTGGCCATTGTTGTTCCAAAAACTACGAAGTACAAAGAGATCCAGGACCAACTAATCAAATTAAAGCTGGCCAAATTGCAGGAAGTAAGATTGTTTGATGTATTTGAAAGTGAAAAGTTCGGCAAGGATAAAAAATCGATGGCAGTGAACTTTACCTTTTTAGATGAAGAAAAAACATTGACCGACAAAGAAATTGATTCCCTGATGAGTAAGATCATGACTACCTTAGAGAAAGAGCTCAATGCAGAAATAAGAAAATAACGCCTGCCTAATGACCCTGGACCAACAATTCAATTTAATCAATGACAAGCTACAACAACTGTTGAAGCAGCACTCCCGTTTACAAAAAGACAATGAACGGCTAAAACAAGAATTGCAGCAGGCAAAGAATGCAGAAACCGTCACCCAACAAAAACTGGAAGAATTGCAGCAACAAATAATGATACTTAAAGTTTCTTCTGGTGGCCTTAGCACGAAAGACAAAAAAGATTTTGAAAAAAAAATCAATCAATATGTCAAAGAGATTGATAAATGTATTTCATTTTTAAGCGAGTAAAAAAGGTGAGTGGTGATTAAGGAGTGATAAGTTTTACCTATTACCCGATTCCTGCTACCTACCACTAATTATGGACGAACTAATACCTCTCAATCTTCTTATAGGTGATAGAACTTACCGCGTCCGCATCCAACCAAATGATGAAGAAGTGGTACGCAAAACCGTGAAGACAATCAATGATAAACTACTGGAGTTTAAAACGCAATTTGCCGGCAAGGATATGCAGGATTACATTGCCATGGTGTTGGTGTGGTTTGCTACAGACCAGAATGCTACTATCTCTAACCAGGTGAACCTGGATAATGTTAGCGGTCGGCTACGCACTTTGGAAAAAATGATTGACGGGGCCTTAGAAGGTTGACGAATTCCTTTATACCTAACTCTTGACGTCAGTTTTATTATAATATTATTCTACGGTGATTACTAAATGAAGCCAGATTCCTATTCATGGCTGGCTATATTTGATAATTCGTTTACTAATATATAGAAGCAGGAATTTCTTATAACGTTCTTAGATGTTTTTATTTTTAATTGTAAGGCGTAGCTTTATCAGATACAGATATTAATTAAACCAAAAATGCAAACTGCTTCTAAAAAAATCATCAATGGCTGGGCTATGTATGATTGGGCAAACAGCGCTTACTCATTAGTCATTGTTTCGGTTATATTTCCCAGTTATTTTATTGCTGTTGCACCCGAACGAGTGGAGTTTATCGGGCGTACATTCAACCGGTCTGCTCTGGCCTCTTATATGATCTCCTTTTCTTTTTTCGTAATTGCTATTTTATCGCCCATTCTTTCTTCCATTGCAGATTACAAAGGCAGCAAAAAATTATTCATGCAATTTTTTTGCTACCTCGGCTCAGCGGCCTGTGTGGGACTAACCTTTATGACAAAAGACAATATTTCTTTTGGAATTATTTGTGCCATAGTAGGTGCAATAGGCTTTGGTGGGAGCATTGTTTTTTATAACGCTTACTTGCCTGAAATTGCGGCAGAAGAAGACCAGGACAGGGTTAGCGCTAAGGGATTTGCTTTAGGATATGTGGGCAGCGTCTTGTTAGTGATTTCTTGCCTTACCGTAATTCTAGTAAACGATAACCTGAACATGGGCTGGGGACCATGGCCCGTTCGTTTATCTTTTTTAACGGTTGGACTTTGGTGGGCAGGCTTTGCTCAAATAACTTTTAATCGTCTGCCTGCTTCCAGGCCGTCCCAACAACACCCGGAACATAACATTTTGGTGAATGGCTTTTATGAATTGAAAAAAGTGTGGAACCTGTTTCAACATCATCCCATCACTAAACGGTTCCTGGTAAGTTATTTCTTCTATAACATGGGCGTTCAAACGGTGATGTACCTGGCCCCTTATTTTGCCTCTGATGAGTTAAAGCTTGAATCTTCACAACTGATGATCACCATTGTAATTATTCAACTGGTGGCAATTGCCGGGGCTCTTTTGTTTTCAAGGTTATCGAGACGCACCGGAAATATTTTTACGCTGGGTGTCATCATCATCATCTGGATTGGCATTTGCGTATTTGCTTATTTTGTACAAACGGCTATGCAGTTTTATTTACTTGCCTTTTGCGTGGGAATGGTTATGGGCGGAATTCAGTCCATGTCACGATCCACCTACTCCAAACTTTTGCCACCCACAAAGGATACAGCTTCATTTTTTAGTTTCTATGATATCTGTGAAAAAATCGGACTGGTTCTAGGCACCTTAACGTTTGGTTATATAGGCGAATTTTTAGGTGGCATGAGATATTCGGTAGTCGCTTTAATGATATTCTTTATAATTGGAGGCATTTTGTTGTTATTTGTTGACCCTAAACGAAAAAGCGTTGTAGCAGCATGAACCTTTATTCGATAAACACCGGTTATTTCAAATTGGATGGTGGAGCAATGTTTGGCGTGGTTCCTAAAAGCATTTGGAACAAGATCAATCCTTCTGATGAAAATAATTTGTGTAATTGGGCCTTACGCAGCTTATTGATTGAAGATGGCAAACGTTTAATTCTGATTGATACCGGAATTGGCAATAAGCAGGATGTAAAGTTTTTCAGCCATTATTACTTGCATGGAAATGATACCCTAGAAAAATCTTTAGCAAAGTATGGCTTTAGCAAGAAGGATATAACAGATGTTATATTAACCCATCTTCATTTCGACCATTGCGGTGGGTCAATAATAAGAGAAAGAGATAAATTAGTCCCTGCCTTTAAAAACGCTATTTACTGGAGCAATGAAAAACATTGGCAATGGGCAATACATCCAAATGATAGGGAAAAAGCTTCTTTCTTAAAAGAGAATATTTTACCAATGGAAGAAAGCGGGCAACTAAAGTGTGTTGAAACGCCACCTCAACAAGATGATTTTCTAAGCTCCGCTCTGTTCAATGATATACTTTCGCTGCGCTTTGTTAATGGACATACCGAGGCAATGATGCTCCCACAGGTTACATACAAAGGCCGAACCATTGTATACATGGCTGATCTTTTACCTTCCGCCGGACATATTCCTATTCCCTATGTGATGGCTTATGATATGTTTCCTCTAACAACTTTGCAGGAAAAGAAGTTATTTTTAAATGAAGCTGCGCTAAACAATTATATTTTATTCTTTGAACACGATCCGCTGATTGAATGTTGTGATCTGCAACAAACGGAAAAAGGAATAAAGCCAGGAAATTATTTTAAGTTAAAAGACATGGTTTGACTTTGTAGTAAGAGTTTTATATCTCCCCGTTTCGCTTTGTGAAAATTTTGATGTTTAACAATAATATGCTTCCAATAATAGCCGGAAGAACAAGGTTAATAAACCAAACGGTAATTGAAGTCAACCCGATTCCGAGGCTGTTAGCGGAGAACATACCCATCAGCTTTAAACTTACTTCACCTCTTACACCTACTTCAATTAATGCAATAGAAGGCACTACAGCCATTGTTAAAAAGACTAAGCTCATTACCCAGGCTATGATAAGTGCAGAAACGTTTACCTCAAATAAATAAAAAACGAGAATATACTGAATTACAAATACAAGATATCTGAAGAAAGACAGTAAAAGTATCTGTGATAAAAGTTTTAATTGAAAACCCTGAAGTGACTCGATAAGATAGAAGTAGCTTTTATTTTTGATCCAGCGCCGAAACAAAAAAATTATTCCAGCCACGTTAAAATATAACAAAGTAAGAATGATAACCAGGAAAACTAACGCGTACAAAATAACAATGTACCAACCGTCTGCATGAGGATAGGCATACAGGAAGTGTTTCTTCAGAACAACCAATCCTATGATACCTGCAAAAAAAGTTGTAAGCACCTGGGCAAAACTTCCAACCAGGGTTACTGAAATCGTTTTCAACCTTGATCCTTCCGGCAGGTAAAGAACTCTTCCCAGGTATTCCCCTATCCTGTTAGGCATGGTAACAGAAAAAGTTACTCCCGATAATACCGCTTTAAAAGACTGTACAAAACTAACGGGGTAAATACGTGCTACTAACAATTTCCACTTCCAGGCTTCTATGCCCCAGTTAACAAAAATGAGAAGCAGCGCTGCAATGAGATAAAAAAATTGAACGGACTCAAAAGAGCGCTTAATTTGCTGCCATGAAACCTGCAGATGGGGCTGGCTTATTATATTTCTGTATATAGAAAAAGCAAGCCAGGCAAACAACAAAGGACCGAAAAAATAATTGATGAAGATTTTGATACTTTTGTTCACCTGCATTGCAGTAAAAATAACCACCTCCTTGCAAAAGCCAGTGATAATATTAGGAATTGATCCGGGTACCCTTGTAATGGGCTATAGTATAATTGAAGCCTGTAACAATACATTTTCCGTCAAAGAAATTGATGTACTAAAATTAGCTTCCACTTTAGACCATTATAAACGGTTGCAAAAGATTCATCGGCGTATAACCGAATTAGTTGAAAGATTTTCTCCACACGAATGCGCTATCGAAGCTCCGTTCTTTGGTAAAAACGTACAGAGTATGCTAAAGTTGGGAAGAGCACAAGGAGTAGCAATTGCCGCCGCTATGGACAGGAATATACCGGTTACAGAATATTCTCCCAGAAAAATAAAACAGTCTATTACAGGTAATGGTAACGCTAATAAAGAGCAGGTTTGGAACATGCTGCAACGAATTACTCTATTACCCGATAAACCAAAATATTTTGATGCCACGGACGCATTAGCTGTAGCTATTTGTCATCACTTTGGCAGTAAAGTACCAGTCGCAAAATCTACAACGACTATTAAAAAAACTAAAAAAGCAAGTTGGGAAGCATTTGCAAGACAAAATCCAGGAAGGGTTTTATAAATGTGCTAGAATCTTACGTTGTACCTTCTGCAAGTCATCATCAGCAGCTTTTGTCTTTGGCTGGGTAAAGTTTAAATCATTAGAAGAATTGATGGGAACTAAATGCATATGTGCATGTGGCACTTCTAAACCTATTACACTTATACCGCAGCGATTGCAATTGAAAGAACTTTCAATGGCCTTTGCAATAGGTTTTGCAAAAACTAACATGTCGGCCAGAAAATCCTCAGGCAGATCAAATAAATTGTCTGTTTCTTTTTTTGGTATAACTAATACATGACCCTCTCTCAGGGGAAAAACGTCTAAGAACGCAAAAAATTTATCGTTCTCTGCAATCTTATAGCTAGGGATGTCACCGGCAATGATTTTAGAAAAGATAGTCATGATTTGAAAATTAAAGAATATGCCGTGTGCCGTGAACAGGTTTCTGCACATTAGCATCCTGGCATATTAGATACTGATATCTTCTACTTTAAATTTAATAACGCCTGCTGGTGCAGTAACTTCTGCTACATCGCCAATTTGTTTGCCAAGCAGCCCTTTACCTATAGGTGAAGTATAAGAGATTTTGCCAGCTTTTAGATCTGCTTCTTTCTCACTTACAATTTGATAAGTAACCTGTTTTTTTGTGTTAAGGTTCGTTACTTTAACCTTGGTTAAAATAGAAACTTTGCTGGTATCGATTGTAGATTCGTCCACAATTCTGGCGGTAGCAACCTGGCCCTCAAGGTTAGCTATTTTTGCTTCCAATAATCCCTGCGCTTCTTTTGCCGCATCGTATTCGGCATTTTCTTTAAGGTCGCCCTTTTCCCTGGCCTCTGCAATAGCTCTTGAAGCAGCCGGACGTTCCACACCCCTCAAATGCTGTAATTCAGCTTTCATTTGCTCAAGGGTCTCTTTAGTCACGTATTGAATTCCACTCATAATAAATAAGTTTAGACAACAAGAAAAAAATAGCAACGCCCCGTTTTACCGAAGCGTTGCATACATTGTTGTAAAGATAGTCAGATTTGAATATCTGGTAAAAATCTATATGTCTTATTTATTAATTACCGAACTAGCAACCATAAATTTCTTCCATACGTTTCCGGTGCCTGTTACAACTTGAACCATATAAGTTCCAGGTTTCCATGCAGAAGCGTCAATCTCCAGCATATTCACCCCACTTCGTAAGTCAAATTTATTGCTCTTTAATAAGGCGCCCGAAATATCAAATACAGAAACCCGGGCTTCCTGTCCAATTTCAGATGGAACAGACAATTGTAAATTATCTTTTACAGGATTAGGGAATATATCAACACCCTTTATATTTTGATTTAAGCCAAGCTTTAAAATTCCCGAAAGGCTGGTGTTACCCGCAGTCATTTTTACATTTAGTCTATAGTATACTGATGTGCTTCCAAGCGTTGATACATTATCATCAAAAGTGTAGGCTTGCTCAGCATTTGGCGGTATTGTAAACACTTTACCAACGGTTTCAAAATTGATTCCATCAATGCTGCGCTGTATTTCAAAATATTCAGTTTCTTTATTAGCCCGGCTAGTCCAGCTTAAATGGCTTATTTTGTTTTTAATATTGCCTCCCAGCCCTGTTATTTTAACAGGCATAGGAATACAACTGGCGTCATACAATATTCTTACAGTATCTCTTCCAGAAGGAGGACAACCCTCTAACACTTGCATGGTCACAATATAAGTACCGGGTGAGTCTACAGTAATAGTAGAGTTGATACTATCTGTTGCTATATGCCCGTCTGTTGTGGACCAGGTATACACTGATGCGGATTGGGGATTGG
>DAIQPL010000155.1:0-9095 GCA_036787395.1 Flavisolibacter sp. | reverse complement strand
TTTCAGTCCTTTGCTCTACCGACTGAGCTACCGCACCTCCTTAATTAATCAACACACGAACATTGAATGCTGATTTATTCGGGGCAGCAAAAATAAGGGTTTCAACTATTAATCTGTTGATAAGCTGTGAACTTTTTTTGCTAGTTACCGTAAACACTTAAAAACTTGATCCGCATAATTTTTAACTGTTCCCAGTTATAATTTCCATCTGATAACTCTTCCTGTGCTACCTGGAGCGAAGAGGTTTCACATCCTTTGAAATATTCAAGAATCTCTTCCTGCTCGTATTCGTCCAGCATTTGATCAATAGCATAATCCAGGTTCAGTTTTGTTCCACTGGCAGCAATGGTCTCCATTTCCTCCAGCAATGCATCAAGACGGAGTTCTTTGTTTTTCGCTATCATATCCAGCGGTATCTTTTTATCTACCTGCTGAATAATATGGACCTTGTTTCCACTCTTGTTCACAACGCTCTTCATTACAAAATCGTCCGGCTTCTCAATATTGTTTTCTTCCACATATTGTGCAATCACATCTATAAAAGGTCTGCCGTATTTTATGGCCTTTCCCTTGCTTACGCCCTGACATTTGGCTAACTCGTCCACGGTGGTTGGATACATAGTAGCCATATCCTGCAAAGAATTTTCCAGGAAAATAACAAACGGGGGAAGGTTCTTTCGCTTTGCTTCTTTCTGGCGCAAATCTTTCAGCATAGTAAATAACCTTTCATCTGCAGCAGCAGCAGCGACGGCTTCCGTTGCTTCTTCGTCATCTTCATTAGCCTCTTCAAACAAATTATTTAATACAATCTGGAAGGACTTCGGCTTTTTGAGGAAGTCGTGACCTTTTTTGGTAATCTTCAACACACCATATTCTTCAATATCTTTCTTAAGTAAGCCTTCCAGCAGCATTTGGCGGATCAGTGAATTCCAAAAATGATCGGGTTGTCCTTTGCCAATTCCGAATTCTGACAACCCCTCGTGTCGGAACATTTTGATCTGTGGTGTTAAGTAACCGGTTATAATCCTTACTACATAATCTGTGGCAAATCTTTCATCCAAAGCTTTAATAACCTGTAATGCATTAACCACATTCCCTTGGGCTTCTATTTTCTCCTTAGGGTATTTACAGTTATCGCAATTGCCACAATTCTCAGTTGTATATTCTTCACCAAAATAGCTTAGCAAAATCTTTCTGCGACACACGCCACTTTCTGCATAAGCCACCGATTCATTAATCAACTGGGCGCCTACCTCTCTTTCACTCAAGGGCTTGTCACGCATTAAATGCTCAAGCTTGGAAACATCTTTATGAGAATAATAAAGGATGCACTTCCCTTCCAATCCATCGCGGCCGCCACGACCAGTTTCCTGGTAATAGTTTTCAATGGATTTGGGAATATTAAAGTGAATTACAAACCGGATGTCCGGCTTATCAATACCCATTCCAAAAGCAATGGTAGCCACAATCACCTGCACATCTTCGTTAAGAAAAAGGTCTTGTCTTTCCGCACGAAGCTTTGAATCCAATCCGGCGTGATAAGCAACAGCTTTGATTCCATTGGCCATCAGCATATCTGCCAGTTCTTCTGTTGTCTTCCTATTTAGTGTATAAATGATCCCGCTTTTCCCCTTGCTTTGAACAATAAATTTCGCAATACTCTTTAGCGTGTCATCTTTATTAATCTTTGGCTGTATCTCGTAATAAAGATTATCACGGTTGAAGGAGGAAATATAAATCTCCGGCTTGCGCAATCCAAGGTTCTTTACAATATCGCTTTGCACTTTGGGTGTTGCGGTTGCAGTTAAGGCAATTACAGGGATGTCAGGATTGATAATATCCATCATATCACGGAGGCGGCGATACTCCGGTCGGAAGTCATGTCCCCACTCAGAGATACAATGGGCTTCATCCACTGCAAAGAAAGAAATTTGGAGATCACTGAAGAAGTCAAGGTTATCCTGTTTAGTCAAGGTTTCAGGAGCCACGTACAACATTTTTGTTTTACCGGACTTTAGATCTTCATGTACTTCTCTTATTTCTTTTTTGGAAAGTGTAGAGTTTAAAAAATGGGCCACCTCATCATTACTGCTGTATCCCCGAACGAGGTCTACCTGGTTTTTCATCAGGGCAATAAGGGGACTGACAATGATAGCCACACCGGGACTCACCATTGCAGGCAATTGATAGCATAAGCTTTTGCCGCCGCCAGTAGGCATAATAACAAATGTGTCTCTGCCTGAAAGCAGGGACTTTATAATTTCTTTTTGTTCTCCTTTAAAATCTTTGAAACCAAAATACTCCTGGAGAGAGGCATTTAAATCAATTCCATTAGAAGCGCCGGCCCTGGCTTTCTTGCCGGCGTTTTTCCTTACGGTAGGCATTTTGTACAATTTTTAGCTTTAAATAAAGCTTGTAAACAATTTTGCCTTAGTGAAACAGCTTTAGTTGCGAGCCGTGCTTTTGACCCTTTTTTATAGAATGTTCTAACAAAAGTGGTGAATGGCGCAGCCCTGAAGGCCGTCGGTCAAAAAGGCAAGCGAATTTAGCAAGGACTGGCCGCATTAAAAGATTAAAATAGTTAAAATCCCTTCTGCCGGAAAAGATGGTTGCAAGCAAATCCTCTAATTTTGGGGCCTTGGAAAAGGATATTATTAAAAAAGCAGCTCTTAGGACGATTGCAATGGAGGCAGCTGCCATTCAACAATTAACCGAACAATTGGATGATACATTTGAAAAGGCAATTGATTGCCTTGCGGGTTGCAAAGGGCGAATTGTTATTAGTGGGATAGGCAAAAGTGCCATCATTGCTCAAAAGATCGTGGCTACCTTGAACTCTACGGGCTCACCCTCTATTTTCTTACATGCCGCAGACGCCATTCATGGAGATCTTGGCATAGTACAGCAGGAAGATGCTGTCATTATTATCAGCAAAAGCGGTGAAAGCGCTGAGATCAAAGTTTTGGTTCCCTTAATTAAAAACTTTGGAAACTGCCTCATTGCTATTACCGGCAATTGTGCTTCTTACCTGGCAAGAAAGTCGGACTTCATTTTAGATACAACGGTAGACCAGGAAGCTTGTCCAAATAATTTAGCTCCTACCACCAGTACCACGGCCCAGTTGGTTATGGGCGATGTTATTGCAGTATGCCTGATGGAAAAACGTGGCTTTAATATAGAAGACTTTGCTAAGTTGCACCCGGGCGGCGCATTGGGAAAGAAGTTGTACCTGAGAGTATCTGATCTATATGCTGAAAACGAAAAGCCACAGGTTAGAACGGACCAGTCTGTGAAAGAAGTGATAATGGAGATGACAAGGAAAAGACTGGGTGTAACAGCGGTTATTGGCAGCGATGATAAATTGGTAGGCATTATTACTGATGGCGATTTGAGAAGAATGCTTGAAAAGAGCGATTCTATCCAAAACATCCAGGCAAGAGATATACTCACCAATAATCCTAAAACAATTGCCCCTTCAGAAATGGCCGTAAATGCCCTTGATATTATGCGAAAGAATGAGATTATGCAATTAGTGGTTGCAGAAGAAGGCAATTATCTTGGTATTATACATTTACACGACCTGGTAAAAGAAGGGTTGATTTAGACAAGAAGCGAATGGAAAACGAAATGCAGAAAAAAAATCAAAACACCTACGTAGCCATCATGGCTGGCGGAATTGGGAGCCGATTCTGGCCGTTGAGCAGGGTGAACTACCCAAAGCAGTTTTTAGATATTTTAGGTACGGGAAGAACGTTGATTCAACAAACCTTTGACCGCTTTGTCGGGCTGGTACCCCTGGAAAATATTTACGTGGTAACTGCAAATGAATATTTAGAAATTACAAGAGAACAGCTTCCCCAGCTTCCTGAGGAAAATATTTTAGGTGAACCTTTTAGAAAGAATACAGCTCCCTGCATTGCTTACATTTCATTTAAACTGCATCAACTAAACCCGGAAGCGTCTTTGATAGTGGCACCTGCAGACCACCTTATTCTTCATGAAGACAAGTTCCTGGACGTATGTAGTGAGGCCCTGAATTTTGTCAATCATTTCAATGCCCTCATAACTATTGGCATCACCCCAACCTATCCCAATACAGGCTATGGGTACATTCAACACGACGGTGTTGAAGCAACGCCATCGGTATATAAAGTAAAAACCTTTACGGAAAAGCCCAATAAAGAATTGGCGCAAACTTTTATAGCCAGTGGCGATTTCCTATGGAATTCAGGAATCTTTGTGTGGCAGGTAAAGCGTGGTATCTATGCTTTTCAAAAGCATATGCCCGAAATGTATGAACTGTTTGCAGCGGAAGAAGAAAAATTAAACACAGCGGAAGAGAAAGCAGTGATTGAAAATATCTATCCCCAGTGTACCAATATATCTATTGATTTTGGTGTCATGGAAAAGGCTAACAATGTATATGTGATCCCAGCTTCATTTGGCTGGAGCGACCTGGGAACCTGGAACAGCGCCTGGGAAAATATGGAAAAAGATTATTACGAAAATGCTGTGGCAGGTAATAATGTAATTGTATTTGAGGCTACCAAATGTGTTGTACATGTACCTGATAAAAAGCTGGTAGTATTACAAGGACTTGAAGACTACATTGTTGCTGATACAAAAGACGTTTTATTGATCTGTCAGAAAGATAAGGAGCAGGAGATCAAAAACTATGTGGCGGAAGTAAAAAGGAATAAGGGTGAAAAATTTTTGTAGTTGGCCATAACTTATACACAGTTTCACTTTTCTGGTTGCGGCTTGCTAAAGATTATAGTAATTTGCTAATAGTATAGCTTCAACTTACGAAATAGGCCATTAACAATGATTACAGCTCAATCAACGCTTATGAATTTTAATAACATACTCTTCCTCGATATAGAAACGGTGTCACAATTTGAAACCTACAATCATTTGCCTGAAGATTGGAAAGAACTCTGGGGCGTGAAAGCTGGCATCATCAATCGAAACAAGGAAGAAGAAACCAGCGAGTCCTCCTACCCGAGAGCCAGCATTTATGCAGAGTTTGGAAAGATTATTTGTATTTCGTGCGGCTGTATTCAGGGCACCGGTAACACAAAAAAATTGGTGGTTAAGTCCTATGGCGGCCATGATGAAAAAAAACTGCTGATGGAGTTTGCCGACATGCTGCAAAAGTGGAGTGGAGATGCAGACAAGTTTTTGTGCGCCCATAATGGCAAAGAGTTTGACTATCCCTATATCTGCCGCAGAATGGTCATTAACGGCCTTGAAATCCCGGAAGCGTTAAAAATTTCAGGAAGAAAACCCTGGGAGATCCGACACCTGGATACCATGGAAATGTGGAAATTCGGGGACTATAAAAGTTTCACTTCCTTAAAGCTTCTGGCCAAAGTCCTGGGCATTCCTTCACCTAAGGATGATATTGATGGCAGTATGGTTAATTCGGTTTACTGGGTTGAAAAAGACCTTGACCGCATTGTAGAATATTGTCAGAAAGATGTAGTGACACTGGCACAAATACTATTACGCTTCCATTGCGAACCATTGATCAAACCCGAAAATATATCGGTTAAATATGTCCAGCACCAGAATTAATTATTCCTCAGGAGCGAAATGGGAAGATATTGTTGGCTATAGCCGCGCCGTTAAAGTAGGTAACATTATTGAGGTAACAGGAACGGTGGCTGTAGATGAGAATAATAATTTAATTGGTGAAGGAAGTGCCTACCTGCAAACCAAATTTATTCTTCAAAAAATAGAAGCTGTATTAAAACAAGCCGACGCAGAGCTGGCACATGTGGTAAGGACAAGAATGTTTGTTACTGACATTTCCCAGTGGGAAGAATATGGAAGGGCGCATGGTGAGTGTTTCAAAAACATAAAGCCTTGTACCAGTATGATAGAAGTGAAAGCACTCATTTCTCCAGAATATCTTATAGAGATAGAAGCGACAGCAATTATCGAGAGATAGTTTAGTTTTACGTGGTGTTGCTACTATCAGCTTCCGTTGCTGCCTATGGTGCAGCCGGCGCCATCACATACTTGTACTTTCTGTCATCCATTCACCGAAGCCTAATCACAATACACAAAATAATCTCTGCGATCTCCGCGCCTCTGCGTGAAATACAAATCTGATAAGGTTACATCAATTATTTTTACGCTTTACTAAAATTCGGCACTTGCAATTACAAATACATTCCAAACTGCCCAATGTAGGCACTACAATATTTACTGTGATGAGCTCTTTGGCAACTCAATACAATGCCATCAACCTCGGCCAGGGCTTCCCCGATTTTGAAATGAACGAAGAATTGATTGGGCTTGTAAGTGAAGCCATGGAATCTGGCCACAACCAATATGTGCACATGAATGGTTACATACCGCTACGTGAAGCCATTGCCGAAAAAGTTCAATTCTTATATAACACTACGGTTAACCCTGATACACAGATTACAGTGACACCCGGCGGCACGTATGCTTTATACACGGCCCTAACAACTATTCTGCAACCTGCAGATGAAGTAATTGTGTTTGAGCCGGCGTACGATTCTTATATCCCTGCTATAGAACTTAATGGTGCAAAAGCCGTTGCCATTCAACTCACTTTTCCCGGGTATAAAATAAACTGGAAAGAAGTTAAGAACAAAGTAGGTGAAAGAACAAAAGCCATCATGATCAATTCTCCACACAACCCCACAGGAAGTGTATTGAGCAGAGACGATATTGAGCAACTCCGAAGCATTGTAAAAGGCAATCAAATTTTTATCATCAGTGATGAAGTTTATGAGCACCTGATCTTCGATGGTCTTCAGCATGAAAGCATTTTAAAATATCCTGATCTCCTGGAAAGAAGTTTTGTATGTTTTTCTTTTGGTAAAGTATATCACTGCACCGGCTGGAAACTGGGTTATTGTATAGCAGCCGAATACCTGATGAAAGAGTTTAGAAAGATTCACCAGTTCAATTGTTTTAGCTGCGACACACCTAAGCAGGTAGCATTGGCAATTTTTTTGAAACAAAGAGATAATTACCTGCAATTAGGAAGCTTTCTTCAACAAAAAAGAGACTATTTCCAAAAGCTAATGAAGTCAACCAGGCTAAACCCTCTTCCTAGTTACGGAAGTTATTTCCAGGTGTATTCTTATAGCGACATCTCTTCGGAAACAGAAAAAGACTTCGCTATCCGCTTAACTAAAGAATGCGGAGTAGCTACCGTTCCTGTTTCCGCATTTTACCAATCAGGAGTTAACCACCAGGTGCTACGCTTTTGCTTCTCCAAAAATGAATCCACTTTAGATGCTGCTGTCAGCAGGCTGACAAAGCTTTAAACAAAACCCCGGAGGTTTTGGAAACCTCCGGGGTTTTAAAAAATATTTGCTTATATGAAATGCTTAATCGTATATTTGCGATATAAGATTAAACAATGGCTTTTCATAAGAAAGAAGAATTCGGAAAAAAAGAACAGGAGCTGGCAGAGTTTGCCAAAGCCCTGAGCCATCCTGCCCGCATTGCTATTTTAAAAGTATTAGCGCAAAAAAATGAATGCATTTGCGGGGACATTGTAGAAGTATTGCCCCTGGCTCAATCCACCGTATCACAACATCTAAAGGAATTAAAAAATGCTGGCCTTATCGAAGGAACGGTTGACGGTCCACGCTCCTGCTATTGCATTAACTGGAAAGCATTTGAAAAATTCTCAACTGATATCGGTGCCCTGTTTCTAAACCTGAAGACTAAAAACGAAAAAGCTTGTTGTTAAAAACTAAAACAAATAGTTATGAACTCAGAACTCGAATTAAAAGAACTGGTAAAAGAAAAATATAGCCAGATCGCCAACCAAAGCATCGAACAAAATCTCACTTCCTGCTGTGGTGCAACCGCCTCTTGTTGCGGCGATGAAGTCTATAACATAATGGCTGATGATTATACCAGGCTGGAAGGATACAACCCTGATGCAGACCTTGGGCTAGGTTGTGGCGTTCCTACAGAATATGCGCAAATTAAAGAAGGGCATACGGTCATTGATTTAGGCAGTGGTGCTGGCAATGATGCTTTTATAGTTCGTAAAGCAGTAGGTGAAACAGGCAAAGTAATAGGAATAGATTTCAGTGAGGCTATGATAACAAAAGCAAGGGCCAACGTAGCTAAGCTGGGATTCAATAACATAGAATTCAGGCAGGGAGACATTGAAAAAATACCGGTTAGTTCTAACAAGGCCGATGTGGTCATCAGCAATTGCGTGTTAAACCTGGTCCCTAACAAGGAAAATGTTTTTAAAGAAATCTTCAGGGTTCTAAAAACAAAAGGGCATTTTTCTATATCAGATATTGTGCTGGTTGGAGAACTGCCATCAAAACTCAAGCAGGCTGCCGAAATGTATGCAGGTTGTGTTTCAGGAGCCATTCAAAAAAATGATTACTTATCAATTATAGAAAAAACAGGCTTTACAAACATTAAACTGCAGAAAGAAAAAAAGATTGTGGTGCCCGACGAAATTCTGCTGCAACATATTTCACCGGACGAGTTAGCAGAATTAAAGGTTTCTAACCCCGGCATTTACAGTATTACAGTATATGCCGAAAAACCATGTTGTGAACCGGGTAGCAATTGTTGTTAATTATTCACTTTTAATATAGATAATCATGAAAGCAAACATTCAGTCACAAAATGACCCTGGCTGCTGCGAAACAGATAGCAGTTGTTGCAGCGTCACAGATTTAGGTTGTTGTTAAGTAACAGGGCTCTGAGGAGCCCTTATTTTTTTAGTATGAAAAAGAAGATCCTTTTTGTTTGCGTAGAAAACAGTAATCGAAGCCAGATGAGCCAGGCCTTTGCCCTTATCCACGGCGGCAATAAGGTAGAAGCTTACAGCGCCGGTTCAAAGCCGTCGGGTGTCATCAACCCAAAAGCGATTGCTGCCATGAAGGAACTCGGTTATGATCTTTCAAAACATCATTCCAAATCACTGGACGAAGCAAAAGCTTATGCGCCTTTTGATGCCGTAGTAACAATGGGTTGCGGAGATGCCTGCCCGTGGATGCCGGCCAAAAAATTTATTGACTGGGAAATCCCTGACCCCCGGAATATGAATGAAGAAGATTTCAGAAAAGTAA
>DAIQPL010000428.1:0-2983 GCA_036787395.1 Flavisolibacter sp. | reverse complement strand
AGATATTTGCAGACCCTGATTTAATTTTTAAAGGTCTGTATGCAATTAGCCAAATCAATAATGCTTAAGAGTGCCGGAGTAAGGTTGACAACGTTTTTTTTTATTCTTGCTTTTTTCTCAACAGGTGTAGTTTCAGCACAAGCAAATTCTCCATACTCACGTTATGGACTAGGCGATGCATTCCCTAACAGTAACATTACTACACGTGGCATGGGTGGTATTTCAGCAGGTTATTCTGATGTTATTTCAGTGAATTTTAATAATCCTGCTTCTTATGCGCACTTTTACGCACTGCCAGAAGCGAAGTCAAAGAAGATACAATACGGACGTGTAATTCTGGATGCAGCGTTGAATTTTGAAAACCGGTCAATTACAGCACCTAATACTACCCAAAGTTTTACTTCCTCTGATGCTTATTTTTCTTACCTGCAGGTAGGTATTCCATTAAGAAAAAACTGGGGTCTTAGTTTTGGACTTCGCCCACTCTCACGCGTTAGTTACAAGATCAATCGTTATCAACTATTAGCAGATCCCGTTACGCATGAAAGAATTGATTCTTCTTTGACCCAGTTCGACGGCAACGGCGGTAGTTTTTTGCCCTATATCGGTACCGGTTATGGCTTTGGTAATTTTAGTGCTGGTATGAACATGGGATATTTGTTTGGTGGAAAGGAATTAAGCACACGTAGGGCTTTGATTAATGATACGAGCAGTTATTTTGCTTCTGAACATACTACCGACTATACTTTTGGCAGTTTGTTTTTTAGCGCAGGCCTTCAATACCTGATTGATTTAAAAGCTGGTAAGTCTTTAAGGTTGGGAGTGTCAGGCAATTGGAAACAAACACTAAAAGGAACACAGAACATAAAGAGGCAAACATTCACTTTAGGCTCTGCGGGAGAAACACTGCAAATAGATAGTGTGTACGAACAACAGGACGTTAAGGGAGAAATGGTTTATCCGTCATCATATACAGCAGGTTTCGTTTATAATCAATATAAAGCAGATGGCAGGGGGTTTCTGTTCGGACTTGATTTTACACAAGGCAAGTGGAGTGAGTACCGTTTTTTTGGACAAAAAGATTCTGTGCAGGATAGCTGGAAGGTTCAAGCAGGAGGACAGATAAACCCAAAACCGGCAAGCGGTTATTTTAGCAGAGTAAGCTATCGCTTTGGTTTTTCCTGGGGAAGGGACTATATAAAAGTTCAAAAAGATTTGCCTACCATGGGTGCTTCATTTGGCATGGCATTGCCAATTCGTACCAGTCGTACGGCACCTAACCAATTTAATGCTGTTAATCTTTCATTTGAATTTCTTAAGAGAGGAAATGCGGACAATGCGCTTAAAGAAAATATTTTCCGTTTTTCTTTAGGTTTTAACCTCACTGATCTTTGGTTTGTCAAGCGTAAGTATGAGTAGGTTTACCTTGCATAATTTTTTTTTTAATCTGGCAGCTTTCTTAGGGAGCTGCCTGTTTTTTTCCGGTTGTGAGAACTCGCAAAGGTCTCTCGACGAATGGAGGGAAAATAAGGCAATGGTGGAAGAAGCAAAAGACATCCAAACCATATTTAGCCAGGGTGGTAGATTGCGGTCCAGGCTAACGTCACCGCTCATGTTGCGTTATAATAAAGATACGGTCTATGTTGAGTTCCCCCAATCCTTACGCATGGTCTTCTTCGATAGCGCCAACAGGGAGCAAAGCCGCCTGGATGCACGGTATGGAAAATACTTTGAGTCACTTAATAAAGCTTATTTAAAGGATAGTGTAGTAGTTGCCAACGTTTATGGAGATACCCTTTGGACACCTGATCTTTGGTGGGATCAGAATACACAAAAATTTTACACTGAAAAAAAGGTGAGGATTTTTCGCAAAGGCGATCGCATTTATGGAGGGCAGGGATTGGAGGCTAAACAGGATCTTACAAATATCATTATCAGACAACCTACCGGAACAGTAATCGTTCCTGATAGCCTGGCGGTGCAATAAATTTTTGCTACAAAAGCTACCTGTGCATTGTACCTGCTCTTAATTTTTATTTTCATCGCACATAAAGCATACTTCCATAACTCACTAATTTGTTCTCCATTTCTCAATACCTTCGACCCTCATTTCTTAGTAATAAACAATAAATATGGAATATAGACGGATGGGAAAAACAGGCCTGCAGTTGAGCGTTTTGTCTTATGGAAGCTGGGTAACTTTTCATAAACAAATTGATGACTCTATAGCCGATGAATTAATGGGCATTGCATATGATAATGGTGTAAACTTCTTCGATAATGCAGAAGCCTATGCATTGGGGGAAAGCGAGCGGTTAATGGGAAGAGTACTTAAGAAAAAGGATTGGGATCGAACATCTTATACTGTAAGCAGTAAGGCATTTTTTGGATCGAGGGGAAAAGCTAATAAACCGAATCAAACCGGGTTGAGTCGCAAACACCTGGTAGAAGCCTGCCATGAAGCTTTGCAACGTTTGCAGGTAGATTATCTTGACATCTATTTCTGTCATCGTCCGGATAAAACCGTGCCTATTGAAGAAGTGGTATGGACCATGAACATTTTAATTCAGCAGGGAAAAATTCTGTATTGGGGAACCAGCGAATGGAGCGGCGTAGAAATTATGGAAGCACATCGTGCTGCAGCACAATATGGATTGATTGGACCTTCAGTTGAACAGCCACAATATAATTTACTGGAACGTGACAAAGTAGAAAATGAATACCTTACAATCTTCAACACAGTTGGCATGGGAACGACCATCTGGAGTCCGTTGGCGTCAGGCCTCCTGACAGGAAAATATAACGATGGTATTCCTGAAAATAGCCGGTTTGCACTGGAAGGTTTTGACTGGCTAAAAGACCAGTGGATGGTAGATAATAAACTGTCAAAGGTTCGTCAGTTAAGTGATATAGCCAGGGAATTTGATACATCACTGGCCACATTAGCGATTGCCTGGTGTATTAAAAATCCAAACGTTACTAC
>DAIQPL010000427.1:0-2992 GCA_036787395.1 Flavisolibacter sp. | reverse complement strand
TATTACGCATGATCTGCTGGGGCGACTCTTCAAAAGCAAAATAGATACACCGCTCTTTACGCTTACAGGTTTCATGGGCAAAATAAGCTGCGAGGCTGGTTTTACCTGTTCCGGCTGTACCCGAAACCAGTATGGAACTTCCCCTGAAAAAGCCTTTACCGCCAAGCATCTTATCCAATGCGGGAATGCCGGATGAAATTCTTTGACTGGATACCTCATATTTCAAAAGCAGCGATGTAACGGGTAAAACAGAAATACCTTCTTCATCAATTAAAAAAGGATATTCATTTGTACCATGTAACGAACCCCGGTATTTTATGATGCGGAGAAGCCGGGTAGAAATTTGATTGATTACCCTGTGATCAAGCAGAATAACACAATCGGAAACATATTCTTCGAGGCCTTGCCTGGTTAAACTGCCTTCGCCTTTTTCACCGGTAATGATGGCAGTTACGCCTTTTTCTTTAAGCCAGCCAAAAAGCCTGCGTAATTCGGCTCTCAGTATAGCCTGATTATTAAGACCCGCAAAAAGATTTTCTATAGTATCCAGTACAACACGTTTTGCCCCGATGCTGTCAATGGCATACCCCAGGCGGATAAAAAGGCCATCGAGGTCATACTCGCCGGTCTCTTCTATCTCCGTTCGGTCTATATGCACGTGGTCAATTTTCACCAAACGGTCTTTTTGCAATTTTTCCAGGTCAAACCCTAAGGAAGCAACGTTCATGGATAGTTCTTCCGGCTTCTCCTCAAAAGCCATAAACACACCGGGGTCACCAAACTCAATTGCTCCCCTGATAATAAACTCAATAGAAAGCAAAGTTTTACCACAACCTGCTGCACCACAAACCAGGGAAGGTCGTCCCTTTGGTAGTCCGCCACCGGTTATTTCATCTAAACCTGCAATTCCTGTTGGGGTTTTAGGCAACAGTTTGGGTGGAGATAATTGTTTTTTTGATTTAGGAGGCATAGATAAAAAAGGTAGTTATATGGTTTTTAAATGTTCAGCTTACTTATACAAAAGCCGGACCACTGTAAACTCATTCGTGAATTTAAATTTGTGGAAAAGGAAAATAAACAAGCCGGAAAAATCCAGGGGCAAAAATGCATCCGACTGTAATAAACTAAGCCCAACTGTTCGGGTGAAGTGATAAAAGTTTCAATATTGTATTTAGGTTAGGCGTATAAATTAAAGTGCAAAATAAATAGCGGAAAAACTTAAAAGAATAAATGCTTTGAAAAAGAAACGGTGATGGTCCAGTCAATCAGGTATTGTTTATGTGCTTGCATAATTCCCAATATTCAAAAAGTGTTTTTAGCATGCTTTTAATATCCTCCATACTATTGGGCTTTTGGAAATATCCCTGAACACTTAACTCATGCGCTTTACGTACTGCACCTGCACTGGCATTGGTAGAAATAAAAACAAAGGGAATTCCTTTATTTCTAAGAAAGTCATCTTGCTGAATCTTTTCTTTAAACTGAAGACCGGTCATTGCCGGCATGTTTATATCAGAAAGTATAATAAAAGGCTGCTCGTTTGTAGTGTACAGGTAGTCCAATGTGTCTTTACCGGCGTCAAAAAATTTAATTTCATTTGGAATATTTAACGCCTTTATAGCTTCTGCATAAATTTCCTGGTCATCGGTATCATCGTCTACAATGATAATAGGTCCGTGGGTCATTTGTTTATTTCAAATAATAAAAGAATGCGGCAAAAATAGCGAAGATGTTAAATAGAAATTCGTATTGCCTGTTCAGCTTAGTTATTTTGTTGTGTATAAAGATCTATACTTTGGATCATTATAAGAGAGCTTAAGAAACTTTCTGCTTATTATCTTATAATCATCACCCATCCCGTAAGCTTTTTTGACACTTGTTTTATATCTATAACATAAGGGTATACACCTGTTGGCAATGCTTTACCTTTTAAGTTTCCATCCCAGGGTGTGTTGATGTTTTTCGATTTATAAACAACCTCTCCATACCTGTTAAAAACAAGTATTTCATATTCAGCGTATGCTTTTAAAGCGGGGATGTTCCAGTAATCGTTCAGGCCATCGTTATTAGGAGAAAAAGCATTGGGAACATAAACTGCTTTGAACACATGCACTTTTACGGAATCAGTGGCAATCCCACAGTTATTGTTGGAGACCACCTGCAGGATATAGGTGATATCATTGGTGGGGTTAACAGTGGGATTGAGGGAACTTGTATTATTCATAAACAATGAAGGCGACCAGCTATAACTTATGTTAGTGCCGCCTGCTGTTCCCGATAATCTTGTTGAATCAGCCGAAAGAATAAATTTATCAACGCCGGCGTTTGCTGCTGGTTTTTTAAGAACATTCACCTGTACATACGCAGTGTCGGTACAGGAAAAAGAATTGGAAACAACAAGCATGTACTTTGTTGTATCCTTTGGCGATGCAGAAGGGTTAGGATCGGATGAAGAAGACAACCCATAAGAAGGCTTCCACAAATAACTACCTCCTCCTGAACCCGATAAACTGACCGCGGCACCTTCGCAAATGGTAGCCTTGTCCGGACTTGCTGAGCCCACCGGTCGGGGGTTTACAGAAACAGATATGGAGTCTTTTCCTTTACACCCTGCCGCATTGGTTACTTCCACGTAATATTTCCCTGATTGAAAAGTTTGAGCATTTAGCAAGCTTACACTGGCACCCGACGAATCAAAATTATTTGGGCCTGTCCACTTATATTCATTTCCGTCTTTGGCAGAAAGAACCAGGGTGTTTGCTTCACAAAGTGGGCCATTGTATGAAGCCGCAGGACCCGGGTTCTTATATATATGAACTGTCAATACATTCGAGTTTATCCTGCAAGCTTGCTTGTTTGTATTTTCCATTTTAGAAACAGACATGCGGTATTGATAAACACCCGGTGTAGTGGTAAGCAAAACATTTTTAGTAAGTGCTGTAGAATTGGCTGCCGCAATATCCGTCCATGCACCGCCGTCTATACTTTGTTG
>DAIQPL010000426.1:0-3015 GCA_036787395.1 Flavisolibacter sp. | reverse complement strand
CCGACGCCTGTTTTATATGGCAGCTCCGGTCCATTCACCATTACGCAAACGCAGATCGATAACTATATAGCTGCGCATCCTTTAAATGGTGCCACTTTTGCCGCGTCAATGGAACAGATTTATACACAGTTTTACCTGCACATGTTTATGCTGTACGACAATTTCGAAGAGTTTTCGACTCAACGCCGCACAGGTTATCCCGTTCTTACGCCGCCCAATTATCCTGGTAACTTCACCGGTGGTAAAATGCTGCTAAGGCTACGTTATCCTGTAAGCGAAGCGTCTTTAAATAAAGAAAATTATGAGACCGCAATAGCTAGCCAGGGTGCAGACTTATATACCACACCTGTATGGTGGGATAAATAAAAGATATAGAACGATACGAACTATTTGTCTGACTAAAATGATTTACCATGAGCGACAACCGTAGAAATTTTATAAAAAAAACTGCAGCTGTTGCTGCCGCCGCTTCTATTGGCAACTTCGGTTCAGCGTTTGAAAAAAAAGCAATCAGCTCTCCCGCGCACAGAAATGTCATTAACATGGCTAAAGACGGAGGCATGGAGTTTTCTCTATCCATACCCAATTTCGAATCACCAAGAATAGCTTTGGCCAGGCAAATGGCCGTGTTTGGCGCCGTAAACAGTCCGAGAAATCTTCCGGATGGGCTCAAGCCATGGGAGCCTAAGGCCATTATATACGTAAAAGAAGGTTGGGATAAATTAGGAATGAAATGGAATGTAGTAGAAGGTCCACCCACGCTTGGTGAACAAACAAAACTGGGCCTCGCCGGACGCGATGAAGAAATTGCCAACTTCATCACATTCATGAAGAATCTAAAACAATATGGCGGTGTAGATACCATCTGTTATAACTGGATGCCGGTGGTAAGCTGGTTCCGGACAAAAATGGATACTCCGGGACGCGGTGGAGCACTTATGACTTCCTTCGATTATGAAGACGCAAAAAAATTACCGGTAACTGAATACGGGCAGGTTAGCAAGGAAACACTTTGGAAGACACTTGAATATTTTCTAAAAGCTGTTGTTCCGGAGGCAGAAAAAATCGGGATGAACCTTTCATTACACCCGGACGACCCGCAGGTGGACAGTATTAAAGGCATCTCACGCATCATGACCAGCGTAGAAAACTTTGATCGCATGCTAAACATTGTACCAAGCAAATACAGCGGCCTCACTATGTGCCAGGGTAACTTTTCCCTGATGGGAGCAGATATACCATCGTTGGTGAAAAAATGGGGTAAAGCAGGTAAGATCAATTATGTTCATTTCAGAAATGTACGAGACCTCAGCGGAAAAGTTCCGAGCACAAAATTTACTGAAACCTTTCATGATGAAGGACAGATTGATATGTATGCTGCGATGAAAGCTTATTATGATATTGGATACAAGGGAGCAATCCGACCGGATCATGTACCAACAATGTTTGGGGATACAAATGAGCGGCCAGGTTACAGTACCATAGGTACTTTGTTTGCATTAGGATATATGAGAGGGCTTATGGAAACCATTCAGAAAAGGGCACAACCAGGTGCTTAGGAGAAGGTCCTAAAAGTGAGTCGTTAACTCTCCGTTTTAATAACATTTCAACTTAAATGTATGAGTAATAATCGCAGAAGTTTTATAAAAAAATCAGCTTCCCTGGCGGCAGCTTCTACCATGGGAGGAGTTGGATCTTTAGTAGCAAGAGCAAGTGAATCTGGAAATCCCGTTCCTGTTCGTGAATATGCTAAAGATGCAGGCATGCAATTGAGCGAAGCTTATTTCCGGGGCATGGAGGAAAAAAGAATAGCTTTTTGTAAACAACTCGATGTGCTTGGAGCGGTAACGGGTGTAAGACCGGCAGAAGGGTTGAAACCCTGGGATCCTCAGGCCATCAAGACAAACAAAGAAGCATGGGATAAAATCGGCTTGAAATGGAATGTAGTTGAAGGGCCTCCTGCACTAAGTGAAAAAACAAAACTTGCACTTGAAGGCAGGGATGAAGAAATTGCAAACTTTATCACCTTCATGAAAAATTTGAAACAATATGGTGATGTAGATGTGATTTGTTATAACTGGATGCCCGCGATTGGATGGTACAGAACAGATAATGCAAGGCCGGGCAGAGGAGGAGCATTAATGACGGCTTTTGATTATGAGGATGTAAAAAGTGCAGCCGATACTAAATATGGTAAAGTAACAAAGGAAGCCCTTTGGAAAAACCTTGAATATTTTTTAAAAGCAGTAGTGCCTGAGGCGGAAAAAATTGGAATGAAACTAGCCATGCATCCTGACGATCCACAAGTTAATAGTATTAAAGGTATTGAACGTATCATGACCAGCGTAGATAATTTTGAGAGGATGATGAAGCTATATCCAAGCACTTACAATGGGGTTACTTTGTGCCAGGGTAATTTTTCCTTAATGGGAAATACTGATATACCTAAGCTGGCGAGAAAATGGGGTAAGGATAAAATTCATTTTGTTCATTTTAGAAATGTACAGGACCTCAGTGGCAATAAACCCAGTACCAAATTTACTGAAACCTTTCACGATGAAGGACAGATTGATATGTACGCTGCCCTGAAAGCTTACTATGATATAGGTTTTAAGGGACCTCTACGTCCGGATCATGTACCTTGTATGGCTAGTGATACAAACGATTTTCCCGGTTATAGCAATCTGGGAATATTATTTGCACTGGGTTATATAAGAGGCTTAATGGAGTCGATTAGTAAAGAAAAAGTAACAAAATAATTATCTGGGTTGTGTGTAAAAGTTTCTCGCCAAGGCACAAAGGTGAAAAGGGAACTTGATCAAAGTTGTGTGTGGAAATGCTTTAATTTAACGATCATTTTTATTTACCCATTTCAAAAAGACGCTATCAGTATAAATGCTTGTAATGAAAAAAGCATACATAATCTGTTTTGATTGATCTGCCGTTTTCCGCTGGTGAGAACGGTTGATCAATTTCGATCTATACGCGAATAAGCGTTCAAGGGGTACTTACAAT
>DAIQPL010000154.1:0-9239 GCA_036787395.1 Flavisolibacter sp. | reverse complement strand
TATTAAAACCAAAGGCCTGAGCCAAATGCTTCCTTTATTGGAAACCATTTTGTCGAAAGTCAACAACAGTGGCAAAGAGAGGATAAACCCTTCACCCTTTCCTGCTATTGCTTAAACATGGAAACTTTGACATGAAAACGAAAACTTTAAAGCCAAACCTTAGCGCTACTATTGGTTTGCTGCTCACTACTCCAGCACTGTATTTCATTTTTATTTCTGTTTTGAAATTTATGTTTGGAGTGCCTATGCTGTTTGATGCGGCACAACCTATTCTGGATGCCTGGGGAGTTAAAGGTCTAATTGGTTGGAATATTAGCCTGATGTTCATTTTGGGTCCCTTGGTTGCCTTCCTGTTCAATCTTACAAGCGTACTACGGATAGACTGGCAGAATAACAAGCATCAAAATAATTTTCAATTGAGTTTTGAAATGGGCTTCAAAAACTGGCTGCTTGTTGCCATCAGTTGTTTGTGTATGATAAACGTATTTGTCTATGTCATTTGCGAAAATTGTAATAGCTAATAAGAAATCAAAACTGCTACCGGCAGTTACTTTCTACTTATGCAGTTATAATCAATTTATCTGTATCAGTAAACCTTCAAACAAATTGTCATGAAAACGATCTGGTTTAAAAAATGGGGCTGGACTTATGTGCCTACTCACCCAATGGGTTTTATGATTACCTTACTTTCTATCATTTTTTTATTGCCTGTTTACCGTGCTATTATAAGAAACGGGCATTCACTTGGCGATGATCTGTATCATATATTCATTTATACAACGTGTGCTGCATTTTGGTGGAAATGGATTGCACACAAAACAAGTATTTAATGGAACAAAAGAGATTCTCGTGGAAGGAAAGGGGTAATAGCTTTAGTTATGCCTGGGATGGGCTAAAGGCCGTATTCCGTACAGAACATAACACCTGGATACACCTGGCACTGACCTTCGTTGCTATTATAGTTAGTTTTATCTTAAAGATCAGCAATGGAGAGTTTTTAGCCATTATTATTGCAATGACCATGGTTTGGGTGGCTGAGATATTCAACACCGCCATAGAAAAAACCATGGATTTTATTTCAAAAGAAAAGCATCCGCAAATCAAACTGGTAAAAGACCTTGCTGCCGCCGCAGTGCTCATTACTGCTATATCAGCTGTGATTGTTGGTGCTATCATTTTTATTCCTAAAATATTTTAACTGATGAACCTAATGATTAGAAATATCTTTTTAAAAAAATTCTTTTTTGTCAGAACTGACCTGGAAAGAATGCTTTTATTGTCCTGCAGCTTTAGTATTAGTCTTACTGCATTCAGGCTTCTGTACACTGGTAAGTTGTTATTTGTATGGCTTAACTGGAACCTGCTTTTAGCATTCATTCCTTATCCTATTACCCGGTTTGCAATTCGTCATCCGCAATGGATAGAAAACACAAAGAGATTTACTTTACTTTTTATTACCTGGCTTTTATTTATTCCAAACTCTTTTTACATCATCACCGACCTTTTTCACTTAAGTTCCCGTGTTCCCGTTCCTTTGTGGTTTGACCTTGCACTCATTCTATCGTTTGCCTGGAATGGAATACTGCTTGGAATTTTGTCGTTACGGCAAATGGAAAAGCTGGTTGAGATAAGATTCGGCTGGAGTAAGGAATGGCTTTTTGTTTATCCCATGATGCTACTGAATTCCTTCGGTATCTATATTGGCAGGTACCTGAGATATAATAGTTGGGACATTGTCTCTAACCCGCTTCAGCTTTTTAAGGATATTGTCTACCTTCTTATTCATCCACTACGCAATCGTTTCGACTGGAGCATGATTATTTGCTATTCTGTTTTTATGACTCTGATCTATCTCACTATTAAAAAGCTTGGTAAATCACTTTATTAAGGACGTCCATCTGAAAATGAATGAAATTAATTCAAGACGAATTTTTACTTTTCGTCCGCGATATTTTTTATGGACTGTTGTTTTGTTTTTCATTGAATTACTCATTGCACTTTGTTTACACGATAGAATTATACGCCCCTACATTGGTGACCTGTTGGTAGTGATTTTGATATATTGTTTCTGCAGAAGCTTTTTTCAATTTCCGGTGTACGCTACAGCTTTAGCTGTTTTACTCTTTTCATATGCCGTTGAAGCTTTACAGGCGTTTCGTTTGATATATCATATCCACCTGGAGCATTCGCAGATAGCTAATATTGTTTTGGGTAACCTGTTTGAGTGGATGGATGTGCTGGCCTATACTATTGGATTTGTTTTCATAATTTTTGTTGAGAACAAGAGGAAGTACTTCAACTATATCTTAAGGTAAAGGCAATAAAAAAGGAGATGATCACCATCTCCCTTTTTATTTATATAGATTGATTTTAAAAATCAAGTCCTAAAGCAAGGTAGGTTTGTGGCTTTCCTTTAAAAATCCCATTCATTTGCCAGGCTACATCAAAGCGTAAAAAATAACCCAGAAGAGTGCTACGGGCGCCAAAACCATACCCACCCGCAAATGGTCCAACACCACCCGCTTTCAATTTTACAGTTACGGGGTTGGAAGGGGAGGGACTACCATAAAATACGGAAGGCCGTTCAAAATTATCATATCTACCATTCCAGGCAGTACCAAGGTCAACAAACTGTACTACCTGAAAATTTCGAAGGAAGGCATTATTGATTGGTTTATTGAATAAGGTCGTAAACACGGGTACTCTTACTTCACTATTGATAATAACATTGTTATTACCGTTAGCTATGTTTTGTTTGAATCCTCTCAGATTTACTGCTAAAGACTGGTAAGTATAATTTTGATCACCGTCAGGAGTATTGTTCGGATCAAAATAACGGTAGCCCGTTCCATCAGATTTCCAGTTGTCCTTAAATTTCAACCATCCGTCTACACCACCCAGGTAATAAACTACTTTCTGGCTACCCCATGAAAAATCACCGGCAGCCCTAACCGCCCAGATCACGTTCCTGTAAATAGGAAGGTAGTGTCTGGCATCGAAACCAGCATTAAACAAGAACTTACCTTCGGTGTTTTTTGGTTTCAGGTCTGTAAACCAGTCTAGATAAGCTTTCCACCGTAATCCATGCCAGATGTTCATGGTAGGATTTAGAGTATTGTCGTGAACATATTCTAATGTAAACTGTCCAAAGGTTTTATTGACATCGGGCCTTTTAAGATCCGCTAATGAAAAGGCTGGGAAAACAGACTTCTCAAAACGAGGTCCTACAGTGATTCGTACACTTCTCACTTTGTCGAGTGGAAAACGTAACCGGGCAAGGTAGTAACTGGAGTGCAGTTTAATAAACGCCGTATCTGTCAGGCTTTCTGTATTGCTCCTATAATAAGTGAAACCCCAGTCGAACTTTTTCTTTAGATTAGTAAACTCAAATAAAATATCATTATCCTTAAGATTGGGGGCTAAGCGTATACCACCTGAAAGTTTATAGTCTTCAAACAGATCAACAGTTCCCATCCTGATTAATCCATTAAGGTCATTACCATTGGCAGGATCAATAGGTCCAGCACCTCCCTGGTAAGGCTGGTATTTACTAACACCAAAAACGGTATTATTCAAGCCTGCAACCACATAATCGTTGAAAAATTTTGGTGGCCTGTATTCATACAGCTTTGCTTTTTTCAAAACAGGTTCTGCATAAAGTTCTTCGGCGTCAAATACGCGGCCTAACTGAGACACCGAGGTATCTTTTCTTTCAGTTTGAAATTCGTTCTGGAAAAAGTCAGACTGCTTTTTAGAAGTATCGGTATTAACCGCCGGAGACTCCGGGGGTGCGTTATTATTGGCGGCAATCCGTTCGCGGTCCATTTGCTTTTTCATGTACTCAGTTGGCTTGGCAGTTACATTACGGCGGCGTAATGTATTCTCGTCTACCCGCAAACGATAAAGAAATTTATAATTACCCTGCCTTACTACTTCACTTACTAAACTGTTGTCGCCTGCTGTTCTTGTTTCAAGTAAACTGCTTTGATAATTGGTTAAAGGGAAAACGTAGGTTGAATCGCTTGTCATAGATACATAACCTACTGAATCAATGTCTGGTTTGTTCCACTCCTTTAGAACACTGTCCACTTCTTTAAGGGGAGGGTTTCGCAATACTTCATCTCCAATAAATATCAACGTATCCAGGCCTGCTCTTTCCGAACGGAAGAACCCGGCATAACGGTTATTGATACCATTTTCATCACTAACAAAGGTGAAATGGGAGGTATTATATTGTGAAGGAAACCTGGCGTTGCCAAACTTTACATTGGTCAATTGAGAGACTTGTTTATACTCTGATTTATTCCAGTTATCAATCAAGAAAATGTTATAACGGCGGGATGTTACAGCCGTATCAGTGTTTTCTGCCGTTGCAGAAGGCCGGTTGCTGGAAAAGATAATACCAGTTTTACCGGGAAAGGCTACAAACGAAGGGTCCAGATCGTCGTAAATATCATTAGTGATTTGCTCTACGCTTTGCTTGTCAATTTTATAAACAAAAATGTCTGTATGCCCGCTTTTAACAGCACTAAATAATAAAGTATTAGCATCCAACATGTACTTAACATCCTGTATCTGGCTAAACTGGTGCAGGTCCTGCTTTGCCACTTTTACCCGATTTACTGCATCGTAAACAAATAATTTGTTTTTCCCCTGTTCATTATATACAACTGCCAGCCTTGTTCCTTTATTATCCCAGGCCAAAATAGGATAGTTAGGATTGATCTCATCTTCCTTGGAACGTATCCCGTATTGCAGGATTACTTTCCTGTCTACAAAATTGGGGTGAAAGGTTACACTATATTTTCCTTGTTTGAACTCTACAACTGCATAGGCAAAACTTCTTGGTACAGGGTTGGCATTGAAGCGAATGAAGTCCTTTTTGCCAATTTCTTCTGTCACTGATAACTGTCCTTTAGGAACGATGCGCCGTGCACGGATGTCCTTATAATACATCTGTGACATGTCAGTCATAAAATCCTGCAGCACTTCTTTGAATTTCTTCTTTGCAATTCTTTGAGTGGCACTATTCAGGTTGCGGTAGATCCGGGAAAGGTAAAGAAGATAGGTAGTCTTAGCTCTTCCATACTTGTTACCGATGTAATACCAGAAAGCATGGCCCGCCAGCATAGGCTTGGCAAAAGCCAATTGGTAAAAATTATTGTAATCACCGCTCAATAAGGCGCTCTTCAACCTGTCATCAAGATCAGGATTCCATTCCTCCCCCGCATACTCAATATACCCATCAGTTAACCATTTCGGTAGATCGAGCAAGGTTTGATTAGCAGCCATTTCACCTAAATCGTCCCCAAATAAAACATTGGCTACCAATACACCGGCTATGCCCTGGCGGATTTGCCTGCGTAAGTTTTCATGGTTACCGTCAAAATACACCAGCATCTTGTTGTTCACCAATTTGGTAACACCTCCGGTATTTTGCCAGTCTATACCCAGGCCAACGTTTGATTGCTGCATTTCGTCAAAGCTGTTGTATACAACAACGTTTGCCCTACGCTGCAAGCCATACTCAATAAATTCTTCCAGTTGGGGTAATTCTTTTTCAGCTACTTGTGCCACAAACTTGCCCAGTTCTAAGCCATCCTGGCTAAAATAAGTGTTGAAGTTTTCCGTTTGGTAATATTTCCATTTAAGTTTTTGGTACTGTACACGGTTTTTCCCAAACTCCACGGCATTTACCTGAGCATGGCCATATATAGAAAGAGTAAGCAAAATGAGAGAAGCACATGCTGTCCGTCGAATCAATTTAATCATAAAGTAGATGTGATTTCAATTTTAATATAGCTCCAGCTTTGGATAGTAAATTGCAATTAAAAATACAAAAAAGCTGCATGTTAACTGTTCAGGCATTTACATTCAATCCGGTTCAGGAGAATACTTATGTGCTCTACAACGACAAAAGCCAGTGCTGTATTATAGACCCAGGCTGTTATTTTGCCTCAGAAGAGCAGGAATTAAAGGATTTTATAGAAAAAGGCAATCTGCAGCCTGTTTACCTGCTCAATACACACTGCCACCTCGACCATATCTTTGGAAATCGCTTTGTATACAAGACTTTTGGCTTGCCTTTGTATCTGCATAAACTGGAAAAACCAGTGCTCGAATATGGCCCAACATCGGGTCAATTATGGCAAATGCCTTTTGATAACTATGACGGTGAACTAAATTTCCTGGACGAGGGCCAAGTGGTACAAATTGGAGAGGACAGATTGCACATTTTGTTTACCCCGGGTCATTCGCCTGGGAGTATTAGCTTTTACAGCCAGGAAAATAAGTTTATTATCAGCGGCGATGTGCTGTTCCAGGGAAGCATAGGAAGAACCGATTTACCTGGTGGCGATTTCAGCATTCTGGAAGAAAGCATCAAAAGGAAGCTTTATACGTTGCCCGGTGATGTAATTGTTTACCCAGGGCATGGAGATGCTACCACCATAGGAGACGAAATGAAAACAAATCCGTTTGTTAAAATGATATGAGTTCCAGGTTTGGTGTTTTAAGTTTTTGGTTACACGCGGCACTATTTCTATTTAGCTTTTCTTGCGTCGCACTCTTCATCGTTCGGTAATTCTATCAAATAAACCCCACAGAAAGATTTCAAAAAGAAAGAAGGCATTCTTAAAAATGGCGATTTGCAGAAAATAACTACGCCATTTTTGGTGCAAAGAATCTTCCTATGTAGGGCATCTTTTGAAACTCTTTTTTTTCTACATTAATGATAAATAATGCAAACAAGGACAAAAGCACAAGCGCAAAGCCACGGTTAACCCAAATACCCAGGTCAAACCTGCTGAAAAGGACGTAGATACCATAAAGAGCTACGCTTATAACTATATAAGCCACCAACTTTTTCCATGCATAGGGAATACGATAGTTCTTTTGACCCCATATGTACGAGATCACCATCATGCTTCCATAGCAAAAAAAGGTAGCCCAGGCGCAAGCCATATAACCGAAATAAGGAATGAAAATAAAGTTTATAACCAGTGTTATGGCGGCACCAATCAAAGTAATCCAGGCACCTGCCATAGTATTGCCGGATAGTTTATACCAGATCGAGAGGTTATAATAGATACCTAAAAATATGTTGGCCAGAAGAAGGATAGGAACAACCTTTAATCCTTTCCAAAAAGTTTCATTTTGAATAAAATATTTCCATACATCCAGGAACAGGACTACTACCAAAAACATAAGGCAAACAGTGATCACAAAGAATTTCATTACTCTGGCATAGGTACGTTGTGGCTGTTGTCCCTGGGCAGTAGAAAAGAAAAATGGCTCTGCCGCCATACGAAAAGCCTGCACCGATAAAGTAATCAAAATGGAGAGTTTGTAGCAGGCGCTATACGTACCTACTTCAATTTTGGCTGCCTGGGCTGTTGAAACCGGGGCCCACCAATTCAACATAATACGGTCAAACGTTTCATTGATCATACCAGCAAAACCCGCTAAAATCAGGGGCGATGAATACAACATAATCTCCTTCCATAGTTTTGCATTAAACTTCCAGCGAAAAGCCAGCAATTCTTTGGATAAAAGCAATAAAGTAAAAACCGACTGCACAAGGTTGGCAAGGATGACATAACCCACTCCAATTTTGTGATTATAAAAAGTGCCAATAAAACTGTGTGGATTCTCCTTTTGAATTTTGGGACAAATAGATAAAAAGAAAAACGTCAATGCAATATTGATAATAATGCCTGCGATACGGACGGTAGCAAATTTCACAGGCCGGCCTTCGAAGCGAAGTTTTGCAAAAGCCAGGGAAGTGAGTGTATCAAAGGCAATGATAAAAGCACTCCAGGTAAAATATTCGGGATGTTCTTTTATGCCGATTAAAGTAGCTAATTGCTTATTGAACAAAATAAGTACAGCCGTTAAAATGCTGGTACTTATGATCAGCGAAACCATAGATGTATTATATACTTCAGCTTCCTGTTCCTTATTTTTTGAATACCGGAAGTAAGCCGTTTCTAAACCGTAAGTGAAGATTACATTTAAAAAAGGAATAGCAGCATACACCAGGCTCATTTCACCATAAGCCGGCCCCGCCAATGCATAAGTTAAATAAGGTGTCAATAAATAATTCAGAAAGCGTGCAGCAATAGAACTGGCCCCGTACCACAAGGTCTGCCCCGCTAATTTTTTTATGCCACTCAATGGGATATTGATTTAATGGAAACAAATTTAATAGCTAAGGAATGGAAACAGTAATTCCCAACAATAAATTATTCTCTATACCGCGGATTGTTAATATACGAGGAGTCGCTTAGTGTTCTTAAAAAAGCTACTAAATCGTTTTGCTCGGCTGTCGTCATGGGAATACCGTTGGCCAATAACGGATCCAGGGTTGCGCTTTGATTTACGCCAACCCGATAGTGTTCGAGCATCATGCGCATTACACTAAACCTTCCATCGTGTGCATAGTAGGAGGTCATTTCCACATTTCTTAAACTTGGTACTCTAAACTTTAAAGAGTCGGCCTTGTTACCGGTTATCCTCATGCGGCCATAGTCTTTTAAAAGATCATCAACCTGGAGGCCTACATTACGGTAACTGAAATCTGAAAAAAGCGGCTCGGTATGACAGGTATTGCATTTTGCCTGGAATAAACTATACCCTCTTTGTTCTTCTGCAGTAAAACTTGTTTCTCCTCTTTTTACTTTATCAAATTTTGAATTGGCTGAAACAAGGTTAATAACAAATTGCGACAGTGCGTTTAGAATGTGATCACTATTAATCTGGTTTGAACCGTAGGCAGCTCGGAACATCCTTTGGTAAGTGGTGTCGTCTTTTAATTTGTTAACCACATTCGGCATGGTTTCCGCCATTTCATTCAAGGCCGTAATATGAGCCAGCGAAATGGCTTCAAGACTATTGGATCCTCCATCCTGTAAATAAACAGGATACCAGGCCAGGTTAGCTAAACCGGGAGCATTGCGCAGGGCATGCGAATTATTATATCCATGGCTGCGGTCATGTTCAAAAGTGGTAAAGGCGGCCACCTGCTGGTGACATGAAGCGCAGGGATAATTTCCATCTATTGAAAGCCTTCCGTCATAAAACAATTTTCTTCCCAGCAAAAAGCCCTCTTCCGTGATAGGTCGTGTTTGAAAATTATAAACTGGCTGTGGAAACCCGGGAGGCACAATAAACGAGATAGGTGAACCGTAGGAAGGGGTGCTTTTTTTGCAACTGTCCAACAAAATAGATCCCGCAACAAT
>DAIQPL010000020.1:0-26833 GCA_036787395.1 Flavisolibacter sp. | reverse complement strand
TACAATAAAAGGAAAACGAGCTTTACTAAAGTTAAGAAATTTATGTTTTTGAAAAATGCAGCTTCTGTCCTTATTTGAAGTTTTTTCCTGAATTATTCCAGTCCATAGTAGCGGTGAGAACATATCTTTACTCAACTCTACATTATGAAGTCTTAAACGTATGAAAAAAACAATTTTCTTAATTATTGGAATGATTGCACTTAGTCAAGTTCTAAAAAGCCAGCCTCTTTTTGGTTTTAAGGCAGGTGTGAACCTTGCGAACCAGGTAAAGACTATTTCGTTACCGCAAAACGCTACTTCAATTGAACAGGACACAAAATTTTTCATAGGTTACCAACTTGGCGGTTTTTATAAATTAAAGGTGCACGGTAATCTTTTTGTTTCGGGAGAAGTTAATTTTTCTGTCATTGGTTCAAGCATGACATTGTTTACAACTGATGGCGAAACTCATAACGCACATGAAAAATTGGGTTATATAGAAGTCCCACTGACCATTCAGTATAGGATCAACAAAATTTACTTTGGTGCTGGTCCAGGTGTGGGATTTAAGATATTTTCGAAAATCACAAATTTTCAGAACAGCAGCTATGACATTCCTTATTACAAAACATTGGATGCCGCTGCAAATGTTCTAGCAGGGTATAATGTGTCAAAAAAGCTGGATGTCAATGTTCGCTACAGCCATGGTCTTGTCAACCTGTTTAAAGAAGCAGGATATGCCGAAACAAAAAACAAATATTTCAACTTTTCGGTTTTATATTTTTTACAATGAAATCACTTCGCATAACATCAGCGTTCTAAAACAATTGCAATCGGTTGGCATAAAATTGCATATAGGTCGAAATAAAAAGAACTACTGAGCCAGGACACAATGTCTGTTTTTAAACAACTATTTAGTGTGTGTTTTATTCAGCTGTTCTAATGCGCTTGGCGTAAATCTTCGTAAAACAAACTCGTAACAATACTAGCCTGCAGGTAATTACCATAAATGTAAATTAGGGTAATAAAGCTATTGTGAAGAATGGCCCGGAATGATACTTTTGTGTCAGAAGTTGATTGATACAATATCAATCCAATCCAATACCTAAGAAAAGATCATAGTAGTTTGTTTTCATAATCCATATCCAGAAACCAAGAAAATCCAATATCGGTCAACTTCTTTTTTATCCTTTTGAAAAACACACCAATTCCTTTGAAAGCCCGTTTGAATCCGAATATCCTAATTGAAAGCTTTATCCAATCCTATTGAACAAAACCCAGGCGTCTAATACCTAAAAAACCTAGACCAAGTACATATCCCGACGACCTGATAATATTGATCCCTTCACTTTGTGAGGGGATTTTTTATTGATGTGCATTTTTATCAATTGAGCATGGGGCATAATTGCTGTTTTGCTAATGTTGATGGTCGAATGTTGAGTTATCCGACCTTATACACACTTATTTTTTTTAAATGATTATTGAATCATTTCCTCAAATGGATGATAAAGATAAAATAGATCTATAACGAATGACTGGCTCGTCAATTTTAAATGTCGCTCTCACTTCTTACTTTACTTAATGGGTTCTGGCGGGTTGTTGTTTTTGAAGCTTTCGGTGCATTTTCCTGCCTTCTTTAATTATTATTTCTATAATCTCCTCTATATCTTTTTTTGAAGTCCTGAAATTTACAATACAGCCCCTTAAACAGTACTTTCCCAATACAATTGCATTTGACAAAAATACCTGTCCGTCCTGCTGTAGTTTATTTAACAATGCCTCATTTAGTGTATTTAAATAAACTTCTTCGCTTTCACTATCATGCTCATGATCTAATGGAATGTAGCGTAATGTTGCAATACTTAAGTTTTGTGTTACGCCCTCAACTTCGGGATGGTGTCTGGCAAGATCAAATAATAACTTTGATAGCTCGATGTCTTGACCAATCATCTTAATGTAACCGCTTCTCCCAACCTGCTGTAACGCTAACCATACTTTTAATGCTTTAAATCCACGTGAATTCTGAAGTCCGTATTCATAATAATTATGAGTTGGTATTTCATCCCTATTACTAAAATTATAATATACGGGATGAGAACTGTAAGTTTCAGTTAAGTGGTTGGGATTTTTTACTAAAGTACATCCTGCTTCAAGTGGACTATATAGCCATTTATGAGGGTCCAAGGCAATAGAATCTGCTTCTTCAATGCCTTCAAAGAGTATTTTTAATTCTGGAATAACAGCGGCTGGAATACCATATGCACCATCTACATGAAACCATAGGTCATAGGTTTTGCAGATGGATGCAATAGTTTTTAGATCATCCACAACCCCTGTGCTAACATCTCCTGCGGTGCCTATAATCATTATGGGCTTATAGCCATTTTTTAAATCATCTTTTATTGTTTGTTCTAATATTTCGTTATCCATTTTGTTGGTGGCATCTGTTTGTATCCAACGAATTGATTTGGAACCAAGTCCAAACAAGATAACGGCCTTCTCCACCCAGGTATGTGTGGTTTTTGAGCAATAAATAACTAACCTTTCCGTATTTGAAATGCCATCTTCTTTTATGTTCTTAGACGCTTTTGCAGTTCTGGCAGTTAGAAAGGCGGTAAAGTTTGCCATATTACCTCCACTCACTAATAGTCCTCCATAGCTGGAAGGCACACCAATAAGTTCTGCAAGCCATTTTACCGTTTGTTTTTCGATCTCAGTTGCGATTGGACTTAATACCTGGGCGCCCACATTTGGATTTACTGAAGCAGCCAGCAAATCTGCCAGAATACCAATAGGAGCAGCAGAAGAAGTGATATAACCCAGAAACTTTGGGTGGCCATTCAGAAGGGAATGGTTGAATAATAAATCACAGGCTTTAGAAAGCAAGTCTTTTGCGGACGTGCCATTTTCAGGGACGGAAGAAGTTCCAATAATTTTCTGCAATTGTTTAGGAGACTCCCCGCTTGTAACAGGTTTTTTTTCAATTGTAGCTATGAAATTTGAAATTGTATCGATCAGGTCGTATCCAATTTTCCTGAATTCTTGTTTACTGATCTCAATTGGCGTTTTGCGATTTTTTGTCATCCTTAAGTTTTTTATTGAGTATTCAACCAAACAAGCGTTTAGCGAAGTAGCAGTGGAAATTTTTTTGAAGCCTTTTTTTAGATTCCGTTGAGTATGATTTATAGTAGAAAGTTAACGATTCGTGTCTTCTTGCGGGGGATTACAACAAAGGTCGTTTACTTTAATTAATATGAACCAGGGTATAAATTCTTTTTACGGTTTTCAGTCCATAAAAAACCCAGTTTGTTTGATTATAAAGACAAATGGTACAGTGGTATTCCAGGGAAACGAATGTCCAATAGCATAAGCTAGTTGAATTATCAGAAGTTATAAAAAACCGGGGAAAGAACACTATCTGTCCAATCCCTGAACCAAATTTTTTGACGTAGAGATTTGTTCGTACGAAAAATTTCATACCTTCAGTAAATGAAGTCGAAAAAGAAAGATAATTCCACTGGGAATGAGCCTACGAAATCTGAACTGGAAATTTTACAGGTGTTATGGCAGTACGGTCCCTCCACGGTTCGTTTTGTAAATGACCAGCTGAACGAAAAGAAAAGAGAAGTACAATATACCTCCACTTTGAAGTTAATGCAGATTATGGTAGAGAAAGGCCTTCTGAAAAGAAACGAAAGCCAGATGAAGCATGTATACACTGCTGCCCAGGAAGAACATAAAACCAAGGGCGTATTACTGGACCGCTTTTTAGACGCGATGTATAACGGCTCTGCCGGAAAGTTGATGATGCAGTTACTAGGCTCTAAAAAGCCAAGTAAGAAAGAGTTGGAACAAATTCGTGAACTATTGGACAAAATAGACAAAAAATAAATCACAATCTATGTTGACACCTTTCCTTAAACAATGGATGCTTGAAGGAGTTATAAAAGCGCTTTGCTGGACTTTTATCCATTCGCTCTGGCAAGGATTAGTTGCCGCTATACTGGCAGGTATTTTTATTATCAGCACCCGGAAAGCGAAAGCTAATATCCGTTATAACTCGTTGGTTGTATTATTTGCTTTATTCATGGTGGTTGTAGGAGTAAGTTTTTTGCAACAACTTTTTCATTTTAGTTCTATAGGAGATAATTCATCACCTGTTACAATAACATCTGGTAATGTGGTGTTGGTTCCTTTCGCAGAAGGCAATTCCTACTTTCCAGTACAAAAAGCCAGCTTTATCGAAGCTTTCATTGCTTACCTTAATAAAAATGCCGCTTTTCTTGTTTTAATATGGTTCTTCTTCTTTATAGTGAAATGTATGCAATTGTTTTCAGGGTTGCATTATATCCACCGTTTAAGACACTCACAGGTTTCTCCTGTTTTGGAAGAGTGGACTAGTAAGACAAAACAATTGACTAAGGCATTAGGTATTCAGCGTCAGGTTACTTTGTTAGAATCGGGTTTGATAAATGTTCCTTTGACTATAGGTTATCTGAAAGCAACTATATTAGTTCCCCTGGGTTTATTAGCCAACTTACCTCCAGATCAGGTAGAATCGGTTTTGCTTCATGAACTGGCGCATATACGACGTAAAGATTATGTGGTAAACATCTTGCAAAGCTTTGCTGAAACTATTTTCTTTTTTAACCCGGCCATTCTTTGGATTTCTTCGCTGATCCGGCAGGAAAGAGAAGCTTGTTGTGATGATATAGTGCTACAGCATATGCCTCAAAAGAAGTCCTATCTCGAAGCCCTTGTTTCCTTCCAGGAATGTTCCTTTGCAAACGCCGGACATGTCATTGCACTGGCCAATCAAAAAAATTATTTGCTCAATCGTATAAAGCGTATGATTACCCGTGAAAACGAAAAATTAAACAGTATGGAAAAAACAATTCTGCTATTAGGAATTATTGCTATTACTGCTTTTGGATTTATTTCAAAAAAAGAAAGTTCTATTACTGTAACATCATCAAGTATTGAAAGTCCAAAGCCTTATTCTTCTGTCTCTAAAACTACGGTATTTTCTCAGCCGTTGACTTCTGTTCGTCAGCTAAAACAAAAAGTAAAAAGTCACTCTCAGCCATGGCGGGTAAAAAAAGATACGGTACCCGGAAAGGAGAAAAATGTGACGGCTCAGGACAAAGAGTTTTATAATGTGACTTTTGACACACACGATGATGGAAAAACCAAAACAAATGAAATAGAGGCTACAGATAAGGACGGGAAAAAATACCGGATGAAAAAAGTAAATGATGTGTTAACAGAATTTACAGTAAATGATAAGCCTGTGTCCAGGGAAGAATATGCTCAGGTAATTGATAGGATTGAAAGAGTGCAGGCAGAACGGGCAGAGAAGGCCATGGATGATGCTCACCAAAGGAAAATAGAACGCCAGGCAAGAAAACAAGAGCACCAGGAAAAGAAGATGGCTTTACAAAAAGAACATCAAAAAATGCAGGAAGAGCAACAGAACAAACACAAGGAAATGCGGAAGCAGCAGGAGCAGGACAAGAGGTTGATGAAGGAACAAAGTCGTAAGGATGACTCGTTAAGGCAGGAAAAAAACAAGCAAATTATTTCATTAAGAAAAAAGCCTGGTCATGGATCTAACAATGAAATTAATTCCATTATATCGGACCTGTTCCAGGATAAAGTGGTAGCAGACAGTGAACGACTATCTTTCTCATTGAATAACAATGAACTAATTGTAAATGGTACCAGGCAACCGAAAGAATTGCACCAATCCTTAAAGAAAAAATACCTCCGCAGCCCAGGCGATCATTTTAACTATTCAAAGAGCGGCGGTACTACCACCACTTCAATAAATAAGGATTAATCTGAAGAACCAATATGTTCCTTTTTGCCTAAAGAAAAATTTAGCTGAGACCTGGCGGTAAAATGTGACTTTTATTTATATTGGTTGAAAACTGGTGTTAATAGAAATTATATTATTTCCTGTAATCTGTTTGTTTAGAAGCTTACAGAAGGGAATGAACAATATTATCTGAACCGGAAGACAGGGTGCTCCCGTAAAATTTAAAGAAATGTAAAATGGAAAGCTATTTTTTAAAAGATCAATATTTAAAAGCTTCTCTGACCTTTGCCAGGAATTGATCTTTTTTGCGTCGGCTTACTTCTATTTCCATGCCAGTGCTCATTACCACTGTACCGCCTTCACCACGTGTATATTCCTTTACGTGCATAAGATTGACAAGAAAAGATTTATGTACGCGAAAAAAAATAGAGTCAGTCAATAACCTTTCATAATCAAACAATGGCTTTGATATTAATATTGACTTATTGTTGATGAGGCGGAAAAAAGTGTAGCTTCTTTGTGCTTCGCAATAAACAATATCCTCCAGCTTTAAAATGGTAAATCCTTTTAGGGTGGGCAAACATAACCTCATGTCAGGAGAAGTAGTGGTGTTGTCATTACTATAAAATAGTGTTTCTGTATTTTGCATGAGCATATCTTTCTTTAAGTTTTTACACAATGATGCAGCACTATAACATCTTACACACTTGAATATGTCTTCGCTTTACTGCTTAACCTTTTCAAAGCTGATTGTGCTTTAAACAAATTCAACTTTGAAGCTTCTTTTGAAATATTAAGCTGGTCCGCAATTTCCTGGTGCGTAAAGCCGTCAATCACGTGCATATTGAACACGATACCGGGCATAAGTGGAAGGCTTTTTACGTGGCCTATTAATTCCTTATATAAAAGAAGTGTGTCGGCGTTTTGATCGTCAATACTTACTTGCCAAATGTTATCCGGAATGCGGCTGAACTCCTGGTCCCGGTTATTATCGGACATTTCATTAATGGCAATGTTTATCATCTTTTTTTTTATTGCTGTCATCAGCCCCTGTTCAGTGGTGTCTTTTGCATGTTTTTGAAATAAAGTAGTGTTGCGAAACATTTTTATAAATCCATTGTTGACTATATACGCTAAATGATCATAGTGGTTGCTATAGCGAAAAATAATTTTAAAGGCGTAGCTATAATAGCGCTCATAAAACAACTTCTGGAACTTAGTATCCTTAGCAATACATCCCTTGATTATAGTCTGCAGACTTGTCAACGATATGTTAGTTTTAAGAACAATTAATGCACAACATTGATCGATTGTTTATTGGAACACTTCATGAAATTTTTCTTACTTCTTGTTATGATCAAAGGTTTTTCAATCGGTTTAGTCAGCTGTGGCCGGCCCAATGATAGTTTTAATTTCATCAATTGAATTGATAGGCAAACTGGCACAATTTGAATGTTCCCGGATGTCGCCTTCATTCATTGCCTCGTGAATGCAATAAATCTTGTCTTCTGTAATAAAAGATTCTACCCAGACATAAGGTTTACCTAACACCGATATAACGGTAACAGAGGTTTTGGAAACGGCCTTTAATTCGTCCTGAGTCATATTTCCTGCGCCCGGAAGCTTCCTTTCAATAATAAATTTCTTCATGTGTAACTTTTAAGTTTTAGTAAAGCTATTACGTGAAATCCATGAAGTAATAGGGAATTCATACCCAATTAAGGGAAACCGTTCCCTATTTTAGGATGCCCAGGCGAACTGCCTCAGTAACCGCTTTTGAACGGGAGTTAACATCAAGTTTAAAAAAAATGCTGGAGATATGATGATCAGTAGTTTTTGGAGAAATGTAGAGCGTTCCGGCAATCTCTTTGTTTTGAACCCCTTTCTGTAATAATTGAAGTACATCCAGCTCCCGGTTTGTCAGATGGGCCGGATTGGTTTTGGTGCTTTCTCTTAAGCCTCTTGGGATTTTTTTAATACCATGGGCACGCATTTCCATTTTAATTTTTTCGTATACTGCATCTGCGCCTAACTGCTGAAAAATCATGAGAGCATTTTTTTTATCATCTTCATTTCCTTCGAATAAGGCAAATGCTTTTTCATATGGGCATCCTAGTTTTTCCCAAAATGTTTCAGCCATACGCGTTTCCCCTGTCCTTAAAAGTTGATAAGGTTCGTATAGGTCTGCCAAACCGATTTCTTGTTTTCTTACTTTTAGCAACCAAAAAGCAAACTCACTGTTTAGAACAATATTGTCTGCCTTTTGTACAAGATCAACACATATTTTTAACTCCTCTTCAGCAATTATTTCGTTTCTTGTCAGCCATTCATATTCTAACAAAGCGACCATCACAGGTACAATGCGTTGATGCTCTTTGGTTTTGAAAGCAAGTTTTTTTGCCTCCTGCAAAAGAGTTAGCATATCTGCTTCGCCCTTTCGTATTTTAATTTTTGCGAGTATAACTAATGCTCCCATTTTAACCGTTCCCAATTGATCAGGATTTGCAAGCAGGTTATTTACGATTGAAGCAGCATGGATCCAATCGCCCGTTTCCAACAGCAGCTTTGACTTTAGGTATAGTTTATAATTTTTCGACGCGTCAAGGTCCCGTTCCTCGCAATAGTTTATGCCCTCTTGTAGAAACTGTCTTGTTAAATCATAATCCTTAAGTCCCAGACTACTGCCAATAATATTTGAGTAACCCCTGGCTGCCTGCTCATGAAACGAGTTTTTTAATGCAATTTCCAGACTCATTATCAATAATTTTTTTCCCGCTTCGCTCGACGCCTTCATTTTCCATTTTGCGCTGCCCACATTATTCAGAGCATGACAAAGAATCTCATCATCTTTTATTTCAGTAGCCATTTCAATTGCCACGTTTCCCAATTCAATACATTCAGCATTTTCTTCGGAAAGCATTTTTAATTGAGACATATTGCTAAAAGCCATTGCCTTTGCTCTTGAACAAGGTTGTGACTGTAAAATCTCTATGGCCTGTTTTCCATATTTTTCAGCTTCTTCGCGGTTACCATCGAACCACCAAAGCCTTGAAAGAATTCGAAGGCCGTTTCCCGCCTGCTCAATTTCATTTTTCGTTTGCCATATTCTTAAAGCCTTCGCTTGGTAGAAAATAGCCTCCTTTATCTGGTTCGTGAGATAACACTCATAGGCATAAGCCTCATAAAGTTCCACCATCTGGTCTGTGTCAGTTCCCTGTGAGTATTCTATAGCAGTGAGAAAAAGCTTCGACGCTTCGATATGGGAACCCACACAGGCCGCCTGCCTGGCAGCAATGGGTGCATATTTAGTCACCAATTTATTTTCATTTGCATTTTTTGCATAATGCACAATCCTTTCAATTTCCCCTTCTTCTTCAAAAGAATCTAAAAAAAGCTCCAGGATTTTTTTATTCAGTGCAATACGTTTAAAGGGAGAAAGCGATCCCTCAATAGTTCTTCTGTACAATTCATGCTTGAAAATGATTTTACCATTCTTGATAATTATGATCTCCAGTGCAAAACAATGATCCATGCCCTCATCCCACGAAGATTTAAGTTTAGCGAATCGACTTATTTCCAATCCCTCAGGAATTATTGAACATATCTGCCACGCGTGTTTTGTTCCTTCCTCCTGGCGGTCATAAACTGAGAGTATGGCATCTTTAATATTTTCAGGAACACCAGGACTATAGCTTGCCAGGATCTCATTTACATAAAAAGGATTTCCTCCGGAAATGTTATACACGTTTTCTGCGTCATAGCCTTTTTCAGCTGCCAGCTTGGTAACGGCTTGCCTGGACAATGGTGCTAATTGAATTCGCGTGAATGTATCTGGCGAAAGATCACCAAGCACGTTTCTTAAACTCTGCCTGGAATTTATTTCGTCTTCGCGATATGTTAGAATAAACAGGCACTGCAACTTGGTAATGCGTCGTGCAAAAAATTTAATGAAGTCAAGAGTGGCTTCGTCTGCCCAGTGTATATCTTCAAAGACGATGAGTGTTTTCTTTTTTTGATTACTCAGCTCATGGAAGAAATTTAAAAATAATTCAGATCGTTCTCCAATGGATTGACTATTGGGCCACAAATCCGGACGCACCTGCCATATAATGTCGTATAGAGGTGCCAGTGGGCGAGGAGTAAACAAGGCATCACAAGCTCCCTGGTAAATTGTACAATCCTCTTGTTGCTGTTTACAAAACGCTTTTATTAGAGAAGTTTTCCCTATGCCAGCTTCACCACTTACAAATACACAATGGCCTTCACCGTCAGCAACACTTTTAAATCTCGCCTGCAGCAACGTCAATACCCCTGCTCGTTCGATCAGTTCCATATTTTCCGATTTACAAAATAGGATACGAGTACTATAAAATAGGGTAAGCTCCCTAGGTGTTAAAGTAGAATTAAAACGTGCTTCGTGTCAGAAATCAATTCTTTACCAAATTTAAAGCTATTTGTTATGAAAGTATTTTTAGTGCTATTAACGTTCGCAACATCCGCGGAGCTCCCATTTCATTCATTCGCACAAACAGCCGATGGTAATACATCCGGCCACAAAGCAGCGAGCAAAAATTTATACATCGATGTGCATCAATTAGAACCTGGCAAGGTTAAATATGAAGATGTGGCTAAAGCACATGCTAAGGATCTTGCGGTCGAAAAGAAATATGGAGTTGACTTTTTGAAATATTGGGTTGACGAGCAGAAAGGTCTTGTATATTGCCTGTCTTCTTCCAGCGATTCCGGCTCTATTAAGAAAACACATGCCGAAGCCCACGGACTATTGCCCACTCATATTTACGCAGTTACAGATGGTATGGAAGCCGCTATCAAAGGTGGAAAGAATCTGTACCTTGATATACATGAATTAGGTGCGGGGAATGTTTCAGCAAAAGATGTGGAAGCTGCCCACAAAAAGGACCTGGCTGTTCAAAAGAAACATGACGCTAATTTTATCAATTATTGGGTTGATGAAAAAGCCGGAGTGGTGATGTGCCTGGTCGAAGCCAGCAATCCAGCTGCCCTGACGGAAACACATAAGGAAGCCCATGGACTGCTGCCGGTAACTGTATTGAAAGTGAAACAAGGTGAATGACCAATAAGGCTGCTGGTCAACGTTCACATTTTACAAACTTGTTTTTTGTTATTGACGATGATTAGGCAGCCTTTTTTTTATGTTATTGGTACTATATATATTAACGTTCAATCTGCCAGAGCAGGAATTACAGTTATAGGTAAATACATGACATTTATTTTAGAAACGCAAAGACTTATACTAAGACAGTTTACAACTGAGGATGCACCTTTTATTATACAACTCGTAAATAGCCCGGGCTGGTTAAAGTATATTGGAGACCGGAATATAAAGAGCGCAGAACAGGCGGAAAGCTACCTACAAAAAGGGCCAATGAAAAGTTATCAATTGAATGGCTTTGGGTTGTCTTTAGTTGAATTAAAAAAAGAAAAGATTTCTGTTGGAATGTGTGGTATCATAAAGCGGGAGAACCTTGAGCATCCAGACATAGGATTTGCCTTCTTACCAGAGTTTACCGGAAAAGGCTTAGCATTTGAAATAGCCAACGCAACTATGAAATGGGCCACCGACGAACTGAAATTGCCGTTGATTTATGCCATTACCCTCCCTGATAACACGTCCTCGGTAAGGCTTTTGGCAAAGATTGGAATGAAATTTATGAAACGGTTTTGCTTTCCGGATGACATGGAAGAATTAATGTTATATAGTAACCAGGAGTACATTAATAACTAGGGGGTATGAAGCAGCCAGTGTTTTGGACAACTACGTTTGATGATTGCATTTTAATTACTTCTCCCAAAACAGTTCAGTTGCTGATTGGTTTTTTGTGGTGATCAGCCGCGCAAAAATAACCGCCAAATCCGTCAGTGATAAAATGAGATCGACCGTTCCGAAATTCGTTTTGTAAGCTCCTCCGTCGTGCCGCTATTTTACTGTTGCCTGTACAAGTAAATGTTAGAAAGGTTATGTGACGTATGAAATTGCCAGTAACGAGCATTAGATATCTTGTCACAACGTAGTCTAATTCATACTCCAATTTTCTCAAATCACACAGTATATCCTTGATATTACTTTGCAGCCACTTCATTTTTACACCGCTAATAAACAAGCCATGCAACAAAAGGTGCTCAAACTTATAATGTTTGAAGATAACAACCTTTATAAAGGAGAAAGCCGAAAATCCTCACGAGAGTAGGCACACAAATAAATATTAAAATGACAAAAACAATTAGCAAAAACATCAGTGGCTTAATAGTGATTACTTGCCTTGCGCTTGTAATAATAAGCTGTCAGAAAGAAGTGAGTGTAGGAACGAATGCAGCGAATGTGGAGGCTGGCCTAACCTTGAAGGAAGCAAGCCCGGCACTTAACTCTTCGACCTGTGCTGCTATCCCGGGCGATATAAAAGTCCCTGATGGAAACAAGTTTGTATTACAAGCCTTCGCCCGAGGTTTTCAAATTTACGAGGTCAAGCGTAGTACAACCGACCCAACTGTTTTTTCGTGGGTAAACATTGCTCCGTTGGCAGACTTATATGCCAGGCCAGACTTTACCAACCAGGTAATTGAACATTTTGCAGGCCCGAGCTGGGAGTTTATTAAAGGTCCCGAGAAAGGCGAGAAAGTAGTAGCTGCAAGAGATAAAGGAATTACTATGGATGCAAGTGCTATTCAGTGGTTATTGTTGAAGACCGTTGATGATCTTAGCACGCCCGGTAATAAGATAACTTACATTCAACGAGTTTGCACAGTAGGAGGCTTAGCACCAACAACAGGAGCCGATGAAGCACATCTCGGCCAGCGAGACAGCATCCCTTATACAGCTTCTTATCTTTTTTATACAAAGGAGTAATCCTTGAAGGATTTACGATTTAGATTTTAAATTATTCTTTATTGATTCAATAAAGTGTGCTTGTGTTTGTTTTAACGGGGTCTCCAAAAGAGACCCCGTTTGTATTGCATTATATCACCCGCGGTATTTCGCCAATTGTTATGCTTAGCAGAAGATACATTTAAGGTTGCCAGCCGAAAATAGAATGAGAACGACCATTGGGAAGTTAGACCCATACGGCCTTTCAGCTAAAGTTATTTTTACATCTGTACTAATTTTCAGAATACTATTTACAAAAAAATCAGTGCGAACTTCTTGTCCTTAATTTTTAATAGTTACTCAATAAGCAGATCGTTTATGAAAAGAAATTTACTCTTACCAATTGCCCTTCTTATAGTCTACAATTCTTTTTCTCAAGGTGTAGGCATTGGCACTGCTACACCGGACGTTTCAGCAGCACTGGATGTTACTTCCATTACAAAAGGACTGCTGATACCAAGAATGACTACTGCTTCCATGTTTGCTATTGTAAGCCCTGCCAAAGGACTAATGATCTATGATACACAAACCAATCAATTAAAAGTAAACATTGGAACACCTGCTATACCAAACTGGCAACCCGTAGCTTCTGCTGCTGGTAATGCCTGGAGCCTCACTGGTAATGGCGGTGTTGATCCGACCACACAGTTTGTTGGAACTACTGATAACCAGCCATTGCGGTTTAGAATAAATAATATACAGGCAGGCGAACTGCATCCTTCAACAGGAAATGTTTTCTTTGGAATCCGTGCAGGTGAGGGCAATACATCAGGCTTTAGCAATGTGGCCATAGGAAAAGATGCACTGAAATTTAATGCCACCATTGGAAATTTAATAGCCATAGGTGATTCCGCATTATTTAATAATACTGGCACCGATAACGGTACTCATATTGGTGTAGGCCTTAGCAATGTAGCTATCGGGCATCAAGCGCTTTTCAACAATACAACCGGGCAATTTAACCTGGCTATTGGGGAGCAGTCCCTTTTTACTAATACAACGGGCCCTATTAATATTGCAATTGGCTTTCAATCGCTTTTTTCAAATACCACCGGCAACAGTAATACCGCCATTGGACATCAAGCACTTTTTTCCAACACAACAGGTAGCCACAATACAGCCACTGGTTTTTTGTCACTTCAAAAAAATATCATAGGCGATAATAACACCGCTACCGGCTGGCAATCACTTCATTCAAATACCAGCGGCGATGCTAATACGGCTTTTGGTACTACGGCTCTTTTTAACAATACCATTGGTACCTCAAATACGGCGGTTGGAAATGGGGCACTTACCAACAGCACCACCGGCAGTAATAATACAGCTGTTGGAGCGTCATCACTGGCTTCAATAAACACGGGAAATAATAATACAGCTATTGGAAACACATCCCTTAATGCCAATACAACCGGAAGCTTTAATACCGCAACCGGCCATCAATCACTTTTACGTAATACCATGGGCGAGTCTAATACTGCAAACGGAAGTTTTTCGCTTAATGCAAATACCATTGGCATTGGCAACACCGCTGTTGGCAGCTCATCACTTTTTGCGAATACAACCGGGAGTGTCAATACAGCTGTTGGAGATCTTGCACTTGGTAACAACACTATCGGCCGAAATAATACAGCTACCGGTGTGCAGTCGCTTTTTTTGAATGTCACCGGAAGCAGCAATACGGCGGTTGGCAACAATGCCTTAAGCGCATCCACTGAAGCATCAAATAATACAGTGGTAGGATTCAACGCTGCATTCACCTTTAATCTTGGCTCTGATAATACCATTATTGGCACTGGTGCCGATGCGACCGCGGATGGGATTACTAACAGCATTGCCATTGGAAAGGATGCAAGAGCCACTGCCAGCAACCAGGTACGGTTTGGTAATGCATCCACCACCTCGATCGGTGGCATTGTAGGCTTTACCAACTTAAGCGATGGCCGCTATAAGAAAAATGTAAAGGAAGACGTAAAAGGAATTGATTTCATTATGAAACTACGTCCGGTGACTTATCAATTAGATATGGCAGGCATCAATGATAAACTGAAAACAGGTGCCGGAAATAAAACAAATGATGTACTAAAAAAAGGAACAGATGAAAACGGCAAAACAATTCACTCAGGATTTGTAGCACAGGAAGTAGAACAGGCCGCAAAAGATGCAGCATATAATTTCAGCGGTATTGACAAACCAAAGAATGAGAATGACATGTATGGACTTCGCTATGCTGATTTTGTAGTACCAATTATAAAAGCAGTGCAGGAACAACAACAAATGATAAAACTGCAACAGCAAATGATGGAAGAACTAAAAAATCAGAACACAGACTTACAAAAAAGAATTCTTGCGCTGGAAAAAAAATAAAGTAACTGTTCTGTTGGCGTAACTAAACCGTTTTTACTCATCAAATTATTATATAAAAAGTTTTTATGAAAAAAAGATTGCTCATTCTGCAGTTTTTGCTGATAGGCGCTTATTGCTCCTTTTCCCAAAGTGTAGGTATTGGCACTGCTACGCCAGACGTTTCAACAGCCTTGGATATAACGGCAACTAACAAAGGGTTGCTGATACCAAGAATGAATACAGCTTCCATGCTTGGCATTGCAAGCCCGGCTAACGGGCTAATGATATACGATACCCAAACCAATCAATTGAAAGCAAACATCGGAACACCTGCAGCGCCTAATTGGCAACCGGTTGCATCCGCTGCAGGTAATGCATGGAACCTCGCAGGTAACGGGGGTATCAATCCAGTTAATCAGTTTTTGGGTACTACAGACAATCAGCCTTTGCGTTTTAGAATAAACAATATTAAAGCTGGAGAATTAAATCCTTCAGGAAATATTTTTTGGGGGCTTCGTGCAGGACAAAGCAATACATCAGGATTTAGCAATGTTGCCATCGGCACCGATGCTTTGAAATTAGATGCAGGAGGCGCCAACCTGGTTGCAATTGGTGATTCTGCTTTGTTTAATAATGGTAAGGACAATCCTGTTCCAGGTGCGCTTGGAGTTTCGAACACTGCTATCGGATCAAAAGCATTATTTACTAACACTATCGGGAATTCCAACACAGCCACCGGTACTTTCTCTCTTTTTTCTAACACCATAGGCAGCGACAACTCTGCTTACGGAACGGGGTCACTTTTCTTTAATACCACTGGCGGGTTAAATACAGCCATTGGTGCGGGGGCACTTTCAGGCAATACTATTGGTAACGATAACACGGCTACAGGTGCTGGCTCACTGCACACCAACTCCACAGGCAATTTTAATTCTGCATTTGGAAGTTTGGCACTTAATGTTAATAGCACAGGTGATGCGAATGTCGCTGTAGGATATGCTGCTCTTACTTTCAACAGCACGGGCGATAGCAATACGGCTGTTGGACAAAGAGCACTTCTATTTAATACTTCCGGCGAACATAATACAGGCATCGGATCTAGTGCACTTTTTTCCAACACCACCGGCCAGGTAAATACTGCGGTTGGCAATGAATCTCTTCTTTCAAATCTCACTGGTAATAATAATACAGGTATTGGCAATTCATCGCTAAGGGCAAATAATAGTGGTAATAACAATACTGCATTAGGTAGCCAATCACTTTTTAGAAACACTGTAGGAATTAACAATGTTGCTACAGGTTTTCAATCTCTTTTTGCAAATATTGACGGCATTAACAATACAGCTGAAGGCAATTCATCACTTTCGTCAAATACAAGCGGATTTCAAAATACCGCGATCGGAACCTTTTCTTTATTTACTAATGTTACTGGTAACTCCAATACCGCCATTGGTTTTGGTGCTGATGTTACTTCAGCTAACCTTTTCAATGCAACCGCAATAGGTGAAGGTGCTTTGGTAAACGCTTCAAACAAAATACGCCTCGGAAATAGTGCTGTAACGGTTATAGAAGGGCAGGTTCCTTTTACCACGCCTTCCGATGGACGTTTTAAATACATGGTAAAAGAAGATGTAAAAGGGCTGGACTTTATCTTGCAGTTGCGCCCTGTTACCTACCAGTTTGATGTAAAACGTTTTGATGAACAACAAAAAGGCTTAAATGGTGATAAATCCATTCTTCCCACCAGTTACATACAGGCTTCTTATGACGAAGCAGCTGCTATTCGAAGAACCGGCTTTATTGCACAGGAGGTAGAAAGAGCCGCCAATGCTTCAGGTTATAATTTCAGTGGTGTCATTAAACCAACAGCTGCACAAGATCATTACAGCTTGAGTTACGAGTCGTTTGTAGTTCCATTGGTAAAAGCTGCACAGGAACAACAACAAATGATTAATGAACTGAAAAAAGAAAATGAAGGATTAAAAAAAACCAATTCTGAACAAAAAAATGTCCTGGACAACGTGCTGTTGAGGCTAAAAAGTCTTGAATCCGATGCAAAAAAATAACATCGGAAAAAAGCCATGCTTTACCGATTATGTCCCAACGTCATTCATTATCACCAACCAAAAACACCAAAAAGATTATGAAAAAAAAATTACTCTTACCAATCGCCTTGCTTATAGCTTATAGTTCCTTTTCCCAGGGTGTAGGTATTGGCACGGCTACGCCAGATGCTTCAGCAGCACTTGATGTAACAGCTACCAATAAAGGACTATTGATTCCAAGAATGAATACCGCTTCCATGCTTGCTATTGTTAGTCCTGCTAACGGACTGATGATATACGATACCCAAACCAATCAATTAAAAGCAAACATTGGAACACCTGCAGCACCCAACTGGCAACCTGTTGCATCCAACGCGGCTAACGCATGGAACATTGCAGGTAACGCAGGTATCAATCCAGCCAATCAGTTTGTGGGCACTACAGACAATCAACCTTTACGTTTTAGAATAAATAATGTACAGGCTGGAGAATTAAATCCTTCAGGTAATATTTTCTGGGGACTTCGTGCAGGTGAGGGCAATACAACAGGCTTTAGCAATATTGCAATTGGAACCGACGCTTTAAAATTTAATAAAAACAGCTTTGGATTAGTGGCCATTGGAGATTCGGCCTTATTCAATAATGACAGGGTCAACCCTAGCCCCGGGGTTTTCGCAGCTCATAATGTCGCCATAGGGAACAAATCGTTGTTCTCTAATACATTTGGCAGCAATAACACAGCTACAGGGGATTCTTCACTATTTTCCAACACCCAGGGAAACCTTAACAGTGCTTACGGATCAGCGTCACTTTTTTCCAATATCGGTGGAGGCTTTAACACAGCTATTGGCGGTCAGTCAATGGCTGGCAATACTACCGGTAATTTTAATACCGCTATTGGCGCCAACTCACTTCTTTTCAATACCACGGGTTTTGAAAATACAGCATCCGGCGTTTTTGCACTTTCAGGAAATACTACTGGTAATAATAATACGGCTTCCGGCTATAGGGCACTTTCAGGAAATACAACGGGTAATTTCAATACAGCTTTTGGCAGCCATACGCTTTTTTTTAATCAGGCCGGTGCAGGTAATACTGCTATTGGTGATTCATCATTATTTTCCAATACCGGTGGGGGAAGCAATACTGCCATTGGAAATCTGTCTCTTCTTTCTAATACGGCCGGAAATTTTAACACGGCAGCGGGTTCCTCCGCACTTTTCTCCAACATCACCGGCAATGAGAACACGGGTTTGGGACACAATTCACTTGCTTCCAATACAACGGGTAGCAGTAACACTGCCGTAGGAAGTGAATCATTGGTAGCAAATGGCTCGGGTAATGAGAATACTGCTGTCGGCACCCTGTCGCTTGTGAGTAATGCTACAGGTAATTCGAATACTGCTACCGGATCGCAGGCTCTTGCACTTAACTTCTCAGGAAACTTTAATACAGCCATTGGAAACGAATCACTTTTTCTGAATTCAATCGGGAGCGCCAATACCTCGGTTGGTCATCAGGCTTTGGCCAATACAGTCGCTGCCGATTTCAATACGGCTGTGGGGTCCAATGCTGGTTTTCAGTTTAATATGGGTCCCCGAAATACCTTGATCGGCGCTAATACTGATGTAACCCAGAACGGCATATCTAACTCGGTTGTTTTAGGTGAGGGCGGAAGAGCCACTGCCAGCAACCAGGTACGATTTGGTAACGCATCCACCACCTCGATCGGTGGCATTGTAGGCTTTACCAACTTAAGCGATGGCCGCTATAAGAAAAATGTAAAGGAAGACGTAAAAGGAATTGATTTCATTATGAAACTACGTCCGGTGACTTATCAATTAGATATGGCAGGCATCAATGATAAACTGAAAACAGGTGCCGGAAATAAAACAAATGATGTACTAAAAAAAGGAACAGATGAAAACGGCAAAACAATTCACTCAGGATTTGTAGCACAGGAAGTAGAACAGGCCGCAAAAGATGCAGCATATAATTTCAGCGGTATTGACAAACCAAAGAATGAGAATGACATGTATGGACTTCGCTATGCTGATTTTGTAGTACCAATTATAAAAGCAGTGCAGGAACAACAACAAATGATAAAAGAATTGAAAAAAGAAAATGAAGAATTGAAAAACAGAATGCTCTTCCTGGAAAAAAAATGAGAAACGTTCTATTCCCGGGTTTTAAAAATGTATTCAAAGTGCTAAAAAAAATAGTTTTTATGAAATCAAAATTCCTGGTACTTCTACCGGTGTTATCCGCATTTACAATCTCAGCGCAGGTTACAATAGCCCCCGGTGCACAATTTTCAATTGCCGGTAACACGCAATTAACTCTGCAAAATACGGATCTCGTCAATAATGGAAATTTTATCGCGGGCAATAGCATGGTCACCTTTGCCGGTAACGCGTCTTCATCCATCAGCGGTACTCAGCCCATTCAATTTTTTGAAGTGGAAGCAAGCAAAACAAATGGTAGTTCCATTGTATTACAAAGGGCAATCGGCGTGACACAACGTGTTCTTTTTTCTTCCGGCTTTTTTAATCTCAACGGATTCAATACAGATCTTGGAACGACGGGCCACCTGGATGGCGAACAGGAAAATACCCGTTTTATCGGGCCCAACGGAGGTGAAGTTTTGTTTAATGTAAGTTTAAATGCGCCAACAGGCTCTAACCCTGCTAACCTGGGTGTATTTATTACATCTAACCAGGATTTGGGCAATGTGATGGTCAGGAGAGGACATCAATCGCAGAATAGTTCCGGAGGTAATACGGTACTTCGCTATTATGATATTTTACCTGCCAACAATGCCAATCTCAATGCTACCTTAAGGTTTAGCTATATGGACGGAGAATTGAACGGACTTGTTGAAAACTCATTAGTGTTTTTACAAAACCTGAATACCAACTGGACAAACCTGGGATTCACTTCAAGAGATGTAGATGCCAATTTTGTTGAAAAAACAGGTATTGGCAGTTTTAGCCGCTTTACGTTGTCGAATATCAATACTATACTGCCGGTTCGTTATGTTTCATTCAATGCCAGGTGTGAGAAAGATAAGGTAATTATAGCCTGGAAAACGGGCCAGGAGCAAAACAGTAACAGGTTTAACATTGAAAGAAGCCCTGATGGCGTTCAATGGACAGTGATTGGTAATGTGCCTGCAGCGGGCAATAGCACCAATGAAAGCCGCTATACTTTTACAGACAACGGTCCTGTACAAAATGGTTACTATCGTATTGCAGAATATGATTTGGACGGCAGGGTACAATATAGCAGCGTTATACGTTCGTCCTGTGCAGTCACGCAAACGTTCAGCATGTGGCCAAACCCTGCCCGGGAAAAGATATTTGTTAGTATTAGTACCGATCATGAATCGCAGGCCATGATAAAAATATTCGATAGCAAAGGATCATTGGTAAAAATGCAAAAAGCTGATCTTTTACCTGGAAACAATGTGATTAGTATTGAAATGGGATCTGTAGCCAACGGCGTTTACCAGTTATCTGCAAGCTGGGATAAGGGACAAACCCAAAAAACAAAGCAGGTGCTGAAACAATAACGTTTGAAAAAGAAAATAAAAAAGCAGTTCTGAAAGGAGCTGCTTTTTTATTTTCTTTTATTATGGTTTCATGTAAATCAGTTACGCAATTGAACTATTTCAAGAGAAGGCTGATAAGTATACCCCCATTGTAATAAAAGAATTTAAACGGGGAGTAGGAAAGATAAATAAGTGTCGATATTTCTGGAAATAAAAGTAAAGCCGTTGCCCGACAAGCTCCAGATTTCGTCTTTTCCAATCGTCAGGGCACCCAATAATATCCGGCCAGGTCAATATTTAAAAAACTCCTTTATTTTAATTAAAAAGACTTCTTTCTTTCGCCGGCTTACTTCTATTTCCATCCCTGTACTCATCGATACAGTACCACCTTCACCACGTGTATATTCCTTTACATGCATGAGGTTAATCAAAAAAGACTTATGAACCCGAAAGAAAATAGAGGTTGTCAATAATCTTTCGTAATCAAACAAAGGCTTTGATATTAATATGGATTTATTATTGGTGAAGCGGAAAAGAGTATAGCTTCTCTGCGCTTCACAATAAACAATTTCTTCCAGCTTAACTATGGTGAAGCCTTTTTGGGTTGGCAGGCAAAGCCTCATATCAAGGGGAGAGGAGGCTTTGTTCATGTTATGAAGTAGTGTTTCTGTATTCTCCTTCGGCTTATCGCTCCTTAATCTTTTCCTTACCCGTTGTACTGCTTCTACCAACCGGTCTTCATCCACTGGTTTCATAAGATAGTCAACGGCGCTAAACTGCAATGCCTGTAGTATATATTCATTGTGTGCCGTAACAAATATCACTTCAAAGTTTTTTTCATAAAGTTCAGCCAGCATATCCAAGCCGCTTTTGCCCGGCATTTGGATATCAAGAAAGACCACGTCTGGCCGAAATTCTTCCAGTTTTTGTTTGGCAGCAATGGCATCGGTGCAGGTAGACACTATTTCTACTTCAGGACAATTTAATTCAAGAAGTTTTTTCAATGTACGGATACCATCTGGTTCGTCGTCAACAAGAATTGCTCTCATAAAGTAGGTTTATTAATTATGCTATTAAAACTTAGAACAGCGCAACTGCCGGTTTTGTCTTTATTAAAATCCTGCAAGTCTGTTATGTCAAGCGTACAACCGGCATTGTATTTTTCGTTCAGTAGCTTTATGCGGTTTCGAAGGTTGGTCAAACCTACTGATCGATGCAATGGCCTGGTCAATTGTTTTAATTCTTCCGACCGCTTTATACCTATGCCATTATCTTCAATTATACAGCATATCGTTGTTCCTAACCTGGAAAAATGAATGGATATTTTTTTCTTTCCGGTTTTGGGCATTAGCCCATGCCAAATGGCATTTTCCGCCAATGGTTGTATCATCATAGTGGGTACTAGTGTATCTTCTTTATCAATATACTCGTCTGCGGTAATTCGGAAGGTGAAGGAATCATCAAAACGAAGCTTTTCCATTGCCAGGTAATTTTCCAGGTGTTCCATGTTTTCGTATAAGGTAGTAAACACTTCTTTAGATTGATTAAGAGTAATACGAAGCATATTGGCAAATTTGCTCATATACCTGGAAGCCTTTTGTTGTTCGTTTTCCAGTATCATAAGCTTGATGCTGTTTAACGAATTAAAAATAAAGTGCGGGTTCATTTGTGTTTGCAAAGCCAATAATTGAGCCTCAGCTAATTGTTGATTGATCAAAGCGATTTCCTTTTGTTTTATTTCCAATGATTGTTCAGATTCTATTTGTTTGATTTTGTTGCTTACCAATGTTGAGATGGTGGTCAATATCTTGATATCTCGTTCCTTAAAATGGTTTTTATTAGGGTGTTCCGAATCAATGATTCCGATCAGTTCGTTATTATGAATGATTGGTACGCATATTTCGCTTAGCCGCATAATATCATCTATTCTATAGCGATTGTCTTTCCTGGTATCTGCAATCATTAAAGGCTCCCTAGTTTGCATTACGTGTCCAACAACACCTTGTCCGGGCAATACATCAAACAAGCTGTCCGTAATTGCTTTGGGAGTGCCTTTTGGACCATAAGAAGCTTTTTGTACCATTTTTGTCTTTTCTTCGTTCCAGAGGTAGATCATGCAGTCTTCATAATTCATTCTACCAATCAGGTTTTTCGACACGTCCCACAACACTTCATCCACATTTTTTATACCCACAAGGGAAGATGAAAAGTAATTGGTTATCTGTTCCAGTTCAAACTGATTTTTATATTCTTCTGCTATAAGTTGTTGCACCTGCGCTTTCTGTCTTTCTTTTTTTCTTATCTCATTAACCCGCCGGTTATAAATAATAAAAATGCTTACGCCTGTAAAAAAAGCCAGCATCCCAATAAACCAGGCAGTGCTCCAGAAAGGTGGATGTATGTATAAATCAAGAGACTTCATTTGCTGAGGCCAGTGATTATTCTGTGAAAAAAGTTTGATTTGGATGGTGTGCCACCCCCCAGCCAGGTTGGCAAGGGTAATTGAAGTTTGCTCATTCAATTCATTCCAGCTGGTGTCGGTACTATTCATTGAACGCCAGGCAAAGCGGTCTTCTTCCGGGTCATTAAAATTGATTGTATTGAAGAGGATGGTTACGTTTCTCTGGGAATACTCTAAATGAATATCTTTTTGTTTAGGTACGATCGTCGAATCACGGACATTGATTTTGTCAATGAAAAGCGCAGGTGGCACTTTATGGGATAACGAAACGTCAGGAACGAAAGAGATAAGACGATGCCGTGCTCCAAAATAAAAACGATTGGCTTCTTTATCATAAAAACTCCTGTTTCGGAAAGTTGAGATAGCAACAGATGATAAGCCATCTGCATAAGTGAATTGCTTTACTGAATAGTCGGTTATATTAAAGGCCGAAATACCATTATCCGTTCCCATCCATATCATTTTGTTGATGATAGTAGAGTTGGTTACAGTATTACCATCAACAAAGTTATTTTGATGTTGACGCAGATACATCCTATTAGTGGTACAGTTATATTGTATTATCTCATTTTCAAAAGACGACAGCCATAGATTATTTTGGGCGTCCCTGTCAAGGATAAGAAAATAGTTAAGCAACAATTTGCTGACCCTGGGGTAAGGAATGAGCGTGTCTATTATTTGTTTCTTAACATTCCATCTGCAAAGGCCATCACCAGCCAGCCAGATATTGCCCTGTAAATCTTCAGCCATACTAAATACATAAGTTATTTTCAACAGGGGATTTATGTCGGTTGAAATCTCCGTGAAACGGCGGCTGTTACGGTTATATCTTATTACGCTATTAAGTTTTCCAAATGAGATCCATATATTTCTTTTTGAGTCTTCGAAAAAACACCTAGAGATGCTCTTATTTGCCCATTCAATTTCCGGTGGCATCCTTACACGGCCATACTTGTAGTTATTCATATTCATCCAAATAATTCCTTTATTGGTAGCAATCCATAATGTATCGGTATGGTAGGGAAAGACGTTAGAGATAGTATTGTTGTAATCGCTTTTTGTAAAAAGGATCTTTTTGAAAATTTTACCAGTGGTTTTATCAATCAACAGCAAGCCACCTTCGTTTTGTAATCCTGCAAAAATTGTATTGCCTTTAATGTAAATGCATCTTATTTCATGATTAAGTGAATAAGAAGGTTGCAGGGAAAGGTCATTGACTGAAAAAAAGGCATTGCGGAGATTTTGCTTGTAAAGTCCGTCAACCGTGCCAACCCATAGCCGACCTTCCCTGTCCCTGAAAACAGCCGTACAAGCGTTGCCCTCAAAGTACCTTTTTCCGTCGCAGTACAATTGACGTTTTTGGGAATTGTAATGAAATAAATAAAAGCCGGTGGTTTTGCATGTAATAGTTATTGTACTGTCATTTATATAATTGAGATTGCTTTCCCAGGCAAGGTTTGATTCTATGCTAAAAGGCATAGGACAAGAATTGTATCGACCCGAGTTCATGTCAGCGACGTCGATGGTGTTCTTTTCACTATTCAATATGAACACCTCGTCTTTCCGGCCGCCCCAGGCCATTTTCATATCTCCCGACGTATCTGTGAAAAGTTTTTTTAAACCTTCGTGTTTGGCAATATAGGCCGTATCGATTGTATTGGCAGATGGATCGTACACACTACCCAGCAACCCATTTTGCTGGAGCGTAGAACCATTGGAGAGAGAATTGACCCAACCTCCAAATATCAATTCTGACCTGCCTACATCACGAGGCGTATGATGATCGTACCGTTTTATCAGTTTTCCTGATGGGTTAAAAACGTAGAGGCCTGTTTTGGTAGAAACTATATAGTTCCCCTTTTTGTCTTTTACAATATCCAGGGTGTGATTGGTCCAGAAAAAGATTAAAGAATCACAGGGAACGATAAATTTTTTGAATACGCCTGTACAGGGCACAAAAGCAAAAGCACCTGCACGTGTGGCGCCCAGGATCTCGTTCGACGGTTCATGTCGCAGGACTATTAACAGGTTATCGGGTAATGGTGAATTGGCTGAACTTTTGAAAATTGATTCGAAAGTTTTTCCATTAAAACGGTTAAGTCCCTTGTGTGTTGCAATCCAGATGTAACCGGATGTATCCTGTACTATGCCAGAAACATAATTATTTGATAAGCCCTGTAACCTGGAATATCGTATAAAGCTATTTTGATGCAGGTCCTGCGCTACACAAAGGTGGGTGCCAGCCATGCAGATGACTATTGGAGAAATCAGTGGTATAATCGCATGGCGCAAAATCATTGTTGCAAGAGAGACGCTTTTAATACTGATTTAAATGCTATTCAATTACCTGGTGAAAACTTTGAATCCGGGGCTATACCTTTCGTTCGTACTGGAATTATTATTGGTGCTTCATAAGCCAGCCTGTTAATTGGTTTGAACACAGGAACCGAATTGAGGGAAAAGCTAACCAGTCCGTAGCTAACCCGATCTCAGGACTTAAATAAAATCCTTTTAACAACCAAACTTTTTCCTTGATGCACGCCTTATAACGCTTCTGATACTTGCTTGATCTAACTATCACATCAATGACAGAGGTATTGCAGGTGCGGATAATAACAGGTTAGGAAAGTTAGTTTCACTCCATTTCTTTCTAAAGGTAATTGTTTGGTAATACAATTTGCGCTACGTAACATCCCTCGTAACAGTTGCCTCCGTTAACAAATTTAGACCTGCCTTTTGTGGGGATATATCTGCCGATAGTAAAAGTAAACGGCAAAATATTTTTTTACTGCAGATTCTTACACCGATGGGAGAAAGTACATAACCGTTTGGAAAACCTGACGCTTTCACTCCAGCTTTCCTTTCTAAGTTGTTTTTTAAAAATGCCCTTCCATAACATTGTAATGCGGAGTAAAAAAGGTTAAAAATGGAAATAATATACAAAACAACCGTAAGGCCAAAGACAGAAATGATCATTGATCTTTATAACAGTTCAAGGATAAGTCGGCCTACTACTGACCATGACCGAATTGCTAAAATGTATGCCAACTCAAATTTAATTGTAACGGCATGGAATGAAGAAAACTTGGTTGGAATTTCACGTTCACTTACCGACTTCTGCTATTGCTGTTATTTGTCTGACCTTGCGGTAAGTGAAGAATATAAACATCGCGGTATCGGAAAGAAATTAATTGAATTGACAAAAGAAACAATAGGCGACCAGGCTATGCTCTTACTTCTTGCTGCACCAGCTGCAATAGATTATTACCCAAAAGTGGGCTTTCAAAAAGTTGATAACGGTTATATTATTAAACGTGTAGAATAGTATTCAAGCTCCGGAGAAAACCGATGCATCTCCATTTTTGATCCCTGCCCGATTTTGCAATAATTAGGACATCTACTATATAAGCTACGTCTCATTCACTTATTTGAAATGTCGTTTAACGTGGCCGGCTTTCGAAAAAGGATAAGAAAGCAATTACAAATAGTCTTTTATCAGTAACGTTTAACCGTTGCCGATAGGAAGAAGACATTACCCGGTTGGAAAAGGAAACATTTACTTGGCTCCGGTGGTTTCTACCTTGCGTTTCGTCGTTAAGACGTGGTCTTAATGCTAACGCTTATTGTATGTTATTCTTTTTTCAGAAAATTAAAATTCCATTTTTCCTTGTATTGTTTCTTTCAATCCATGAATGCTATGCGGTTGGTGGCGGTGACATGTTTTCGGGTCAGT
>DAIQPL010000425.1:0-3029 GCA_036787395.1 Flavisolibacter sp. | reverse complement strand
ATGTCTTGCCAGTGGAAACCCGGGAATTCAAATTAACTGGAAGTAATGTTAATCTGAGTATTACGAAAAAACTGCGCACAACATAGCGGCTTTCAACTATACTGGCTGACGAATAAGTGTTTAATTTTACATTACTATTTAAGATTTGTAAAAATTTAAGTTGGTGAACCACTATTCCGGTACAGCAGCAGGCCTTGACCTTTTACGCAATTTAAATCTCCTAACCTGAAAAGTCATTCAACAAATTCTACAGCCTCTTTGAGTAAATTGTTCGAACGGTTTGCAGAGAAAGAGTGTAAAGGCAATTCTCCGCTATACTACCAGTTAAGTAAACAAATTGCCTGTGATGAAGATTTACTTCGCTTATGTTCTATTGTAAAAGACGGTCAGCCCATCCCAAATATATTTCTGGCAGCGGTTCACTTTTTTATTCTGAAAAACAAACATTCCCAGTTAGGGGCGTATTATCCTTCTTTAACCGGGAAGGAAACGAAAAGCATTCCATTCATAATGTTCAAAGCGTTTGTGCACCAGCACCAGGAAGGAATCGTAAACATCATTCAGCACCGTATTGTTCAAACCAATGTACTAACACGCTGTAACTACCTTTTACCGGCTTTTTCAAACATCCTTTCATTGACCGAAGAACCTGCAACAATTATCGACATTGGTACCAGTGCCGGGTTGGCGCTAAACTTTGATAATTACGAATATTATTACAACAACGAAAAGGTTTATGGGGATAGCGGGGTAAAGCTTCATTGTATAATAAAAGGCGACAAGTCACCAATTGTAAAGCCGTTCAACAATCCATTACGCAAAATTGGCATTGACCAACATTTAATTGACCTGGCCGATGCGGATGACCTCACCTGGCTACAGGCGCTGATATGGCCCGATCAAACGGAACGATTTTCAATGTTGAAGGAAGCATTAAATGCTCCCGGACTTTCAGAAATTACACTGATTGAAGGAAGTACCATAGCTGATTATAAAAAAGTGATTGAGTCTGTTGATCCTTCCAACACCCTCATCCTTTTTGCTACCCATGTCTTATACCAATTTACAGATAAACTTCTCAACGAGTTCTATGATTTCCTGGATGCAGTTGGTCAAAACAGAGACTTTTATTTTCTTTCAGCCGACGCTACAAAAACAATACAGTCAAAATACGGTATTAACAACACGGCCGTTGTACTGACAACGTATCAAAACAAGCAGAAAAAACTAAAGCTTATTGCTGAAACAAATGGACACGGAAATTGGGTAAAATGGATCTAAACTGTGTGCAACATCTGGGTCTGTTGAAACAAAAGCACAGGCTATTAAAGGGTCTTCTGTGTGAGGCTGACGGGGAAGGATTGAACACAAGTGTTTGAATTTTGCCCAACATCTTTATCCAGGTCACAGATCTAATAAATTTTAGAGACAATGCAGAAGCCGGGTTTGCAATGTGAATTCAAACAACAAAAGTGTAAAAACTATTTGTTATTTAATTCCTCGTTGTTGCCACACCAGGAACAGAAATACAAACAGAGTTTAGGCTTGCGACTTTGAAGTTTTGATTCCTCCTGTATTTTTTTCGCAGTTCTATTTTAGCTTCTTTTACTAATAGATTCTGCTGCTTCAAATAGACGATGATAACGGAGAGATGCCAGGATTTAGTTTTTCAATTGCTTTTTATGGAGTAAATTATATTAAAGAGCTGCTATGAAAAAAGGAGTCAATTTTTTTGTGTCTTTGCTTTCAATGCTAGCTACAGTTGCACAATCGCAGCAAAATATTGAAAGCGCACTGGTACTGTTGAATGTAAAGACCGGAAAGCAAAAAGTTATTCTCGAGGAGAAGCGCCATTTCGAAGCGCCTAATTGGTCGAGAGATGGAAAGTATTTGGTGATTAATTCAAACGGTTCGTTGGAAAAGGTGTCAATCAAAGGAGAGAAGTTAGGCGTCGTTAATACAGGGTTTGCCAGCCGTTGCAACAATGACCATGGCTTTAGCTTCGACGGTAAAACACTTATCATCAGCCATAATGATACAACTGTTGCACGGGGAAATAACTCGCGCATTTTTGTACTTCCAGCAGAAGGGGGTACGCCCCGTGTAGTTACCGATAAGTTTCCAAGTTACTGGCATGGCATCAGTCCTGATGGTGAAACCCTGGTGTATTGTGCGCAGCGAAATGATAAGTGGGACGTTTATAAGATAGGCATCAACGGTGGTGATGAAGTTCGATTAACTGACGTAGAAGGTTTGGATGATGGCCCGGAATATAGCTATGATGGCCAGTGGATTTATTTTAATTCCAATCGTACTGGACGGATGCACTTGTATCGTATGAAGCCTGATGGATCCGCACAAGAGCAATTAACCAATGATGAATTTGATAACTGGTTCGGCCATCCCAGTCCTGATGGAAATTCTCTCGTATATATATCCTACATGGAAGACCAAAAAGGCCAGCACCCTTTTGGAAAAGATGTAAGACTGAGGTTGCTCGATCTCAAAACAAAAAAGATCAAAGACCTTACCCCCGTTTTTTATGGCGGCCAGGGAACCATCAATGTGCCTGGTTGGTCGCCTGATGGAAAGAGCATTGCTTTTGTTCGATACAAAAAGCTATAGTTCTTTACCGTGTCAAAAGTCCAACTGATAACTTAGAACAGGCACAATACCAGATTGTTCTTTATAAATCCATTTGTTTACCGAAGGATCATACTTTCTTGACAGGCCATCGGTATTGGTTAAACCAAAAACATTTTGAATATCCAAAGCCAGTTGCCAGGAGCGCCTGGTTTTGTTTTTTCTCAGTGCAAAACGGGTGTCGGTTCTGAAATAAGAAGATACTTTTTCTGTATAAGGCTTTGTCTCATCTAGCACGGGCTCCCTCGTATCGGAAATAACATCAGACAAAGGAGTTAACCGAAGGCCCCCGTTGTATATCATTTTCCAACCAAACTGAAACACCGTGTTATTTTTCCAGCTCCACTCTTTGGCCCCAGTGAAGGAACCATTGGTTCCGCTATTAA
>DAIQPL010000424.1:0-3033 GCA_036787395.1 Flavisolibacter sp. | reverse complement strand
GCATCCTGTACTATGCTGAGAAATTTGCTGCTACCAGCTTAGATATTTGTTTCGTAATATGGATTCACTTTATTAAACTTATTAAATATGAAGCATGGTTTGAGTGAACATCTTCCTGTTTGCTTTGCGAGATTATCTAAAGAACTGGTCATAATTTACTCAGTTGAATAAATAGAGTTCGTTATTAGCCAGATGATCCCTCTATTTTATACTGGCCGCTTGCTCCTTCACAATCTGCACCCAGTTTATTCTGCCTTATGCCTTCAACAATACAGCGGGCTATTTCATAAGCAGTGTCATAGGAAAAAGCTGCAAAGGTGTTATTAACGGGGTACCATCTTATAAAAATTATTTTACAAGAACCTCGTATACTTTCCCTTTGACGGTTGGAAAAGAAATAAGGTGTTGTTGTTGATTGAACAACTGTGCACTTGCTGATATTGTTTTTATATTCTTTATCGAAACGTTTTCATTTGTTCGAAGCCTGCATTCACCTCCTGCCCTTGAAGTAATAAATGCTTTTGAAAGTTTTCCGTTTGTCCAAAACATTTCTAATTCAAAAGCGCCTCTTGCTACCAACCCTTTTACATGCCCGTTTTTCCAGGCCGCAGGTAAGGCCGGTAATAGCTGGATGTCATTCAAATGACTTTGCAATAGCATTTCTGCTATACCCGATGTTGCTCCGAAATTTCCGTCGATCTGGAAAGGTGGATGCGTATCAAATAAATTATTGAGTGTAGAGTTTTTTAATAATTCCTGGTACATTTTGTAGGCATGGTCTCCATCCAGCAAACGTGCCCAGAAATTAATTTTCCAGGCCTTACTCCATCCTGTGCCGCCATCACCGCGCATTTCAAGTGTCTTTCGACTGGCATTGGCAAAAGCAGGATCGATGAGCGGCGATATTTCTCTACCCGGGTGTAGTCCAAACAAATGCGATACATGACGATGTTGCGGGTCTTCATCTTCCCAGTCGCCATACCATTCCACCAAATTTCCTTTTTTGCCAATCTTTAATGGATTAAGCCTGCTTCGTTTTTCTTTCAATAAGGTTGCAAACTCTTTATCATTACCAAGGATGCTATCAGCTTCAATAATGTTGGTAAAAAGGTCCCAGATGATTTCCATATCCATGGCAGACGCAATAGTAACAGTACCTTTAAATCCATTAGGATGCAGGTAAACATTTTCCGGGGAAGTAGATGGCGCTGTTACCAGCATTCCGTCTTTTTCAACCAGCCAGTCCAAACAAAATTGAGCAGCGCTTTTCATTAAAGGGTAAGCGGTTTCCCGTAAATATTTTTTATCTGCTGTAAAGCGGTAGTGCTCATATAAATGTTGGGACAGCCACGGACTTCCCAGGCTCCAGTTAGCCCACTTGGGATCACCACCACCTTCACCAACCGGATTCGTTTGGGCCCAGATATCCGAATTATGATGCACGGCCCATCCACGCATATTGTAATAATTTTTTGCTGTAGCCGCACCGTTAACAGCCATCCGTTTAATGTGTTTGAGCAATGGCTCTGTCATTTCAGAAAGGTTACACATTTCGGCAGGCCAGTAATTCATTTGCAGATTGATGTTGGTGGTATAATTGCTTCGCCATGGAGGGCGGATAGAATTGTTCCAGATACCTTGCAGGTTGGCAGGTATACCGCCCGGACGTGATGAAGAAATTAAGAGGTAGCGTCCAAATTGGAAGTACAATTCTTCCAGTGGAGGGTCTTCATTTCCATTCTTGTAATTAACCAGGCGCTGGTCTGTTGGTAAAGACGGCGCAGCTGTGTTTGATAAAGAAAGAGAAACACGATTGAAAAAATACTTGTAATCTTTGATGTGGACACTCAATAATTGCGCAAAACTTTTCTTTAAAGCTGATGACAAAAATTGGGTAGCTAGTTTTTCTTCGTCCTTCCCTTCTTTATCTGGGCATTTGTCAAAGCCATTAAAACTGGTAGCAGCAGAAACAAATAAAAGCACTTCCGTTGCATTGGTTATTACAAGCGATGTATCAGTTGTACCAATTTTTCCATCCGGCGAAACAGCTTTCATCCTGAATTGATAACGCATGCCGTCGCATCTTGCACTGTCCTCATAAATGAATGGCTTGGGAACTCTTCTTTCATCATTAGTGATCCGTGCCTTTCCTCTCAATACCAGTTCTTTTGTAGCCGTAACCGATTTTTGATATTTCAATTCATTGCTTACATCTACAGTAAAATTCAATGCTTTTAGCTTACTTGCTTTGAAGCGAATAACAATGACCTGGTCAGGAGCTGAGGAAAATATTTCTCTTGTATAGACCACTCCATTATCTGTAAAGCGTGTGGTTGATGTAGCTGTACTAATATTCAGATCACGATAATAAGCAGAAGGCTCACCCGCAAGTTTTTGTTTGATGACAATGTTGCCCAACGGTTGATACATCTCTGTATCGGGCCCCTGCATTTTTTGCAGTAAACGAACCGCCTGGCCAATGCTGTCTTTAAATAAGGCCTCTCTTACTGGTTGTAAATATTTCGGTGCATCCGGATTGGGATTTAGGTCAACCGGACCACCTGTCCATAAGCTTTGTTCATTTAGCTGAATGAGTTCTTCAGACGTTCCGCCAAATATCATGGCACCTAAACGGCCATTGCCTACAGGAAGCGCTTCGTTCCATTCTTTTGCAGGCTTATTGTACCAAAGCACCAGGGTTTTTTGTTGTGCTAACAAATTGCCGGTGATAATGACAAAAAATAAAAATAGAATTGGTTTAAGAAATCTCATGCTTATTTGGTTAAGGCAGCAGCAGCTTTTATTACTGTCAGGGAGAATGGCGGAAGCGATACAGCTACTGTTTTTCCCTTTATGGTTAACGATTGCTCAACAGGATAAACGGCTTTTGGCTGATCAAGACTATTTACACCCATTTTGCCGGAATACAATTGTTCTACAGCTGCATTCTTTTGAGAAAGTTTTGCTCCTTCGATGTTTATTGTAACCGGTAATGAAGTGGATGATGTGTTAACTAATTTGACAATCACCTCA
>DAIQPL010000423.1:0-3036 GCA_036787395.1 Flavisolibacter sp. | reverse complement strand
AACAGGCTCGATAACCCGTCCGTATCGTGTTTCGGATAGTAATATTCAAACTTTACGATTATGAAACAGCTACCGCTATTGTTTTCTTTTTGTGTTTGCCAGGTTCCATTCACTTCAATGGCAGAGCTGGAGATAACTTCTTCAACTTTAAATCAAACTAAGTTCTTCATTTAAAAATATAACCAAATGAATTTCAAATCTCCAGCTATTGTTTTAGCAAGTATAGTAATCAGTGGAGTGTGTTCTTCACAAACCGGTGCACCATTAGAAGACTTTAAACCTTCCAGTTTTAACCAGCCTTTTCAAGCATACCCGCAAGTTAACTCTCAAGGATATGCGAGGTTTAGGATATATGCGCCCAACGCTGATAGTGTTCGGGTAAGTCTGGGCCTTGGCGGACAAGGAGGAACAAAGCTTACCAAAGTGGATAGTGGCTATTTTATTGGTACAACCGCTGGACCAATGGATGAAGGATTTCACTATTACCGCACTAACGTAGATGGCGCAACATTTAATGATCCCGGAACAGGATTTTTCTATGGCTCCCAACGTTGGGAAAGTGGTATAGAGATACCTGCTAAAGACCAGGATTTTTATGCGCTGAAAGATGTTCCTCATGGGCATATGCAGCAAATTCTTTTCCCTTCAAAAAGCACGAACACATCACGGGCCGCATTTGTTTACACTCCTCCTGGTTACGAAAAAGGGAGTACTAAATACCCGGTACTATACCTGCAACATGGTTGGGGGGAAAATGAGACTTCATGGGGTATTCAAGGCAAGGCCAACCTGATTATGGATAATATGATCGCAGAAGGTAGAATAAAACCTTTTATCGTAGTAATGACCTATGGTATGACCAATACTGGTAGTAGACCGGCTCGTCCTCCTGTTCCTGCTGGTGGTTCTTTCAATAATCCTGCTGGTCCTCCTGGTGGTGGTATGGCCGCAATGATTGCCAATAATGGCTTCCAGACTGTTTTGGTTGATGAGTTAGTGCCTTATGTTGATGCTCATTTCCGGACAATTGCTAAAAGAGATGGACGTGCAATGGCTGGTCTTTCAATGGGAGCTGCAGAAACGAAAGTGATCACGTTGGCAAAGCCGGAAGTTTTTGGTTACTGGGGATTATTAAGTGGTGGTAATTATACACCGGCAGATTTAGAAGGTAAAATGAAACCGAAAGCCATTTTTATAAGCTATGGTGGCAAAGAAACAAATGGAGCTAACGGTCTGCCTAAAGTTGAAGCGGATTTAAAAGCAGCCGGTTATAATGTTGCTACTTATGTTTCTCCAGGGACAGCACACGAGTTTCAAACATGGCGCCGCAGCCTTTACCAAATGGCTCCTTTGTTATTCAAAGATTAAAGACTGTAGAAGAAAGATAGCCGTATCAGTTACTGCTATTCATTCATATAGTATTCATTTCACAGGGAAAATTGTAAAATCTTATTATAAAAGAAGAAGTGTGTTACGTGGACTATTGAATTTTGGAATTGGAAAGACCAAAGCAAGCAAATCATGTTTCGTGGTTTGCTTGCTCTTTTCATTTATTGCCAATGGGCAGGAAATTGTTGAATTGTATCCGGCTTCAATTCCCAATTCGAAAGAAATGGGTAAAAACGAAACCTTCAATTCAGGAATGTTTCGCGGTGTATCAAAACCCACCCTCGAGGTTTATCTGCCAGAAAAAGAAAAGGCAAGTGGAACCGCGGTGATTATTATTCCTGGCGGAAGTTATACAGTAGTTGTTTACCAGGGTGAAGGTATTTCAACAGCAAAACAATTTGCTGCTAAGGGTATTGCAGCGTTTGTGTTGAAATACAGGTTGCCTGACGATTCTATAATGCAGAATAAAACCATTGGTCCATTGCAAGATGCGCAGCAGGCCATAAAACTGGTTCGCGAAAATGCATCCAAATGGGGAGTTGACGTAAATAAAATCGGCATCGTTGGATTTTCTGCAGGTGGTCATTTAGCATCAACTGCAGCCACACATTTCCAGGAAGCCCTGGTTGAAAATTCAAACAAAACCAGTCTACGTCCTAATTTCCAGGTGGTGGTGTATCCCGTGATAAGTATGCGGGACAGTTTAACACATCGTGATTCGCGAAACAATTTGCTTGGCAAAAATCCATCTAGAGAACTAATTGATCGATACTCAAATGAACTGCAGGTTACCGATAACACGCCGCCGGCATACATAACACATGCAGCAGATGATAAAACGGTTGATGTAGATAACAGCATTGCCTATTTCGAAAGTTTAAGACACCATAATGTGCCGGTTGAAATGCACATTTATCCAAAAGGTGGACATGGATTTATTTTTCGCCAACCTGATTGGATCGATCCTTTGCTTTTGTGGATGAAAAAAAATAAATGGATTCAATAGCGAATTCATGAGCATTATCTATTGTAAAAAATTAAGGGTTGCAAATCAAAATAGGTTTATGAAAAATCGAGGAATGCTTCGTTCACTACTTGTAACAGTAGTGCTTTTTATGGCAGCATTTGCTATGGGCCAGCCACCTCGAGGCCCATTTGTTGTATCGCCACAAATTTTGCCAGATAAAAAAGTTACGTTCCGCTACCTGGCACCTTTTGCAAAAGAAGTAAAATTAGGTGGCAGCCAATTCGGAGCAACAAATGTTCCCATGACAAAAGACAGTATCGGCATCTGGAGCGTAACAGTCGGTCCCATTCGGCCCGATATCTATCCTTACAGTTTTGTTGTGGATGGCGTTACCGTTATGGATCCTGCCAATGAAGATTATTTTCCTAATGAAAGATTTAAGGCAAGCCTTGTAGATATTCCAGGTTTCACACCCACGATACATGCGATGCGTGATGTGCCTCATGGTTCGGTAAATTATGAATATTATCCTTCTATCGAAGCTACAACAGGTTCATTGGTTATCTACACGCCTCCGGGTTATGATAAAGATCCTTCAAAAAAATACCCTGTTTTCTATTTGATAAGTGGCACAACTGATACAGAAGAAACTTTTTTTAAGGTTGGTCATACTAACCTGA
>DAIQPL010000153.1:0-9303 GCA_036787395.1 Flavisolibacter sp. | reverse complement strand
TAAATAGGTTGAATAGAGAACCAGCAGAAAAGAAAGTATAAAAAACAGGTTAGTTGTTCGCAGGGCGTTGCCCGTATGACGATAAATCAATAAAGTATGTACACCCGCTACAAGTACCAGCCAGGGAACGAGAGAAGCATTTTCAACCGGGTCCCATGCCCAGTAACCACCAAAATTCAACGATTCATAAGCCCACGCAGCGCCCATCATTACCCCTAAACCCAGAATGCCCGCAGAGAATAAAGCCCAGGGCAAGGCCGCTTTTGTCCACTCTGTAAACCGCCGTGTCCATAACCCACCTATGGCAAAGGCAAAAGGAATAATGGTAGAAGCAAACCCTAAAAACAATACAGGTGGGTGAATGACCATCCAATAGTTCTGCAATAAAGGATTCAGATCATTGCCATCTTTTATCAGGCCCAGGTAATCCTGTCGCATAGAGCCGTTCATATCAAAAAACGCGGGTGCGTTATCCAGCACACCGGAATTACGCAATAGCATAAAGGGATTAGATCCGGATTTTAAACCAAGAAAGCTTACACCAATGATCATCGTAGCCAAACAAAATTGTACAAAGCTCACTATGGTCATTACAGGCGCTTCCCATTCTTTCTCCCGCCAGATAATGACAAGCCCTAATACACAATGCCATACACTCCAAAGTAAGAAGCTTCCCTCTTGTCCTTCCCAGAAACAGCTCAGTAGGTATTTGGCTTCTAATGAAAGACTGCTATGCTGCCAGGCATATTTATACTCAAAAAAGTGATTATTGATGATGTAAAACAAAATTCCAAAAACAGCAAAAACAGAAATTACTTCGGTAATGAAAAAAATCCTGGCCAGCTTTCTCCATTGGGTGTTGACAGTGAGAGTACTGGTACCATTGAATTGCTGTCCCCTGTTTAAGAAAGAACTTTTTTGTACACTTAAAAAATAAGAAATGGTAGCGCCTAAAGAAGCGACGAGGGAAAGAATTAAAAAGAAGTGTCCCAGTTCACCAGGCGCTAAATGCTCGCCAATAAAATTCATTGTTAGTATTTATTTGTACCGGCGCTATCGCCCGTAGGAAGACTCTTCTGAGCAGTAGCCATATCATCCTTGTATTTTGAAGGACATTTCATTTGCAATTTGGTGCACTCAAAATAGCCATCACGCATATAACCGTTCAAATCAATTCCATCGCTTTTTTCTATATCGGTTGGCTTGGCATTGTTATAGATCACTTTGTTACGCTTTCCATCTTTGTCAACAGCATAAAAAACCGTAAGGTTAGGATTTTTTAATCCGTCATACTCAATTGGCGTTTTCTTATCTAATTGAACTTTCACCACCACAAACTTGCCGTCTTTATCACCGGCGCTGGCAAAAGTTTCGTGTGTGGTAAGGTCTTTAATAAAAAACGACATGCCAACAATCCCTCCAATTACAAGCAGCAGCAGGATAATATGAATTTTTTTCATTTTTTGAACGGTATATTTTAAGCCAGGGGATCCGTCGTCTTACAAGTTGTTTGTAGGACAGACTTCTTCAATACAATAATGGCAAGGCAAAGGTAGAGTAAAATGCTTCTCGGTAGGCCCCACTGATAGCTGATTTTCATCAATTCATGGGGTTTTTCACAAAACAATAAAGCCCCGGGAAGAAGGAAATCTTTTTGTAATAAAGGCAAAGTATAGGATTTTTTGTTTTTTCCTGCAACCTGTTTCCCCAAAAGAAAATCTAAACTTTCAATGCTAAAGCAAAACCTCAGGCATTAAACCTTAAACCTTGCTATCTTGCACCGTTTTTAAAAATTTATAATGACCGATCTCTCAAGCTTTGATCCTAATAGTGCCGGTAACCCCAACAATAATATATTCGGATTGCCTTTTACGGAAGAAGATGCCCGGTTGGTAGTTCTCCCTATTCCCTGGGAGGTTACGGTAAGCTTTGGCTCTGGCACGGCACGTGCGGCGGAACAAATTATGAAGGCCAGCCTGCAGGTTGACCTTTTTGACCCTGATGTTCCTGAAGGATGGAAGCAAGGTTTCTTTTTACGTGAAACCGACAGAAAACTTCTTTTTAAAAGTGATTATCTGCGTAAAGAAGCAGAACTATACATCGACTATATATCTAAGGGAGATGTAGTGGCTGATAACCAATTTATGTGCAAAACCCTGAAAGAAGTAAACGAAGGCGGGTACTTTTTGAATAACTGGGTGTATAATCAAACAAAAGATCTTTTAAATAACGGAAAGCTCGTTGCCTTGCTGGGTGGCGATCACAGCACTCCACTAGGTTTTATGAAAGCCATCGGCGAAAAACATGGTGATTTTGGAGTTATTCAAATAGATGCGCACTGTGACCTCCGTGAAGGATATGAAGGATTTGTATATTCTCATGCCAGCATTATGTATAATGCTTTGAAGGAAGTACCGCAGATGCAAAAGCTGGTGCAGGTAGGCATACGGGACTATTCAGAAGGTGAACACAATTTTATTCAAAAGAATACTGACAGGGTAAAGATCTATTTTGATGGCGATATAAGGACCAGGCAGTATGAAGGAGAAACCTACAAACAGATTGTAGAAGAAATAGTAGATCACTTACCTCAAAAAGTTTACATCAGTTTCGACATTGATGGGCTTGACCCAAAACTTTGCCCAAACACCGGCACACCAGTACAAGGAGGCTTTGAAACTGAACAGGTGTTTTATATCTTCAAAAAGATACAGCAATCGGGGAGGCAGATTATTGGCTTCGATCTTAGCGAAGTAAGCACCAGTGAAACGTTTTGGGATGCCAATGTTGGTGCCCGTGTTTTATTTAAATTGTGCAACCTTTTAGTAGCCAGTAACCCTGTTTAGCATGTACAGTGTAACGGTAAAAATCGATGGTATAGAAAGTGGACGACGCAGTGCAGGGTTGCTGCATGTTGTGGTAGGATTGTTTTTAATTGCCAAGGCATCTGATTATTACCGGTTGCTTAACTATGAAACCATTGTACCTGTTCTTCCTGTTTTTGCAGTTGCGGCTGTTTCTTTATTATATGGCTTTTTCAGAAGAAGATTTGACATTTTTGCAAAATACAATGGGCTGATCCGTTTGTTACAAGTGTTAACCTTTCTCATACTTGGTGTTGCTGTTATGAGTGTGGGAAGAACGATTGATTATATAGGCATATTCATTTTTGCATTCTTATGTTTTCTGCTTTTAATCTCCGAAAGAAGGGTATTTAAAGAAACCACTATTTTTTTTGATGAAGCCGGCGTGAAAATTCCAGGCAATTATAAGGACCATTTTGTAAAATGGGATGAATTATCTGAGGTAATAGTTCGTGAAGATTTTGTTACACTCTTCCATATCAAAAAAAAATACCTCCAGTACCAGGTAACGCAGGACCTGTCTACGCTTGAAGTAGCAAAAATGAATGCTTTTTGCAGGGAACAAATAGACGGACCGAAACAGATGTCAACAGGTTAACCAGTTGACATCTTTTAGTCCTTTAACGTTAAACTTTATTTATGTCTCCATTCATTTTATATTCTGATGGAAAGGGAAATATTTTTGAAGACACTTCTTTATACGTGGTTGGAAGAAGTGGATGGGATGCCGTACCCGTTCCGGAGGATGAATGGATCGAACTGCCTCATGGCGGACAATTATATGAATTACCAGGACGCAAGGGAATTGGTATTGATATAAAAACAGGCGAAATGCGTTTATGTGATAAGGGCTGGGCGGTGGCTGCATTTATTCCACCGGCACATACCGGTTTTTATCTTTCAGCTTATGAAACTGCGCCCGATGCTCCAACACTTCCCTTGTTTTGTTACACCGCCGTGGGCTGGTATGATGAGAAATTCTTTGTTCCCGCTACCCGCATTGAACAAGATATTCGTCAGGAATGTGCAGGTTTTAATGAAAACAAAGTAGAAGACGGTGTTCAATATCTCTTAAAAGCTTATCCTCATAACCGGCTTGTGAATCATCTGGCAAATAATTGTGCACTTACATATCACTGTCCTGCTGCACGAAATTATTTTATGGGCAGGTGGGAATGCCCCGTTCCTTCCTCTCCTGCGTGTAATGCCAATTGCATTGGATGTATTTCTTTTCAGCCTGTTGAAGAAAGCATCGTTTCCACACAGGACCGTTTGACATTTAAACCTACGGCAGAAGAAATTGTGGAATTCACCGTTCCGCATCTGCAGACGGCGCCTTATCCCATTGTTAGTTTTGGTCAAGGGTGTGAAGGTGAGCCATTGTTGATGTGGGAAACAATTAGAGAATCTATCATCGAGATTAGAAAGCACACTCTCAAAGGAAGTATTAACATCAACACTAATGGCTCTAAGCCTAATGCGGTAAGGGCTTTATGCGAAGCAGGCCTGAATAGTATTCGGGTAAGTACTAACTCTGCCCGACCGGAGGTTTATCTGCCCTACTACCGTCCGAATAACTATGGATTTGAAGACATTGCAGAAAGCTTGAAAGTAGTAAGGAACTTTGGGGGCTGGACGTCGATTAATTATTTTGTTTTCCCCGGAATGACAGATTCAGCTGCAGAATATGAGGCGCTTCGTCAATTGATAATTGACACAGACCTATGTATGATTCAATGGCGCAATTTTAATATTGACCCGGATTGGTACCTCGGAAAAATTGGTATTATTGACTCCGGCGAGGTCTTGGGTATGAAACAATTGATGGAATTATTGAAAGAAGAATTTCCTCATTTAAAATACGGATATTTTAATCCCCCGATGGAACGGATCAAAGGCAGGTATGATTTAGACTTTGCGCATTAATTGATATAAGCCGCACCTTTACAGATAGAAAGATGGACTCTTTATAGAACGATTATTTATCTTGAAGCTCTGTAATTATAATTCTTGTTATCAAAACCCAGGACATACTTTCTTTTTATAATCGTACTCTCCCAGTTTGCCGGAACCTCGTTGTGGTTTGCAGGTAATGCGGTTATCAGTGAAATACAAAAAGAAAGCGGCGCTGTATCAGCCGCCAATCTTACTTCATTTGTTCAATTTGGATTTATTACAGGCACGCTGATTTTTGCCGTGCTCACTGTTGCTGATCGTTTTAAGCCATCACTCTTGTTTTTTCTTTCTTCCTGCGCTGCTGCTGTTGCAAATGCTTCCATCGTTTTTGTTGCAAAAGATCTTGCGTGGATCAGTGCCTTACGTTTCGCCACCGGCTTTTTCTTAGCCGGCATTTATCCTGTGGGAATGAAAATAGCGGCTGACTGGTTTCCACAAAAACTGGGAAATGCCTTAGGGTTTTTAGTAGGCGCCCTTGTATTGGGAACGGCATTCCCTCATTTATTAAAATCACAGCTTAACCTGGTGTCCTGGAGAAAATTAATGCTGTTCACTTCTTTGCTGGCATTTGCAGGAGGTTTTCTTTTGTACTTAACAGTTCCTTCCAAGCCTTTGGTCACTAAAAATAAATTTGAGCCGAAGGCTTTTTTGCTGCTGTTCCGGTCAAAAAATTTCAGATCCGCTGCTTTTGGATATTTTGGCCACATGTGGGAGCTGTACACGTTCTGGACTTTTCTCCCGTTAATCCTTCACCTATACAATAAGAATGGACATGACGTAAATTCCTCTCTATGGAGTTTTTTGGTCATTGCTGCCGGTTGTGCCGGCTGTATTATAGGCGGTATCATCTCGAAAAGAATGGGGAGTAAGAGAGTAGCTTTTATTTCTATGGTTACGTCATTTTTTTGCTGCGTGGCAGCGCCGCTTAGTTTTGCCCTTGTACAACCTTTATTTCTTTTTTTCTTATTTATTTGGGGAACTACGGTGGTTTCTGATTCACCGCAATTCTCCACTCTTGTTGCACAATCAACTATTCAACAATATAAAGGAACAGCGCTAACTATTGTCACTTCCATAGGATTTTTCATTACTATCGTCAGCATACAACTACTGAATTCCCTGATTAATTATGGCGAAAAAAGTTTGTGGATTTTAGCACCAGGGCCATTTCTTGGATTGCTGGCATTAGCAAGATGGAAAAATAAAATCCTCCCCTAAGACAGATTTGTTCAAATTTATTACTTGTTTCATCAATGACTTCCTGGCAATTGTCCAGCACCATTTCTTTCATTGCTTTCGTTATCAACCTGGTTAGTTGCAGCATTTTTGTCTTGCCTTGGATCTGCTTATTTTTATTCTAATGAGATAATTATGAAAATCATTATCGTTGGCGCCACTTCAGGCATTGGCAAAGAAATGGCAATGTTGTACGTTGAAAAAAACAACATAGTAGGAATTACAGGAAGGAGGATTGAATTGTTGAACGAACTGAAATCACAATATCCAAAACAGGTTATCCCTTCCTGTTTCGATGTAACGGAAAATGATAACCAAAAGAATATTCAACAACTGGTTAACGAGCTTGGCGGGCTTGACCTGTTAATCTATAACTCCGGTTACGGAGATACTTCTTTGGATTTAAATCCCGAAATTGAAAAAACTACCACTCTAACAAATGTGAATGGATTTGTAGAAATTGTCGGCTATGCCTTTAATTTTTTTGTACAACAAGGATATGGTCAGATTGCAGTTACATCTTCTGTAGCCGCTCTACGCGGAAATAGTTGGGCACCCGCCTATAGTGCCAGTAAATCTTTTATGAGTGTATATGCGGAAGGATTAAATATAAAAGCCTGGAAGCTTAAAAAAAATATAGTTGTTACCGATATCAGGCCGGGCTTCATAGATACCAAACTGGCCAAAGGAAATAGCCGCTTTTGGGTAGCCCGACCTTTAAAGGCCGCAAAGCAAATAGTAAAAGCTATTGAAAAAAGGAAACGGGTAGTTTATATCACCAGGAGGTGGTGGCTGGTGGCTCAACTGATGAAAGTATTGCCGTTTTGGCTTTATCGCAGGTTGGGATAATTGTTAAAACATTTTAAAGAACTATAAATTTTCGGGCAATTTTTCTAACTTCTGCACCGTTACCCAGTCTTAGGTTTTGAATTTTGAATTAGTGATCGGCTGAATAGCAACCTTAATCCTTACCCCTTAAACTTTGAACTTTATATTTGTATGAATAACCATTTATCCATGTCCGCCGAATTTGAAAAACAAAAGAATATACAGGCCTCTGCCCTTACAGCAGCCATAGCCGGAGCCTTACTCTTTATTTTTATTTGGGTGAAGTTATCCATACCACAGGAACCTATTCCACCAATAGATGAATTTGTAGAAGTAAACCTTGGGACTGGAGACCAGGGCTTTGGAACAGACCAGCCCAAGTTGCCAGGCGACCCGGCGCCGGCCCGGCAAACAAGCTATACTCCTCCCCAGCCTGTTCAATCAAGGGAAGAAGCGGTAAAAGATGTTGCTTCTGACGATAATAACCATGATGCTCCGCCAGTTATTAAACCTGCGGTAAGCAAGCCTGATGCAACCAAGATCAATTCAGAAAGCAAGACAGTTAAATCATCCAATACAAATCCACAACCAGTAATTACCCAGGCGCCTCCAAGACCAAAAGCCGTTTTAGGACGAACGATTGGTGGTAATGGAAACGGAGGCAATGGTGCTGACTCCTATAAGCCCGGAGGCAATGAAGGAATTGCTGGTGGTAATGGCGACCAGGGAAGGCCAGGTGGTGACCCCAACGGACGAAATTATACTGGTACACCCCGAAGTTTCGGTGTCAAGGTTATGAGTATTCCTAACCAAAGCTTTGAAGACGATTTTAACCAAAATGCAAAAGTGGCCATGGATATTGTAGTGGATGAGGGCGGTAAAGTTAGTTCTGCTACTTTCCAGCCAAAAGGCTCAACTACTTCCGATCGCAGGTACATCGATATTGCCAAACGTTCCGCCTTCCAGTTAAGAATGGGAAACAATGGCGGACAAAAAGGAACAGTGATCTTTAATTTTAAAGTGAGGGGATAAGGTCTACAGCAATACTTTTGCTGGGTGAATTATTCGGAAACTATAGATTATTTATATAACAAGCTGCCCATGTTTAGCCGCATGGGCAGCGCTGCGTTTAAGAAAGACCTTACCAACATCCGTATCCTTTGCGAACGCCTGGACAATCCTCACACAAAATTTAAGACTATTCATGTCGGCGGTACCAATGGCAAGGGTTCGGTTAGTCACATGTTATCAGCCGTACTCCAAACAGCCCGTTATAAAACAGGTTTATATACTTCACCACACTTATACGATTTTAGAGAACGCATCAGGATCAACGGGCAAATGGTTGATGAAAACTTTGTTGTTGACTTTGTGAAGAAAATCAGGCCAGTGATTGAAGAGATAGAGCCTTCTTTTTTTGAGATCACCGTGGCCATGTCATTTGAATATTTTGCACAGCAAAAAATAGACATCGCTGTCATAGAAGTAGGCCTTGGCGGAAGGTTGGACAGCACCAATATTATTACCCCAGAGCTATCTGTTATCACCAACATTGGCTGGGACCATATGAATATGCTTGGCAATACCCTTCAGGAAATAGCAGTTGAAAAAGCGGGTATAATAAAGGAGAGTATTCCTGTAGTGATCGGCGAAACTAAAAATGAATCGGCCGGAGTGTTTTACGAAATGGCCCGGCAAAAAAATACACCCATTTTCTTTGCAGACGAACATTGCAAACTAGTGTCACATAAATGGGAAAACGGTCATCTATTTGTTGAACTACTTAATACAGACGAAAGCCAAACCTCTTTATTTGAGTTAGATCTTCCCGGCCTCTACCAGCAAAAGAACCTATGTACAGTAATAACTTCTTTGGATGTTTTAAAGAAAATCGGATTTCCCCTTTCTGATGAAGAAATTCACGAAGGACTTAAAAAGGTAACAGAACTTACCGGCTTAAAAGGCAGGTGGGAAGTCATCCATCAAAACCCTTGCATAGTTTTAGAAGTGGCCCACAACCAGGATGGTATTGCACAAATGCTGCAACACCTGAAATATATTTCTTACAGCCATCTGCATGTCATATTTGGAATGGTAAAGGACAAAGAGATTGCTGAAGTGTTGCGGTTATTACCAAGGGAATCCAGTTACTATTTTACCCAGGCCCAAATCCCAAGAGCATTACCGGCAACCGAACTCCTGCAAAAAGCACAGGAGTTCTCTTTGAACGGCTTAGCGTACGACGATGTAAACGAGGCTCTTCAACAAGCCCTCAACAACGCAGCGGTAAATGATCTGGTTATTGTTTGCGGTAGTATATTTTTAGTAGCCGAAGTGAGTAAAGAGCTAATACTTCACCCCGCCTAACTTTTCTAATGCATAAAAAATGGTTGTTGCATGCAGGGCCTGCACAATCTTA
>DAIQPL010000019.1:0-26939 GCA_036787395.1 Flavisolibacter sp. | reverse complement strand
GTGAGATTACTGCACAGGGACAAAGAGTACAAAAGGTTTTGGTAGATGGTGAGGAATTTTTTGGCGACGATCCTACAATGGCTACCAAGAATATTGGAGCAAAAGCAGTAGATAAAGTGCAATTGTTCGACAATAAATCAGACCAGCAAAACCTTACTGGTATTTCTACAGGTAGTGAAGGAAAGACCGTCAATATTAAATTAAAAGAAGACAGGAAAAAAGGTTCATTTGGGCGTGCTGAAGCAGGTTCCAACTTTGATAACATTACAGATGCTAAACTTCTTTATAACCAGTTTGTAGGCAAAAGAAAGCTTTCTCTTTATGGAACGAAAAGCAATACAAGTACCGGGAGTTTAAATTGGGAAGAAAAACGACGCTTAGGAATTGAAAATGATATTGATTACGATGAACTAAGTGGCTACTATTACAGTTTTGGAACTTCAGATGAATTCAATGACTGGAGTTTGAGAGGTCTTCCAGACGCATACACCGCCGGGGGCTTGTATATAAACCGCTGGAATGGCGAAAAGCATGGCATTAATGGCTCTTACCGATACAATCGCTTGGCGACAAATAATGTCGGTTCAAGGTTTGAACAACGCATTGTGCCCGGAAATGTTTTTTATACCAACACCGCTACTTTAAGCCACAGCTTGAATCAACAAAATGCCGGAAATCTTAAGCATGAATGGAAACTCGATTCGTTAACCTCGTTCAAGTTTACGACTGTGGGTACCTACAAAACCACAGAGACATTTAATAATACTGCCAGCAAAACGGAGAATGAAAACTTCAATTCATCTAATGCCAACGTCAGAACGAACGACATTAAATCCAAACGCATTCAAAGTGACAACCAACTTCAATACAAGCAATTGTTCAATAAAAAGAACAGGCAATTATTACTGACCATGCGTTATGGCGTTACCAGTGATGACCAGGACGGGTTCATTTATTCTCTCATAGACTATTATAAAGGCACAACGTTGGATTCTTCAAAGCTGCAGGACCAGCAAAAGATCAATACCGGCAATTCAACTACTATGGGTTCAAAATTAACTTTTAGTGAGCCGTTAAGTTTGAAATGGACCCTTGTTGCTGAATACAGCCACAATGAAAACAATGCTACCTCTCATAAAAACACCTATGATAAAAGCAACAACGGCAAATATGAAATTTTGAACAGGGTATACAGTAACAATTTTGACCTTGATGCTTTCTCTAACAGCGGTACGTTGATAGGCCGGTACAACTACAAGAAATTAAGATTTGCTGCCGGTTCAGGTATTTCTTCAATAAAACTAAATCTGCATGACCTGGGTAACGAAAAAAAGAGCGTTTACAATTTTAAGAATTTTACCCCGCAGGGATCGTTTTATTACGCTATAAAACAGCAATCAGGTATAGGCCTTAACTACAGGGGAACAAACAGGCAACCCACTATTGACCAGTTACAGCCCATCCGCGATAACAATGATCCCCTTAATGAGTTCATAGGCAATCCTGATCTTAAGGTTGGATTCAATCACAACGTTTCGCTGTTTTACAATAATTATAAAGTGCTTAGTTCAAGAGGCATCTGGATCAATGGCAGTTACAACTTTACAGAAAATGCCATTACCCAATCCAGTCTTGTTGATCAATATGGAAAAAGAACTTACATACCTATAAATGTAAACGGCAACCGCAACTGGAATTTTTGGTCGTCATGGAACAAAGGCCAGGGAGAGAAAAAATTCAACCATGAAATTCGTTTAAATGGAAATGGAGGCAGGAACATAAGTGTTGTAAACGGTCAGCTTAACAAAAATGATTATTACAGTTTTGAATTCGGATATGGCATTCGGTACGATTTTCCTGATAACCGCAGCTTTGAACTTTCACCGAAGGTCGGATACAACAAATCCAAATCATCCTTAAACCCTACGCTTAAAAACACCTACTATTCTTATGGTGGACGAGCGCAGGGATTTTTAATGCTACCATTGAAACTGGAGATTTTCACCGAATGCGAATTTGACTTGCGTCAACGTGTTGAAGCTTTTGCAGGCAACCCAAATGTCATTTTATGGAGGGCCAATCTTGCAAGGAAAGTATTCAAGGATAAATCTGGCAAAATACTCTTTATAGCAAATGATATATTGGATCAAAACAAAGGATTTACCAGGGTTATTAATTCTGACAGGTTCTATGAAGAACGATACCAGAGACTCAGCCGCTACTTTATGCTCAAGTTTGAATGGTCTTTTAACAAAATGCCCGGTCAAAAATAAACACATGAAAAAGCTTATTACCTGCTTTATCGCTTTATTTACTGGAATGCAAATGCAGGCTCAAACACAATTTCACAACCTCATAAAAATTGAGTTTGAAAAAACGGTTTATGTAAGGCAACTATACAAGGAATTAGCCCCCGACTGGTTCGATAGAATTAAAGACCGTTTGCCCAATTCCACTATTACGTATTTTGATTTTATTGGCGATTCTACCAAGTCACTATATAAACCAGGCAGAGAAGTGCCTGTTGATCCACGGTCTATTAACATGAATATTGCTGACAAAAACGTAGTATATAACGATTATAAAACCGGAACTACAGTTACACAAAAACCTGTGTTTGAAGAAACCTTCCTGGTACAGGATAGTTTGTTAAAAATAAAATGGAAGCTGACTGCTGATACCAGGAGTATCGCCGGATTTGACTGCAGGAAAGCCATCGGTTTAATTGATGATTCTATTACCATATTTGCTTTCTATACCGATGAAATACTAGTCAACGGCGGCCCCGAAGGTGCTAACGGCTTACCCGGAATGATCCTTGGCCTGGGTATGCCGCGTATTCACACCACCTGGTTTGCTACGAAGGTAGAAGTTAACGGTGTGGACCTGGGCAAGGTGACACCGGCTACAAAAGGCAAAAAACTAAATCGCCAAACAATGTTGCAATCACTTGATAAAGTATTAAAGAACTGGGGCAACTATGGTAAGAATATGGTTTGGAATTTTGTGATTTAAGTAAAGTAGATATAGATCTCAGTGTTCGAATTTTTTTTGCTTTTGTAATTATTTTATTAACTCAAACACAATGGCCTGCTTTGGCTTGATGGTGAAGTTTGTTACTGGCATTATCTCTCCTGTTTGAACATTTTTCATTTTGGTAAACCCTTTTGTTCGTTGCTCAAAGCGGTTCATCTTTACATCCATATCTTTTGTTCCGGTATGGCTTAAAACCATAATAGTTTGTAAAGGGCTATATCTGAAATAAGTATATATACCTTCCTCTGGTAGATATTGCATCAGCCTGCCGTTTTTAAGTGCCTGGGAAGTCTTTCTGAAGTTGGCAAGTTTTGCAATGTAATTCCAGGCGGCATTTTCCTGTTCATTTCTTCCGACGGCAGAAAATTTATTGCTAATGTCACCATTCCACCCGCCCGGAAAATTCTTGCGTACTTCTGCATCAGAAGGGTTCTTAAGATTTTTCATCAATACTTCGGTCCCATAATACAATTGAGGTATGCCCCGCAAAGTCAATAACCAGTTTATTGCCATTTTGAATTTTTCAAAATCCTCACCAATTACTGAGTACATACGGTCAAGATCATGATTATCAAAAAAAATACAATTGCGGGTGGGGTCTTTATATACAATATCCTGCGCCAGAGTATTGTACACTCTGTTTATTCCTTCCGTCCAGCCAAAAGGCTGGTTCAGGCCATCAAACATGGCAAATAGCAATGGAAAATCAGTAACACCCTGGAGATTATGTTTGAATGAAATATCCAGGTTATTCTGGCAGAAATAAGCGCTATTTACGGGGTTGTGTACCCAGGCTTCACCAAACACAGTAATTTTCGGGTACTCCTGTAACAAGGCTGCATTCACCCGGTTTAGAAAATTAGCATCGCTATAGAAATAAGTATCCACTCTCCAACCATCCAGTCCAAACTCTTCTGTGTTCCAGATAGCATATTGAATGAGGAAATTGGCAACATAAGGATTGCGTTGATTCAGATCCGGGAGAAAAGAAGTAAACCATCCTCTTTCCGATATTTTTTTATCTGTTTCAGAAGCATAAGGATCTACGAGGGGCTGGTCTTTATAAGATGTATTTTGGTAAGACGGCCATTGATTTACCCAATCTTTCATTGGCATGTCGGTGATAAAGAAATGGTCCTTGCCTACATGATTGTAAACCGCATCCTGTACCAGTTTCATTCCCCGTTTATGCAGTTCATTGCTTAATCGTTTGTATTCTTCATTGGCGCCATAGCGTTTATCAATTTTAAAATGATCAGTAAAATGATAACCATGGTAAGAGCTTCGCATCGATTCACCTTCCTTTGTTTGTTCTGTATTATTCTCTGTAACAGGTGTCATCCACAAAGAGGTAACGCCAAGGCTTTGTAAATAGTCGAGATGATTGATCACTCCTTGTATATCACCACCATGACGCAAAAATGGATTGTTGTTGTCGCTTTGCTTATCCAGCATATCAGGGAAAGCATCATTGGATGGATCGCCATTGGCAAAGCGATCTGGTAACAACAGGTACACAAAATCTTCCTGCCGTATGCCGGTAGCAAAAGCAGTTCCATTGCCGGGGCGGCGGGATTTTAACTGATAGTTTATATCACCCTCACCATCGTGGTTTTTAATATGAATTTTAAAGCTTCCGGGTTTTGCTGTTGATGAAATGAAAAGATCGAGAAAAACGTAATTTTTATTTTCCGGTTTGTTTATTTTTTCCAGTTTAACTCCGGGGTAAGCCAATGAAAAACTGTTTTCCTGAATGTTAGTTCCGTGAATCATCAATTGAAGTCTGGGATTCTTCATTCTGGTCCACCAATGAGAGGGATAAACCCCATCGACCTTATATTCTTCAGCAAAAAGTTCAGAAACAATCAGAAAAGAAATAATAATTAAAAACCACTTTCTCATATTAAACAGATCGTTGTTCTAGAATTTCCATCTTGGCTGTTTCCGCTTCATCAATATTTTCCTGTTTCTTTTCATTAATTAAAAAGAAACAGATTAAAGCCGCAACAATCATCAAATAACCTCCCACCTGAACAGCCAGTAGTCGATTATTGTTCAATAAATTGTTCATGATCCATTTGAAGCCTAATGAAGCAATGATTTCCGGCAGCACAATAAAAAAATTAAAAATACCCATGTAAATGCCGATTTTATTCCTGGGTAGCACCGGACTTAACATCGCATAAGGCATAGATAGAATGCTGGCCCAGGCAATGCCTACGCACGTCATGCAAGCAAAAAGCATGTATTTGTCACTTACAAAAGCCACGCTTATTAAACCGGCTGCTCCCACCAACAAGCAAAGGCTATGTGTAGTTTTTCTTCCAAATCTATCAGCGATAAAAGGCAGCACAAAAGCAAAACCAAAAGTGATGACGTTGTAGTAGGAAAGTGTTAGCCCCGCGAAATCCCTGCCATCACCAAACCTTGGATCGGTATCGCTGGTGGCGCCAAAAATATTGTAGGCTACAGCCACCGAATAATAAAACCACATCAAAAACAATCCAGGCCACGTAAAAAATTGTACCAGCGCAATAGCTCTCATTCGGGGAGGCATGTTTTTTATGGCAGAGAAAATTTCACTGAGCCCACCCCCAAAACCTTTGTGTGTTTCTTTTACTTTTTCCTTAAAACCAATATCAGCCGGTGGATACTCTTTGGCTGTAAATACAGTATACAATACGGCGGATAGGAAAAAGAAAGCACCTATGTAAAAAGAGAATCTAACATTGTCAGCAATGATGCCTTTGGCTGCTGTGTTTTGTAATCCAAACCAATTGCGCATTAACCAGGGTAAGGCAGAAGCAATACTGCCGCCCAAACCTATCATCAGGCTTTGCATTACAAAACCCTTGTTTAATTGGCTGTCAGGTAATTTATCAGCCACAAAAGCCCTGAAAGGCTCCATAGCTACGTTGCCAAAAACATCGAGTACCCAAAGTAAACCAGCGGCCATCCACAAAACGCTGCTATGTGGCATTGCTATTAATGCAATAGAACTCAATAAGGCTCCAACAAAAAAATAAGGTCTTCTTCTACCCCACCTCGGATGCCAGGTTCTGTCACTCATGTAACCGATTATCGGTTGAATGATCAACCCAGTAAGTGGTGCCGCCAAAAATAAGAGTGGAATGTCGTCAGGATTAGCTCCCAGTACATCATAGATAGGACCCATATTGGCTCTTTGTAAATCCCAACCGAACTGGATTCCAAAAAAGCCCACACTCATATTGATGATCTGAGAAATAGAGAGCTTTGGTTTTGCAATTGCGTTTGAAGTTTTGTTAGAGGCAGCAGTAGCCATAAGCAATCATTAGATTTTGATTGCTGAAAGTTAACAAGGAAATGAGTAACGATTTCTTTTAATTATGCACCCATCTAACGTCAGTCATTGACAAAGCCGTGAAGCAGCAATCCATCGTTTACGGTGCAAAACAAGTTGGTGAACAGTTCGTAATTAAGCAAATCTTTCATTCACAATTTACCATTCACCACTAGCCTCCTATACTGAAACCATTTGGCAACACAGCACCTTTTTTAATAACAACTATTCCGTCTTTTACCGTATACAAAGGAGAGTCGCCGTCTTCTATATGTGCGCCACCAATAATCCTTACGTCGTCACCGATGCGGCAGTTTTTATCAATTATAGCATTTTGGATATTGCACCGGCTTCCAACACCCAATTGGGGAATACCATGCTGCAGATCTACGGCAATATCCTCCAGGGTCTCATAATAGTCGCTACCCATGATATAGGTATTAATCAAATTGGAGTCGTGTCCTATGCGGGAGCGAATACCAATGACACAATTTTCTATATGTGCAGCATTTACAATGCACCCATCTGCAATAATACTATGGTCTAACCTGGTACCGCTGATTTTTGCAGGCGGCAGCATACGGGCACGCGTGTAAATAGTTTTTGTGTTGTCGAACAAATTAAATTCAGGGATGTCTTTTGTCAGTCCGATATTGGCGTGGAAGAAAGCAGGAATATTTCCAATATCCTCCCAATAACCTTCATACTGGAAACCGGCAATTTTATATTTATTGATGGATTGTGGGATGATCTCTTTACCAAAATCAGCAGCATCCTTAAATTCGTTTTGAAGCAATTCAAATAAAAGATGACGGTTAAAAATGTAGATGCCCATAGAAGCCAGGTACACTTTTCCCTGTTTACGCATTTCATCGCCCGTATCGCTCACCCAGTCTTCCAGGCCACTCTTTGGTTTTTCAATAAAGGAGGTAATCATTCCATCGTCGGTTTTTAATATGCCAAATTCTGACGCCTCCCTGGCGCTAACCGGGATAGTAGCAATAGTAATATCTGCTCCTTTTTCTTTGTGATTACTCAGCATTTCCTGGAAGTCAATCTGGTATAACTGGTCGCCTGATAAGATAAGTATGTGTTCACTGTCAAACGGCGCAATATGACGTAGCCCCTGGCGAACCGCATCGGCTGTACCCTGGAACCATGTAGGATTATCGGGAGTTTGTTCTGCAGCAAGGATGTCCACAAAAGCAGAACTGAAGGCACTGAAGTGGTAAGTATTTTTTATATGCCTGTTCAATGATGCAGAATTGTACATGGTTAACACAAACATGCGTGTAATGCCTGAGTTCAAACAATTGGAAATAGGAATATCCACCAGGCGGTATTTACCTGCAATAGGCACAGCCGGTTTTGAACGGCTTGCTGTTAATGGATATAACCTTGTTCCTGCACCTCCTCCCAAAATAACAGATAACATTTGTTTGCTCATAGTTCTTCAATTTATAGTTACACGAACTGAAATTAAGTATTACTGCGCGTTTGTTTTAGATTTTCATAAAGGATTGGTTATTTATGTTGCCGGCTTTTATTCTACTATGACGCTTTGCTTGCGACGCTCCGTTCAGGTGTAGTAATTCTTATAGTCTTTTTAGCAACGAAGGACTAGAAGCTTTTCACAGAGCGTGTCCCAGGTTCTCATTATGCCCTACGATCTCTGCCGGGTTTTTTGATGAACAGAATTACTAAACGTACAAGTGTGCGACGCAAGAGAAGTTGACAAGGTTTCAACGGCTGAGTACATAATTATTTTATCAAAGACCTTTCTTTTCTCACTTATTTCAATGATTCGTACACAGTAATATAGTCTTTTGCTGAAGTGTCCCAAGAATGATCAATCTGCATCATGTAACTCCGCATCCAGTTGTATAAATCCTTTTTATTATAGTAAAGATCAATGGCACGGCCTACAGAATACGTAATGTCGTTAACGTCTGCATAATTGAAACGTATGCCATATCCTTGCCAATCCCCAAAATCCTTGACAGTATCTTTTAGTCCGCCCGTACTCCTTACCATGGGAACTGTGCCATAACGAAGCGCATACATCTGGTTAAGTCCACAAGGTTCTACCCGGCTTGGCATTAACAAAAAATCGGACCCGGCGTAAATTAAATGGCTAAGGGCTTCATTGTATCCAATGTAGGTACTTATATAACCATTAAGATTCGTTTTTACTTCTTCCAGTTTTCCTTCTACCAGCGGATCGCCGGAACCCAAAATCATGAAGTTGGCGTTACCGTGATGCTGGTACACAGAAGTTCTGATGGCATCAGGCAATATATCTGCTGCCTTTTCTCCTACCAGTCTTCCGATAAACGAGATAAGTGGTTTATCGGTGTCAAGCCCAAACCGTTCTGCCAATTCTTTTTTATTTTTCCGCTTTCCTTCTTTTACAGAATGGCTATCATAATTTTTGGTAATGAACACATCGGTTTCTGGATTCCAGACGTCTGTATCAATTCCATTTAAGATACCAACACATTTTCCTCTTTCATATTCCATTAGGTTTTCTAAACCATTGGCAGAATAGCGCAATTCTTCGAGGTAGCTAGGACTAACTGTTGTTACTTTCCATGCACACTTAACTGCTGAGGCCAAAGGATTAATGGATTTGTTCCATTCCAGTAAACCAGATTTCCAGGTATCGTACGACGGAAGCAGGTAAGAACGGTCCCAACCAAGCCAGCCCTGGTATTCAGCATTGTGAATGGTAAATACAGTGGGTATATCTGAAAGGTGATTAAATGCATAACAATACCTGATCATAAAAGGAACTAACCCGGTGTGATGGTCATGACAGTGAATGATATCTGGTTTATGTTGCCAGTTACCAATCCAATCGCATACGGCAATTTGAAAAGCAATAAATCGTTGTGTGTCGTCATCGTAGCCATACACTTTTTCCCGGTCAAGGAGACCATTGATGTCTACAAGGTAAAGATCAAAGCCAAGTTGATTATTTCTTTCCCTTATTACAGAATATTTGAAAAAATGATCGCCCATATTCTGGTCACCTTCATGTACCAGGTCCCATTCATTGTTGAATAAAAATTTGGTACGATACATGGGCATTACTACTTTGGCTGTGTGCCCCATTCCCGATTGATATTTTGGCAGAGCGCCAACTACATCGCCTAATCCGCCGGCCTTTGCTACAGGATAACATTCTGCAGATACGTGAATAATTTCCATAATTCAATTACATCCTGATTGAAGGTAGCCAAAATCTTTTTCAACATATTCACAGTTATAATTTTTCTATCAGCTAAACTTACTATTTTCAGACCTCAATAAAACCAAAACAATATGGCTACATCCATGGGACCGAACCGGAATGTTACTGCATCTGTAAAAGGTGCTGCTATTCCAACCAACTATGGTGCCTTAAGTACACTAATTACTGTTTTCTTTTTCTGGGGATTTATTGCGGCAGGTAACAGTGTTTTTATTCCTTTTAGCAAACACTATTTTCATTTAGACCAATTCCAAAGCCAGTTAGTAGACTTTGCGTTTTATACCGCTTACTATATTGGCGCCCTGATTCTTTTTGCTTATGGTGCTTTCGGAGGAAAAGACCTTGTTGCCAAGTGGGGCTATAAAAGAAGTATTGTTTATGGATTATTGTTCTCTGCCCTGGGTGCCATTGCCATGATCATTGCTGTTAATGCCAACACTTTTGCAGGAATGTTGTTTGGTTTATTTGTAGTGGCGTTGGGGTTTTCGTTACAGCAAACGGCGGCACAACCTTTTTCTATTTCATTAGGCGATCCTTCAACAGGTACCAGCCGGGTTAATCTTGGCGGTGGTGTAAATTCATTTGGTACGATGATCGGTCCTATAGTAGTTGCTATTGCTTTGTTTGGAACTACAGCAGCCATAACTGACGAGAAAATTCAATCGCTTGGTTTAAGTAAAGTAATTATTCTTTACGCAGGAGTTGGTGTTTTGTTTATTGCAGCAGCGGCTCTTTTCTTCTTTTCCAAGAAAGTTCCTCCGGGAATTTCTACTGAGAAAACGGAGAAGGCAAACAAGGCTTTATACTCTTTACTGATCATGACTGGGCTGTTAATAATTGCGTTTGTCCCCGTATTTAATAGTTATAAAACTGATCCCGCGACTTTATCGGATTTAGAAAAACACAACCTGGAAACCTACCGAATGAAATGGTTATTTGGCGCCCTGGCTATAGTTGTTTTTGGGTTATTGTTAGCCAATTGGAGTGCCCGAAAAAATCCTGAAGGCTGGGGAGCTATGAAGTACCCCCAATTGGTTTTAGGGATGTTGGGAATTTTTGTTTATGTGGGTGTGGAGGTAACGATTGTAAGTAATATGGGCGAATTATTAAGACAGACTGATTTTGGAGGTTATCAATCATCGGAAGTTGCTCCCTTTGTTTCGATGTATTGGGGAAGTTTAATGATTGGCCGATGGACCGGAGCAATACCAGCATTTGATTTTAAATCTTCCACCAAGCAAATATTGGCATTGATTGTACCTCTTGTTGCATTTGGTGTTGTAATTGGAGTGAATGCAATTTCGCAATATGATGTTACTCCTCTATACTGGTATGTTGTATGCGTATTGATACAGATCGCTGCTTTTTATATCAGTAAAGAAAAACCCGCGAGAACGCTATTAATCTTTTCTTCACTCGGCTTGCTGGCCATGTTGATAGGTATATTTTCAACAGGTAAAATCGGCATTTATGCTTTCCTGAGCGGGGGTTTATTCTGCTCAATTATGTGGCCTGCCATTTTCAATCTATCCATTCTTGGCTTAGGAAAATATCAAACCCAGGGCTCTGCATTCCTTATCATGATGATACTCGGTGGAGGCATCATCCCTCCTATCCAGGGAAAGTTAGCAGACTATATTCAAAGCAAATCCGATGTTGCCGGAACCGGTATTCACCAGTCATATTGGGTTGCAGTAATCTGCTTTGCTTATTTAGCTTTCTTTGCCTTTATTGTCCGCGGTATATTAAAAAGACAGGGTATCGACTATGAAAGTGCTGCTGACGAAGACCTGCAACCGTTGGAAACTTCGCCGGAAAGTACTTTAAATGTTACCAGTAAATAAACAATAAAGAATGATTGACCTATCTAACGAATTTGCTGTCGGGATAGATATTGGCGGTACTAATACTAAATATGGCATTGTAAACCATCGCGGTGAAATTGTAGAGAAAGGCGATTTGCGAACGGATGGTTATATTGAAGTGGAAGACTATATTGAGGCTCTATATAAAACGCTTAGTCCTATTATTAAGGTGCATGCCAATGAGGGTAAGGTCAAAGGAATAGGCATTGGCGCACCTAATGGAAATTATTATACAGGAACAATAGACTACGCACCCAACCTTCAATGGCAAGGCATTATACCTCTTACAAAATTAATTACGGCGAAATTTGGATTACCTTCTTCATTGACCAACGATGCTAACGCAGCTGCAGTTGGCGAGATGACCTACGGTGCTGCAAGAGGCATGAGAGATTTTATTATGATTACGCTTGGAACCGGTGTGGGTAGTGGTATAGTGGCCAACGGCCAATTAATATATGGCCATGACGGATTTGCCGGAGAGCTGGGGCACACAATCATAAGACCGGGCGGAAGAAAACATTGGGCGACAGAAATTGACGGTTCACTGGAGGCTTATTGTTCTGCTACAGGAATTGTTCTTACAGCCAGGGAATTGCTGGAGACCAGCAAAGAAGAAAGTTTGTTAAGAAAGTATAAACCGGAGGAGATTGATTCTAAAAAAGTATATGAATGTGCTATCAAAGGCGATAACATGGCCAAAGAAGTTTACCGCTTTACGGGACAAATATTAGGTGAAGCTTTGGCGAACTTTGTCATGTTTTCTTCCCCGGAAGCTATCATTTTATTTGGTGGCGTTATAAAGGCAGGTGATTTAATTATGCAACCAACAAGAGAACACATGGAGAAGAACCTCCTTCCCATTTTTCAAAATAAAGTAAAACTGGTTTTCAGTGAATTGCAGGAAGCGGATGCAGCTATTTTGGGTGCAAGTGCTTTAGTGTGGGAGTTGAGGGAGTAATTTTTATTTACCAATTACTGCTTTTTCTTTTTCCCATGCTGCTTTGCCATACCCGGGGATTACATGCCTTTCACTGTGATAGGAAGAACGTACCAACGGACCGCTTTCAACATAATCCAATCCGAGGCTATATCCAACTTCACGGTATTCAGCAAATTCATCGGGGTGAGCAAAACGTTGAACTGGTAAATGTTTTTTTGTTGGTTGCAGGTATTGCCCAAGAGTAACTACGTCGCAACCTGCATTGGCAAGGTCTTGTAAGGTTTGAATCACTTCCTCCTTTTTTTCGCCGAGCCCTAGCATAATGCCACTTTTAGTGCGCATGCCACTTTCTTTGAGCGTTTTTATAACGTCCATGCTGCGCCAATATTTCGCCTGGATTCTTACTTGTCTTGTTAGCCTTTCAACTGTTTCAATGTTATGTGACACTACTTCAGGGGCCGCCTCGACAATCCTTTGTATATTCTCCTTCTGTCCCTTAAAATCAGGGATCAGGGTTTCAAGTGTTGTATCGGCATTTAAAGTCTTAACGGCTTTGATGGTGTTGTACCAAATTATAGATCCCCCATCTTTTAATTCATCTCTGTCAACCGAAGTGATAACCGCATGCTTTACTTTCATCAGGTGAATGGCCTCTGCCACTCTCTGGGGTTCATCCCAGTCAACAGCATCCGGTCGGCCTGTAGCTACTGCACAAAATCCGCAGCTTCTTGTACAAACGTTGCCAAGGATCATAAAAGTTGCTGTACCCGCTCCCCAACACTCGCCCATGTTTGGACAGTTACCGCTTTCGCAGATCGTATGAAGCTTGTGTGTATCTACAAGATTCCGGACGTGCTTATAACTTTCGCCTATAGGGAGCTTTACGCGGAGCCAGTCAGGCTTATTTTTTTTGATAGGTTCTGTTTGTGATGCTATCGGAAGTTCGGTCATAGTTCATCAGTTCATATTCAGTTCAGCAAAAAAGCTGAGAAGAATGTTGAATGTACAAGTGAGTGACACAACGGAAGTACGGGAGAACTCCAATTGTTGGTCAACTACTCTACAAAATTAACTGCATTATTTTCTGCGGCCAAAAACGAAGGCAACATGCCCCTGGAAGTAAAAGCGTCTGGGCCCGGCAGCATCTGTATCTTTTGTAACCGGGGCCATTATGGGGATTCTATCGGCATATGCATCAAGACTTGCACCAATTTCAATGGCTTGAACCGATTCGTTGAACCTGCCAAAATCGAACCGTAGAGCTGCTTTCATATAAACGCCTGGTTTTAGTTTTAGCTCGCTCCAACCTTTCGTAAAGCCGGCACTTGAATTTTGATTATTGTAAGTTAAAAAGGCGGTGCTATCCTTTGAAATAAACCTTATGGTTTGGTCGGTACCAGTTGTGTTGGTATTAATATAATACGGTTTCAGCATTCCAAATGACAGCCCTGCCTGTGCAATACCAATTACGGCCACTCCATTTTTATTACCTTTTTGGCCAAAGATGTATTGCTGTCCAAAACCCAGCTTTGCCTGGTAAAAATTATTTATTTTACCATAAATAAAGGGATTTGAAAAGAACCCGCCGCCGCTTTTTTCTTCCTTTGGATGCTTGATTTCTGTAAGCTCTATGCTATAAGTAGTAGTAAACCGTTGTGTTCTCCTGCGACCAATTTCGAAAAAGATGCCATACCCGTTGGTTCTAAGCTGAATACCAAAACCGTTTTGCTTTATATAAGAAAGATTGCCCTCTTCTTCCTGCCTCATCATTGCATTAATCCGTTCACGCTTATCAGTTTTTGTAGGTTTTTTACTAATAGTGCTTGTAGAATCTTGTGCCAGTAAGGAAATTCCCGATGTCAATAATAAAATGAACAGAATTAATTTTTTCACTGAAATAGAATGTGTTAGGTTGTAGAACGCAAATTTAGGCAAAAAAGTATGAAGAGGATTTTGTTTAGAAAAGAGGTTTTGACCAGTGGTAACCCGTTGACATCCAGCTTGTATTTGAAGGATCTGTAAAAAATTGATGGGTTGAAGCATTAGAGTTGATCGCGGGTGTTTTTCCCAAGTAATAAAACAATTGATATTGCTACCATCCAATAGCAGGTTGAGTTAGATTTGTCGTTAAAATTAAACCTATGAAGATCCGATTATTAATTTTTTGCCTGGTTGCTATCCTCTTTGCCTCGTGTGCCCGTTCAGTAACTCCTTCAGAGGCAGCCAGTGGCAGGTATAAAAAATGCAGGGGCGTACTTTAGTTTAGCTTTTTAACAAGCTGTTTCCAATAGAGCATTGCAGGCAATGTTTATAGTCGCAATAGTTAGTTTTTAACTCAATATATGCCTGAGAGTCATAAGCTGTTTTGCTGGAAAGATGCAAGCCGGAGAACCCTTTCGTAATCGAATTTGTTTCTGCGGCAAGTTCTTCCAACCAGTTTATGGCTCTATTTTTAAATTTTTCTTCTTTCTGATGAAGCCCATATGCAAATAGTACGGGTACTATTGAATTGATAATGACATTATCAATCATATTCTTTCCTATGGCTTTCTTTTTAAACCTGGAAAGCTGATCCATAGTATAGTGGTAGTGCCAATAGTCATTGGCGGTTACCTCGAAAAGTTTCCTTACGTCAGATAGTATTTTTGCTTCTAAAACTTTTGAAAACAAATGAGCAGAGTGGTGAATCAGCATTGCTAATTGGGCTAACCGGACAGACGGGAAGTTCCCTGGCCTCATTCTCAGGGTATGAACTGAAATGTCGATGGGCTTGAGACTATATTTTTTGCTTAAAAAATTATATTCCCGTTTCAATAATTTTGGATATTCCTCCCTGAAGTAAGAATTTAATAACCCTGCCTGGCCCAGGAGCAAAGCTTCCAATTGATTTATCTGCCCTTTATGTTTTGCCAGAACATTTACAGGGATTGTTTGCGCCATGGCTTCAAAGGATTCGCTATTAACTTTCGTTCCGAAATTGCGGGCCAGGGTCCACCAAAAAGTTTCCTCCCAGTGATAATTATTTTTTTTCAGGAATTCAAACACCATATTTGCTTTACGGGTAAGACGTTCTGCGAGTAGCCTTTCTTTCCACGCAGCCCATGTCAATTCTTTAACTTCTGCAATACGGTTGGCGCAGGAAATAAAGGACCGAGCTTGCATCAAATTGCTATATCGCTCCAACAAATGATTTGAAATCCGCGATTGAAGTTCGAGCACAGGTAAGTTTGATGAATCTGGCTCCTTATCATCCTCAAACACAACATGAAGAATTACCGTTTTGTAATTGGGATCGTTTTGGTGGCCGTGTTCGTTCCATTGAGACGTTTTTAGATGTAATTCGATTGACCCAACCAGTGTGGTATTGTCAATTTTAACCTGGGCATTATTAAAGTCGGGGCCCTGGTTAACATTAAGTTTACCGGGTAAAATAATTTCCAGCTTCTCGCCTGCAGTCGTCTTTAATTCAGATTTATTGTAGTACTGAAATTGCCAGATATATTGCAATAGCTTTTCACTTCGCATTTCCTTAAAAGACGAACCCTGAATTGAAGTTTCTTCCCTACCGGCACCAGGTCTCATTAACCCAACTTAAAAAAAGTTTATGTGAATTGCAAGCTTGTTAGCAATTGAGGTTGATCTCCTGCAAGGCTTGAACAACCCGGCTTACTGGTAATCCCATAACGTTATAGAAATCGCCATTGACGCATTTAATGCCCACAACTCCAATCCATTCCTGTATGGCGTATGCTCCGGCTTTGTCATAAGGTTGATATTTGTCTACGTAAAATTCTATTTGTTGATGGCTTAAAGAATGGAATTCTACATCGGTAATGTCGGAGAAAGCAATTTCTTTATTCCCACTAAAGATAACAACACCGGTAATTACTTTATGATGGCTTCCGCTAAGTTTCTTCAATGTGTTAACAGCATCTATTTTATCTTTTGGCTTCCCAATAATTTTGTTATCAAGTACTACAATTGTATCAGCTGCTATAATAGTTTTCTTATTTGCTATTGATCTTACTGTTTCAGCTTTTTGCCGGGCAATATAAATGGCCACGTCTTTCGGTTCTAAAGTTGAAGGATAAGATTCATCTGTATCAGCAACCATGATTTCGAAATCAAGTTCTGCCCATTCCAGCAATTGTTTGCGCCGTGGAGATTGAGATGCCAGGATAATATCAGCCATAGCTTAAAAATAAATGCGAAAAAAGATCATTGATAAAATTCCGGTAAGCATGATCCATTTAATGAATCTGCTCAAATAAGAAAAATCGTACGCTTTATTTGCTTTTGAAAGCTTTGCAATTGCATAGCATAGCGGCAGGATAACTAAGCCGATACTATAAATAACAGCTGGCCACCAGCCAAATTGTAAAACGTATAATTGCAAAACAAACAACGAAGCTGTAAGTACTACTATCCATACAGTGGTATAAATTTTTGTTGTTCTCATTCCGGAAACAATAGGCAGGGTTTTACAGCCATACCTGGCATCACCTTCAATGTCTTCCATATCTTTTATTGCTTCACGGATAAGCGATATAACAAAGGCAAACCCTGCGTATAAAAAGGCAATCCGAAAAAACTTTATAGAAGTAGAATTGGCCACAAAAGCTTGGTGCGGTTCAGTATAAGCAAAGAAAACAATCAGCACCGTCCAGGCAGTTAAAATGGAAATAGTAAGGTTGCCGATTAAAAGGCTTCTTTTAAAAGAAGTAGAATAAAGCCAAAGTAGTGCCACGCAAAAAACATTGGCAAGGATCAAATACCACTTGTGAAGGCCTATCGCCGCCACAGTAGCGATGATGCCTAAAAGGCTAAAAGAGAAATGCCATATGATAGCCCAACGGCGGTGGATTGTTTTAACAAAAACATTTTTCTCCGGCTTGTTGATCTGGTCAATATTAAGATCGAAATAGTCATTTATAATATAGCCTGCCGCTGCTATAAATATAGAAGCAAGAATAATCCAAACTAATTTTCTGTCGTCATTGTTATGGTATAAAGGAATATAAACGCAATAATAAAAAAGTAGTTGTGTGAGAATAATAAATAGAAGGTTAGGCCAACGAATCAATCTAAAAAAAGCACTCACCAAATTCATTCAGTAAAGTTAACGTGACGAAATTTCAGGATGGAAATTCCAACGATCATTCAATTTTAAAACCTTTTCAATAACATCTCTTACGCATCCATTGCCGCCTTTCGATGGTGAAATATATTTACTTATCTTCTTTACTTCAACTGCTGCGTCGGCCGGACAACAAGGCAACCCCGCTTTTTCTAATACATTTATGTCAGGAAGGTCGTCTCCCATAAAAAGTATTTCTTTCCACAATAAATTGTTTTGTTCTATAAAAAGCTCAACGAATTTCAATTTATCTTTTATACCCAAATGGATCTCCTCAATGCCCAGGTACCGAAAACGGTTAATGACTGGTTCTGAAGCAGCGCCGGAAACAATAATAACCTTATATCCGTTTCTAACAGCCATCTGAAGTGCCAATCCATCTTTAATATTCATTTGTCTTGCCTGCAGGCCGTTTTCCAACATAAGCACCGTTCCATCAGTTAACACGCCATCAACATCAAAAACAAAGGTTGTTATTGACTTGAAATGTTCAAGCACGTTGTCTCCCTCCTTTGAAAGAGAAACAATATTTAAATTTTCCTTGGTAGTATTTTCAAACTTCATGGTGAAATGAAAGATATGACCGAATTAGCAGAATTCGATTGTGGTTTATAGCGACACACTGGTTTTGATTATCTCTTGCTTCATAAACAAACGCGGATGCAAAAGTAACTACAGAAGGGATTGGTTGTCCCTTGATAGTATTTATAGATGTAAGTTTCCTTTACATGAAGTTGTAAGTGCAGCCATATTAAATGTGTTTGCCGCTATTGTAAATGCTTTCTGTTAGGAGGCTATACAATTTTTGCAATTGCGGATAATCTTTTAATAAAATAAGGTGTTGCTCTATCGTAACGCGGTCGTTCCTCACGGCAGGACCAGTTTGAGACTCCGAAGGAGGAATATCTTTTAGCCTATCGGCTGTTTCTTTAATCAGAGGAAGCAAAAGACTAAAATCGATCCCTTCCGCTTTACAGTAATTTTCTGTCAATGCATAAATGTGATTAACAAAATTGTTACAAAAGACGGCTGCTAAATGAAGTTTCTGCCTTTGCTCATCATTTGCTTCTATAACCTGGTTTGAAATCGAATGAGCGAGAGATTCCAGTTCATTAAAAGTTGCTTCGTCACTTGCATCAATAATAATCGGTGTTTCCGGTAAGTAATCAAGTTCTTTTCTGAGGCTTTGTAAGGGATAGAAAACACCGAAATGGGGGGCGGCTTTTTTTAGTATGTCTTTTGACACCGAAGCAGCGGTATGCACAATGGTTTTGCCAGGGAGGGCAAGTTCTTTTATTACATCTTCTACGGCAATATCCGAAACTGCAAGAATATAAATATCCGCATCTTTATTTACCACATTCCAATAATTGGTTGATTCGGTTGCCAACTCGTAAGCCAGTATACTGGCAGCCATGGAATCCCTGCCATATACCTGTACTATTTGGTGTCCGGCCGCTTTTAATTTGCGCCCTAATACGGTTGCGGTATTGCCTGTACCAATGATTACAATTTCCATCTAATGTTGTGAAGTTTGAGGTTCAAAGGTCGACGTTCTTTAGCAAAAACTATAACTACTCATCGATCACGGTTTAAAGTTTCAGCCTCCTTCTTTGTCTTTTAAAAAATAGAGACGGAGAAATATTTATGTTTGATATGCTTTAAGATAACTTCGAATCTCAACTTTAAACGAAAACATTTCATGAGTTTAGGGCAGCGATTGGTTATAAAATATGTCAGGACAAAGCTTGGTCTTCTTTCCACCATTTCCAAAAGAAAGGCTGCTGAAAAAGCTTTTCAATTGTTTTGCACGCCACAATATCGAAATAAGAAAAAGCTGCCACCCATATTTGAAAAAGCCGAGAAGCTTCATTTTCCTTTTGAAGGCAATATAATAAGGGGATATCGCTGGAATTACCCGGCGGATAAAAAGGTAATGATCCTTCATGGTTTTGAATCAAGCGTCATAAATTTCGATCGTTATATAAACCCCCTTGTGAAAAAGGGATACGAAGTGTTGGCATTTGATGCACCGGCACATGGCCGCAGTTCCGGCAAAAGAGTTAATGTGTTGATGTATAAAAATATGTTACACCATATTTATAAAACGTATGGGCCCGTCGAGTCCTTTATAGCTCACTCATTAGGCGGGTTAGTTGTTAGCCAGTTTTTAGAAGAGATCAAACATGATGAAACCTATAAATTAGTATTAATCGCTCCCGCCACAGAAACTCAAACAGCATCTGATAATTTCTTTAATTTTTTGAAACTCGACCCTGAAGTGAGAAAAGAATTTGATAAACTCATTACAAAGCTTGGAGGAAAGCCACCGGAATGGTATTCAGTTTCCCGTGCAGCTCCCAATATTAAGGCACAGGTTTTGTTTTTACAGGATAAAGACGATGAGATGACACCACTATCCGACGTTAAGCCAATAATGGATAAAGACTATCCAAACTTTCATTTCATAATTTCCGAGGGGTTGGGGCATAGAAGAATCTACAGGGATAATAAATCGTTTAAAGCTATTATGGACTTTTTATGATTGATAAAGTTTTTCAGTAAAAATCTGCGATGAAAAATACCTTACTGTTTTTTCTTTTGGTTCCAATCATATCATTTTCACAAAACAAAGATTCTATGCAATCAACCTATACTTACCTGGCTCTTGGAGATTCATATACAATTGGTGAATCAGAATTATTACAAAAAAGCTTTCCGTATCAAACCGTGCAGTTGTTACGTAAGCAGGGCTATAATTTTTCAGCTCCTGAGATTATTGCCAAAACCGGTTGGACAACCGATGAATTAGAAGAAGGCATTAAAGAACATAAATTTTTATCTAAGTATGATTTCGTGAGTTTGTTGATTGGGGTGAATAATCAATATCGACGTCGTGATGTAATGCTTTATAAAATGGAGTTCGAACAATTACTAAAAAAAGCCCTTGCTTTTGCCAATAATAAATCCAGCCACGTTATTGTTGTTTCTATTCCTGATTATAGTGTTACACCTTTTGCCCAATCAAAAGATTTGGACAAAATGGCCAAAGAAGTAGAGGTGTTTAATAACGTTTCAAAGGCTGTATCTATTCAATACAAAGTGCAATACGTAGACGTTACTACCAGTTCCAAAGAATCTAAAAACGATCCTGCATTAATAGCTGAAGATGGCCTGCATCCTTCCGCTAAGGAATATAAAAAATGGGCACAAAAAATTTCTGAATTAGTAGCTCAACAACTAAAATAACACCATACAACTGTTGATTGGAAAAATGCCTCTTTTATAATAATTAATCTTCTTGCCTTATACTTGCATGTTCGCAGGTGAGTAAAATCGAACAGAAATAAGAGCTTATGCCGAAGAATTTGTTGATCGTGGAGTCGCCAGCAAAGGCTAAAACCATTGAAAAAATTTTGGGTAGTGACTTCGAAGTAAAAAGTTGCTATGGCCATATCCGTGACCTTGAAAAAGATGATATGGGTATTGATGTGAAGAATAATTTCAAACCTCGTTATATTGTTCCGGAAGAAAAAAGAAAGGTGGTGAATGACCTAAAACAACTGGCCAAAAAAAGTGATGAAGTATGGCTGGCTACGGATGAGGATCGTGAAGGAGAAGCAATCAGTTGGCATCTTTGCGAAGTATTAGGATTGGATCCTCTAACAACAAAACGTATTGTATTTCATGAGATCACTAAACCAGCAATCCAAAGAGCAGTAAAAAATCCAAGGACTGTGAACATGAACCTGGTAAATGCGCAACAAGCCCGGCGGATACTGGACAGGATTGTAGGGTTTGAACTAAGCCCAGTGCTTTGGCGAAAGATAAGTATGAAGAATAACCTTAGCGCCGGGCGGGTACAAAGCGTTGCCGTAAGATTAATTGCCGAAAGAGAACGAGAGATTAACGCTTTTAGTGCTCAAAGCAGTTTTAGGGTTGAGGCCATTTTTAATGCCACTGATGATGCCGGAAAGCAAATCGCTTTCAAGGCCGAGGGATCAAGATTTCCTAAGGCTGATGCCGCCGAACAATTCCTCAAGGAATGTATTGGCGCAAATTATACCGTAAAAGATATACAGGTTAAACCAACAAAACGTACGCCCTCAGCTCCTTTCACAACTTCCACTTTACAGCAGGAAGCCAGTAGAAAACTCGGGTATGGAGTTAGCCGGACCATGTTGTTGGCCCAGAAGCTTTATGAGAACGGACACATTACTTATATGCGTACGGATAGTGTAAGCTTGAGTGAGACAGCGATGGACGACATCCGCAACAATATCGTTAGCAGCTATAGTCAAAAATATCACCAGCCACGCCGCTTCAAGAATAAAAATGAGTCGGCCCAGGAAGCCCATGAAGCCATAAGGCCAACTTACATGTCTAAAACTACGGTAGGCGATCCTGATTTAAGAAGACTGTACGAATTGATCTGGAAGCGTACTATGGCCAGTCAAATGGCTGATGCAGAGTTAGAAAAAACAGTAGCAAAAATTAATGTCTCTACTAATAACGCCGAACTAACTGCAACAGGTGAAGTGCTAAAATTCGATGGGTTTATCAAAGTCTATCGCGAAGATGTAGATGACGAAGATACAGATGGTGAAGAAGGCCAGGAAGGCATGTTGCCAGCATTAACGGTAGGCCAGCAACTGGGCTTTAAAGAAATGAAAGCCATTGAACGCTTTACCCGCCCGTTACCTCGCTATACAGAAGCGTCACTGGTAAAAAAGCTGGAAGAGCTTGGCATTGGCCGTCCATCTACCTATGCTCCTACTATTTCCACTATTTTAAAAAGAGGTTATGTAGAAAAACGGGATAAAGAAGGCGTTCAAAGAACCTACAATATTTTTGTTTTAAATAATGATAGAATATCTAAAAAAACGGAGACCGAAAATACAGGCGCAGAAAAATCAAAGCTCTTTCCTACCGATCTTGGACTAGTAGTAACAGATTTTTTAAAGCAATATTTCGACGACATCATGGATTATAGCTTTACTGCCCGTATTGAAGAAGAGTTTGATGAAGTGGCACAGGGAAAAATGCGGTGGAATAAAATGATCAATGATTTTTACAATCCTTTCAAAAACGATGTAGAAAAAACGATTGAAACAGCGGAACGTGTAAAAGGCGAAAAAGAACTGGGAAGCGATCCACAGAGCGGAAAGCCCGTTGTAGCCCGCATGGGACGATATGGCCCCATGGTACAAATAGGTAAAACGGACGACGAAGAAAAACCCCGTTTCGCCAGGCTAAAACAAAATCAAAGCATTGAAACCATAAGCCTTGATGAAGCGTTGGATTTATTTAAGCTGCCACTGACACTTGGTGAATATGAAGGTCAGGAAGTTGCTGTTAACACCGGAAGGTTTGGACCTTATCTAAAATACGGCGAGCAATTTATTTCGTTGCCAAAAGGTATAGAGCCTTTGGAGCTGGACATGGAAAAAGCGATTGACCTTATCAATCAAAAGCAAATAGCTGACGCTCCAATTGCACATTACGAAGGCGAACCGGTAACAAAAGGCAAAGGAAGGTTTGGCCCATTCATTAAATGGAACAATCTCTATATTAATGTTCCGCGGGCATACAATTTTGACGCGTTGACACAGAAAGATATTGATGAACTGATAGGAAAAAAAGTAACAAAGGAAGCAAACCGGTATATACAACAGTGGCCCTCGGAAAAAATTTCAATTGAAAATGGACGCTGGGGCCCTTTTATACGTTTTGGTAAGAAGATGCTGAAATTGGGGCGGGGTACTAAAGGAGAAAAACTAACGGCAGAAGAATTATCCGGTATTCCGTTAGAAGAAGTAAAAAAAATGATCGAGACCCAGGTACCGGGTGCTTTTGCAAAAAAAACAGCGGCGAAAAAGGCAGCTCCGAAAAAAGCAGGTGCCAAAAAAACAGCGCCTAAAAAAGGTATAAAAAAGTAAGGCATATTATTTTTAGATATTGTGTTGAATGGAACAAACAAACGAAATATCAGCATTACTCAACCTGATCGATGATCCGGACGAAGAAGTGTTTGGAGCGGTATCAAACAGAATCATTGATTTTGGAAGAACCATTATACCAAACCTGGAACACCTGTGGGAAACAACACCCGATGAACAAATACAGGAACGCATAGAACTCATTATTCACCGATTGCATTACACTGATCTTACAGAAGACTTCCGCCAATGGAGCCTGGCAGGCCATCATGATCTGTTGGTAGGTTCCTTATTGGTGTCAAAATTTCAATACCCCGATCTTACTACCAGTGCCGTTCTGCTTGAAGTAGAGAAGATCCGTCGCAACATCTGGCTCGAGTTAAATAACTATCTCACTCCTTTAGAACAAATAAGAATTGTTACTGGTATTTTATATAGCTATTACAGTCTTAAGGGAACAGAAATAGCTTATACGGATATCAACGAGTTTCTTATTCACAAAGTGCTTGAATCGAAAAGGGGAAACCAGTTAAGCAATGGCATTTTATACCTCATCCTTTGCGATTTGCTGGATGTTCCTGTAAAAGCAATTGGTGTTCCGAAACAATTTGTACTGGCTTATTTTAAACCGGGGTATAGCGATGAATCATCCAATGACCACTTAAGTAAAATCGAATTTTTTATTGACCCATCCAGTGGGATGGTATTTACTCAAAAAGATGTTGAAAATTATTTCAAACGTATATCCGTACCTCCGGTGGATACCTATTTCAAGCCGCTTTCCAATAATAGAGTGATACAATACTTGCTGGAGGAGGCGTCAAAATGTTTTGACAACGAAAAAGACGGGTACAAGAGAGATGAGTTATTGGATTTGGGTAAATTGCTGGATTAATAGTCATTACTCCACTTTATGTCTACCATCTCCTGGAACGATTTTGAAAAGATTGACATTAGAACCGGAACCATTACACAGGCTACCGACTTTCCAAAAGCGAAAAAACCGGCTTTCCAGATAACCATTGACTTTGGAGAATTGGGGATTAAAAAATCTTCAGCACAGATCACCAGGTTTTATACAGCTGAATCACTGGTGGGTCAACAGGTGGTTGCTATAGTGAATTTCCCTCCAAAGCAAATCGCCAATTTTGTAAGTGAATGTCTTGTGCTTGGCGTATATGATGAAAATAAAGACGTAGTTTTATTACAACCTCAACAAAAAATATCCAATGGTTTAAAAATTGGATGATGAACCTCTACACTGCCTACTACACATCACCTCTTGGTTTATTAAAACTGCAATGTTCTGATAAGCATGTAAAAGCAATTCTATTTGAAGAAGAACAAACGCAAAAAAACGACGAGCATAAATTATTACAACAAATTGCAAAGCAGTTAGATGAATATTTTGACGGTAAACGCAAACAATTTAGTCTTCCATTGAACCAGGATGGAACTGTTTTTCAAATGAAAGTTTGGGCCCTGCTCTACCTGATTCCGTACGGAAAAACAATAAGCTATAATCATCTGGCAAAGCAATATGGAGATCTGAAAGCTATACGTGCTGTGGCTTCTGCCAATGGCAAAAACAACCTTTCCATTATTGTTCCCTGTCATCGTGTAATTGGCAGTGACCGGTCTTTAACGGGTTATGGGGGCGGCTTGTGGCGAAAAAAATGGTTGCTGGAACATGAAGCTAAACACCATCACGGTGTACAACAGTTGGAATTTTAATTCTTAGTACCAGGCTTCCATAGTACTATCATCGTCCCTTGTGTCACTCACTTGTACATTCATTAATACTATTCAACAAAAAAAGCTGCAGAGCACTTGACAGAAATGAAGAACGGCCTCAGAAGTTCATTGTGAAAAGCTCCATAGCTTTCTGTGGACTAAAAGGAAAATTACTCACCTTAGCGTCACGTAAAGTACAAGCGAAGAACAAAAGCTGGTAAACACAAACCCGAAACTATAAACTGTAAACTCTTCACCTTAACTCTTCACTCGTAAATGCTAAAGGCAACAGCCGGCTGGCACTGTCGATTATATAAACAGGGCCCGTCATGCCACCCAAAATCAATTGTACAGGATGATTCACACGGGTTTCAAATTCCTGTAACGACTGGCGGCAAATACCACACGGAGAAATGGGATGATCACTTTTTTGATGTTCACTTTTATAACTAATGGCAATTGTTTCTATAGGGATCCTGGGAAACACTGATGACACCGAAGCCAGCAAAACCCTTTCTGCACACAGGCCTACCGGGAAAGAAGCATTCTCCTGGTTACTACCTGCAATGATTTCTCCATTTGCCATTTTAGCCACAGCACCTACCTGGAATTTGGAATAAGGAGCATACGCCTGTGCTGTCACTTCTCTTGCTTCATGTAGTAGCCAACGCTGTTCATCGGACAATTCATCAATACTTTCGTAAACCCTGTAGTTAAACTCAAACTTTTTTTCCTTCATGTTATTCTATTAGAGACAAAAATGCCCTTCAGTTTTAGCTGAAAGGGCAATTAAAGGTAATCTATTTTACAGTTCTGAATAATCTATTCCAGCGAGGACCTCCTTCCCAGCTAAACCAAATTAACCAGGCTTTACCCACCACCCGGTCTTCCGGTACAAATCCCCAATAACGCGAATCCTGTGACCCCTGTCGGTTATCTCCCATCATCCAGTAGTAATCCATTTTAAATGTATAAGAATTCACTTCTCTTCCATTTAAAAAGATCTTGCCATCTCTCATTTCAAAATTGTTGTGCTCGTAAACACGAATGGCTCTTTCATACAAACTGTAGTTGCTGGCGTTAAGTGGCAAACTTGCTCCTTTCTTTGGAATCCAGATGGGTCCAAAATTGTCACGTGTCCACCTTTTGTGCGTGCTATCGTTATCGTAGGGATAGACCGGTGATCCTCCCGGAATGCCGGGATTTGGAACTACCTGTCGTGCCATACCACTTTTAACTAACTCATTCCGGGCCTTATCGGTTAAGGTCATGTAATAAACATTAGGCTGCGCCCCCTGCGAAAACTCTCCTTTGTCTATATCTACATTATATTGTTCTTTCATGGTCTCCGCATCTGGGGTTTGCCCGTTAGTTATTACCGTATAATTGATCATCGAATTTGGAGGATTCGGCTCTTCTTTTCCATTGGCATATACTACATTATTTTTTACTTGTATCCAGTCACCTGAAACACCTGTGCAACGTTTAATATAATTGTCTGATTTGTCAGCAGGATGCACAGCTATAGGGTACTGATCCTGGTTAGATAAAATAAAGTTTCTTCCGGCTGCAGGATTGCCACCAAATTCCTGGCTGCGGATTACATCATAATATGGAACAGCTGATTGAAAATCGGGCCGGTTTATGACTGTATCTCCTGCAGGAAAATTAAAGACTACCACATCGCCTCTTTTTACGGGAGATGCCCAC
>DAIQPL010000152.1:0-9334 GCA_036787395.1 Flavisolibacter sp. | reverse complement strand
AGTTCTTTCGGAGGTTCATGGTATTGATCAAATCCCATATTTAATGTTTGCCCGATCAGGTACAAAAGCTGAGCCAGCGAATGACATTTTAATCCATAAAAACAATGAGCTGAATGAAAAGATGACAATTCGCTGGAACGTTTTCTGTGAATGTGGACCTAAATCCTGCCAAAACTGAAATTTTTACACTTTCTTTTACCGTGGCACACATTTAGCCTACCTTTGCCGTCCGCAAAAAGCGGATCTCCTGAAAATTTTTCATTAAACCAAAAATTCATAGAAAATGGCTAACAAAGTAAATGTTACCCCTTTACACGACAGAGTTATTGTGAAGCCGGCTGCAGCAGAAGAAAAAACTGCCGGTGGTATTATCATCCCTGATACGGCGAAAGAAAAACCTCAACGTGGAACGGTCATCGCTGCGGGTCCTGGTAAGAAAGATGAGCCTGTAACCGTAAAAGAAGGCGATACGGTTTTATACGGTAAATATGCCGGCACAGAGATCTCCATCGAGGGCGACGAGTTCCTTATCATGAGAGAAAGCGACATTTTAGCAATTGTATAAAGCTAAACGGCTCCCTGTCGTCGAGAAAAACTAAACTGAACAGTATCAAGAGAAACTGTTTAAAATTATTCAACAATTAAAAAACAAGATACGTTATGGCAAAACAACTGTTTTTCGAAACTGATGCCCGTAATAAAATGAAAAGAGGCGTTGATGTATTGGCCAACGCTGTAAAAGTTACATTAGGTCCCAAAGGCCGAAATGTAGTGCTCGAGAAAAAATTCGGTTCTCCATCTGTAACTAAAGATGGTGTAACGGTAGCTAAAGAAATTGAACTGGAAGATGCCATTGAAAATATGGGCGCCCAGATGGTAAAAGAAGTAGCTTCCAAAACAGCTGACATTGCTGGTGATGGTACTACCACTGCTACTGTACTGGCCCAGGCTATCATCACAGAAGGTTTGAAGAACGTGGCAGCAGGCGCAAATCCAATGGATCTGAAACGCGGTATTGAAAAAGCAGTGAGAGCTGTTGTAGAGAACCTGCGTTCTCAATCCCAGACTGTTGGTAATGACAACCAAAAAATTGAGCAGGTAGCTACTATCTCTGCTAACAATGACAGCGAGATTGGAAAACTAATTGCCCAGGCTATGGAAAAAGTTTCTAAAGATGGTGTAATTACTATTGAAGAAGCTAAAGGCATTGAAACTACAGTTGATGTTGTAGAAGGTATGCAGTTCGACCGTGGTTATATTTCTCCATACTTCGTTACCAACAGTGAGAAAATGGAAGCCGAGCTCGATAACCCCTACATCCTGATCTATGATAAAAAGATCAGCAGCATGAAAGATATCCTGCACATCCTTGAAAAAGTAGCGCAGCAAGGTGCTCCTTTATTAATTATCTCTGAAGATTTGGAAGGTGAAGCTTTGGCTACCCTCGTTGTAAATAAGTTACGCGGAACTTTAAAAGTAGCTGCTGTAAAAGCTCCCGGCTTTGGCGACAGAAGAAAAGAAATGTTGCAGGATATTGCGATTTTGACAAAAGGTATCGTGATTTCTGAAGAGCAGGGTTATAAATTAGAAAATGCTGACCTGACCTATTTAGGTAAGGCAGAAAGAGTAGTGATTGATAAAGACAATACGATTGTTGTTGGTGGCAAAGGTGAAAAAGATGGCATCACTGCCCGCATCAACCAGATTAAATCTCAGATAGAAAATACTACTTCTGACTACGACCGCGAAAAACTGCAGGAGCGTTTAGCTAAATTGAGCGGTGGTGTTGCAGTATTGAATGTAGGCGCTGCTACAGAGGTTGAAATGAAAGAAAAGAAAGACCGCGTGGATGACGCTTTGCATGCAACCCGTGCTGCGGTTGAAGAAGGCATTGTTCCTGGTGGTGGAGTTGCTTATGTACGTGCTATTGACGCATTGGGCAATATTGACACATTAAATTCAGATGAAGCAACCGGCGTTCAGATTGTTCGTCGTTCTTTGGAAGAGCCTCTTCGCCAGATTGTTGAAAACTGCGGTATAGAAGGTAGCGTGGTTGTAAACAAGGTAAAGGAAGGCAAAGGTGATTTTGGTTTTAACGCCCGTACAGAGCAGTATGAAAACCTGATTGCTGCAGGAGTAATTGACCCAACCAAGGTTACCAGAATTGCTTTGGAAAATGCAGCTTCTATAGCCGGTATGTTATTAACTACCGAGTGTGTAGTTGCCGATAAACCAGAACCTAAATCCGCCGCTGCACCTGCTGGTATGCCAGGGGGAATGGGCGGAATGGATTATTAATCAGTGTTAATGGATTCTATAAGAATTCCAAAGATTATAAAGAAGCCTCACCATCATGGTGGGGCTTCTTATTTTATTTTAATTGACATAACCGGGCCGGGGCTGCATTATTAAATCTTCCTTGCAATTAGTTATTTTTGCCTCCTCAAAGATTAGGATCAGTCAACTCAATCCATAATGAAAAAAATTCTAGTACTCTCCCTTATTTTGTCTTGTCTGGCCCAGGTTGCGCGAGCCCAATCAAACAGCGTTGAGATAAACAACAAGAAAGGTGTTTTGTATATGGGGTTTGGCACTAACAGGTCCTTCTATACCCGTAACGATATTTCATTCAAAGGATCCAACTTTGATTTTACACTTGAAAAGGTAAGCGCAAAAGACGATGGAGGATTAAAATTTGATAACGGTGGCGCAGCGCAATACAGTTACCAGGTAGGGTATTATTTTAAAACGAAAAACTTTGGTATTGAATTTAATTTCGATCATATAAAATATTTTATGCGCCAAAACCAGGTGGTGCATTTAAATGGCCTCATAAATAATAAAATTGTACAAAAGGATACTTTAATCACCCCCTCCTTCATTGAGTTTGAACATAGTGATGGCGCTAATTACGCTTTATTCAATTTTGTAAAATGGAAAACGCTCTCCGTAAGTCAAAATAAAAAAAATACGCTTGACCTCGTTGGCAAAGCAGGCATCGGTCCTGTTATTCCCAAGACAAACTCAACCATCATGGGCAAGCATTCTGATGATGCCTACAAAGTTTCAGGATTTGTAATTGCATTGGAAGGAGGGGTCCGCTACAACTTCCTTAAAAACTTTTATGTAGCACCGAGCTTTAAAGGATCTTTTGCTAATTATTCCCATTTTAAGATAGCAGACGGACATGGAAACCAGCACTGGTTTGGAGCTCATTTTAACCTGCTCGTAGGAGGCCAGGTCAACCTTTAATTTTTAAAAAAAATTTTTGGTCGCCAGGTTTTTATTAAGCATAAAGTCGTAACTTGTTCTTATCCACTTTTACTGTTTCCTAAGTTAACATTCATTTTGGCCCTGTTATTGCGGTTTAGTCCATCCCTCTGAATCGTAAAAATCTTATTAATCACTCTAAAACCAACAGTCATGCTATCCAAAATGTTTAAATGGATTAGAAACAGGTTTAGTGCAAAAAAAGTAAAGGGCGGCTTTGATGTGGATAATCCTTTCCTGATTTTATAAGATGTGTTGTCCCGGTTTGATTAGCTTATTTACACCGTTGCAGTTTATAACGCAGGCATAGACTCGTGCTTCGCGGAAATTATGCCTTTTCCTATAAGTTCACTGGCGAAAGTTTTATAAACGTGGCATATACCACAATTGTAACTTCACCCCTTGCATTGGTAAGTCTCCCTTCATTTTTTTTGAACCATTAGTGACCTATCAGCACGTATGCAGGTATGGTAGATACTGGTCGCTTATTCAAAAAATTGTAAGCATGAAATAACACTTATAAAACCTGTAAAATATTTTTAACAAAATACTTTGTAACACTTCTTGATTTTATATTTTCGCACTAGTTTCTCACCTGTTTTCAGGAATCCGGTTTCCTACCTTTACCTGTTAATCTTTCCGGAGAAGAACCATGGTATCCTGGCCGGGAAGTATGTTTCTGTAGAATGGGAAACATTCGGGTTGAAGCCAACAGCTAGCATAAAGAATTTTAAAACCCTTTCATTGAAGGGGTTTTTTGTTTTTAATTGCCAGTTCTTTTTATCTTACCAGCTAATTTGTTTATGCCAGCATTTATTGTTGATGCAGATATTGCCAAAGCTAAAACACTCAACAAAGAATTTTATACAACTCCATGCTATTTTGAAGAGGCAAAACAAAAAATATTTTCCTCTTGCTGGCAATGCGTAGGAGACAAGGACCTGGTTAGCGAACCAACTAACTGCCACCCGTTCACACTGTTGGATGGTTACTTGAATGAACCTTTGCTTGTAACAAAAAACAAAAGCGGTGAATTATTTTGTTTGTCTAACGTATGTACGCACCGCGGCAACCTGTTAATTTACGAGCCTTGCGTAGCATCCAGCATCCGTTGCAGGTACCACGGCCGGATGTTTCAATTAGATGGAAAAATGATATCGATGCCGGAGTTCAAGGAAGTAAAAGATTTTCCTTCTGGAGCCGACAATTTATCACGGCTTCCCTTATTTCAATGGGGTCGAATGTTATTTACTTCCCTTGATGCACAGCCGGACGCCTTTCTCTTTTTTGGTGATATTATAAACCGGTTGTCATGGCTGCCCCTCAATGAGTTTGCTTTTCATCCTGAACTTTCAAAAGAGTATCATGTAAAAGCTCACTGGGCATTATACTGTGAAAATTATCTCGAAGGGTTTCATATTCCTTTTGTTCATTCCGGGTTGAACGCTGTGATTGATTATGGAGAATATACAACCGAATTGTTTCAATATTCTAGCCTGCAATTAGGCATTGCAAAAGCTGACGATGACTGCTTTGACCTTCCGCCAACATCGAAAGACTATGGCAAAAATATCGCGGCTTACTATTTCTGGGTATTTCCCAATATGATGTTCAATTTTTATCCCTGGGGTTTGTCGGTCAATATTGTTCAACCCCTTGCAATTGACCATACAAAAGTGTCTTTTCTGACTCATATATGGAAAGAAGAAAAGTATAACCATGGTGCAGGAAGTAATTTGGATAAGGTAGAAATGGAAGACGAGGAAGTAGTACAAAATGTACAAAAGGGAATCGGTTCACGGTTTTATCAACATGGCCGCTATTCGGTTACCCGCGAACAAGGTACTCATCATTTTCACCGGCTTATTGCTGAATTCATGAATAAATAATGGCTACCAACCCTTTACAAAGAAAGCTGGGAATTTGGGCTTGTATCTCTATTGTTGTTGGATCCGTTATAGGCAGCAGTATTTTTATGAAGCCCGCTACCATGGCGGCACAATTAGGCTCTCCTGTGTTACTATTGGTGGTGTGGATGGTTGCCGGCGTTATATCCATTTTCGGTGGAATGATCAATGCGGAAATAGGCACCATGTTACCTGAGACCGGAGGCCAATATGTTTATTTTAAGCACATGTATGGGCGTTTTTTTGCTTACTTGTATGGATGGGCATCTTTAATTGTTATTAATACAGCAGCGATAGCTGCTATTTCATTTATTGCAGCACAGTACTCCGGTTATTTTATTTCCCTTCCCCGTTTTTCTGAAGCTAGTGAGCAATCTATTGTTTTGACGATTCCGTTGGTCGGGCAGTTATTTCCATTGGAATATTTGGGAGTAAAATTCGTGGCAATCCTGTTAGTAATAACTTTTACACTCATTAACTGCAGAAGTGTAAAAGCTGGTGGAAATATCCAGGTACTTTTTACAGTTTTAAAAGTAGCAGCGCTTCTTTTTTTGGTCCTGGGAATTTTTTTGTCAGGCAAAGGCTCACTAAAAAACTTTACCACGGTCAGTACAAATATGAACTCTTCTTTGTGGGCTATTATTAGTGGATTTGTTGCTGCAACGTCTGGTGCGCTTGCTGCCTATGATGGATGGAATAATCTTGGCTTTGCCGGTGGAGAAATAAAGAATCCGCAAAAGAATATTTCTAAGGGGTTGACCTGGGGATTAGTTCTTTGTATTCTATTGTATTTATTAACAACCCAGGCTTATCTATACATACTGCCCTTGGATGAAATGAAAGGATCTAAACTGGTTGCTACCGATGCATTGTCTAAAGTAATGGGGACGGGTGGAGCGTCAATAATTGCTTTGCTTGTAATTGTTTCAGCAACGGGGGCAGCCAACGGAAATATTTTGCCTTGTGCCCGTATAACTTACGCTATGGCAAAAGATGGGTTATTTTTTTCTTGGGGTGCTAAAGTGCACAAAAAGCACCATACTCCATATACTGTTTTATGGTTGCAATGCATTGTTGCCTGCCTGTTTATTTTTACGGGCTCCTTTGATATGCTGGCCGATCTTTTTGTATTTGTAAGCTGGTTGTTCTATGGTTTTGGCGCATATGGTATTTTTATTCTAAGAAAAAAAATGCCACTTGCAAACCGTCCTTATAAATTGAAAGGTTATCCTATAATTCCCGTCGTATTTATTGTGTTCGCCGTTTTTTATTTTGGAATAACTATCTATAACGACGTACATAACTATATAACCGGCCAATCAAAAATCATCAACTCGGCATTGGGTTGTTTGTTATTGCTGATCGGTGTTCCTTTTTATTGGCGGTTCAAAAAACTTTATCGAAACGAAATCTCTTCAAAAAATGGTATTGTGCCGCAGGAAGAATTTGTCGGCTAAATTTCGCTGTGGTTTTTTATAATTCAAGCGCTTAAAATAAAAAATAACCGCTTATCATAATTCGACGAAAGTCTTCGTTTATCGGTTTATTTTTGATCATCTCATGTGCATAAACTTATTTGTGCTAAACGGCCCCTGTCTCTACAGGGGCTTCTTATTTAACATCGCTCTTGCAAACATAAAACTCCATTAACGCTAAGCTGCAAATTCAAGCCATCAATCGTCCACTATTAACTAACTTATCTTCGCGCATGCAAATAATGAAAGGGCTGTCTCTGGCTTCAGTAGCCGCATTGATTCTTAGTTGCTATTTTCCATGGGTGAGCATTGAAAGTAAAAATATAGTGGTGACAGGATTTCATGCTGAAGCGATGAATTTTGGGAAGCCGGCCTTGCTGCATATTTTTCTCTCGGGGATATTTATCATTTTTATTTTGCTAAATAAAATATGGAGCCTTCGCGCTGCTTTTTTTGTTTCTGCATTTAATATTGCCTGGGGAATAAGAAATTTTATTGCCTTGTCGTCCTGCAGCGGGGGAGAGTGTCCTATCAAACATACTGCTTTGTATATAGTGTTAGTAGCACCGGTTCTGGCGTCTATTTTTATGCTTTTAATTGACAAGAAACCAGAAAAAGCCCCATGGTAAAAACAAAACAGGGCATTGTTTTAACGCTTGTCTTATTGCTGAATAAAGTTCAAACGTATAAGTGTGCGACGCAACAGAAACTCATAGTAATTCTTTAGCTGAGTACCCAATCAACTTTTGTATTAAGAAGCCGGCGAATAGTAGGGCTTAGAACACCATCCGTCACCGAAAACATCAATTCTTATTTTTGAAATCTCCCCGCTTCCATGCCTGGATAAATTCTGACCATGCGGCTGGGTTAAAAATATTCATTGGAGGTATCTGTCCTCTGTATGTTGCTTTATTAGCTATATTACTAAGTTGAATATTAGTAGCTTCCTTTCCATCGCCAGGTATGGATTTCATTAGCACACGACGCTTGGCCACATCATTATTTTGTCGCGCAATTTCAATGTCGTCATCCGGAACTTTGGTCTTTACAAAGTCTCTTTCGAATTGTTGTGCCGTAGGTCGTGGTTTAATAATCGTTACCGGCAAATATGTAGTGTCTTCTACCATTAGTTGCACCACACTATGCTGATTGCCCTCCAGGTTTTTTGGGATGGTAACCGTTTTAGGTTTGTAGCTAACGTGAGTAAACTCTATTTGATCACCTTTTAATACCACGATGGAAAACACCCCCTGGTCATTTGTAATAGTACCCCTGTTGGAGCCTCTTATAGTAATACTGACGGCAGGAATACCAACAAGACTGTCAGCTGTCATCACAATACCGTATAGCTGCACTACTGAATCTTTAACCGTTTCAAATTGTGCTTGCGATTGTTTAGTGAATCCAACAGCAAACAGCAATAACAGGGGTAAAAATTTTTTCATCGCGTCAAAAGTACTTACCTATCATTATAACCGGAAAAGAGCATGTTTGTTTGACCTAACTTTGCGACTTCATTAACAAATGCTGATATGACCAAAGAAGACGTGTTAAAAGCCTTAAGTAATGTGCAGGAACCGGACCTTGGAAAGGACCTTGTGACCCTGAACATGGTAAGGGACATTGAAATTGAAGGAGGCTACATTTCTTTTACAGTTGTGCTCACCACGCCGGCTTGCCCATTGAAAGAGCATATTAAAAATGCATGCATCAACGCTATCAAACTTCTTAATAAAGATGCAATAATAAAAGTGAATTTTTCTTCGAGTACTACCACCATCCGTGCCGATAAAAGCACGGTGTTGCCCGGGGTTAAAAACATCATTGCCGTTGTGAGCGGTAAAGGTGGAGTTGGAAAGAGCACGGTTTCTGCCAACCTGGCCCTGGCTTTGGCAACAGGAGGAGCCTCTGTAGGTTTGCTGGATGCAGATATTTATGGACCCAGTGTTCCCATCATGTTTGGTGTACGCGGTGAAAGACCAATGATGACAGAGATTAATGGCAAGGGCATGATTGTTCCGTTAGAGCGTTATGGAATAAAGCTGCTTAGTATCGGGTTACTGGTAGATGAAAAAAATGCCGTTGTTTGGCGTGGCCCCATGGCAAGCAATGCAATTCGCCAATTTATAACCGATGTTCACTGGGGAGAACTAGATTACCTGGTAATTGATATGCCGCCGGGAACTGGAGATATTCACCTGACACTGATGCAAACTGCACCGGTAACCGGCGTAGTAGTAGTTACCACTCCACAGGATGTGGCGTTGGCCGATGCCAAGAAGGGTATTGCTATGTTTGGACAGGCACAAATGAATGTACCTATCATTGGTTTGGTTGAAAACATGAGTTATTTTATTCCAGCGGAATTGCCCGATCATGTGTATTATATTTTTGGCAAAGAAGGTGGTAAGCGGCTAGCCGAAGAATATGATCTTCCTTTTTTGGGGCAGATTCCTTTAGTACAAAGTATCCGGGAAGGTGGTGACATCGGTGTGCCTGTTATGATGAGTGATGATGAGATAAGCAAGAAGTCGTTTTCCGAATTTGCTGGCATTGTTGCCCGAAGTATTTCTATGCGTAATGCCCATATGAAGAGTGAAGAAATTGCGGAAGTGGTGGATTGATGATGATAGAGAATCTATATATTAGAGTATAACTCGTTATATGAAACGACTGCTTTTT